>DAJV01000078.1:0-38477 GCA_002496475.1 Vulcanisaeta sp. UBA163 | reverse complement strand
TTAATCTTCCTTCAGGGCCTCCACATGTATGGCGGGTCTACCGGGCAGTGAGTTCCTGGCCCTATTGCTTGGGTCGTAAGTTGGGCTTGTCGCGTCTTGAACAACCACCTCAGTGCCGATCCTGGACCTAATGTAATTGCTCAATTCCCTGAAGACCCTTAGCTCCATCTCCCTACTTACTATCCTCCTCGGTATCGTCCCATCAACAACCTTAGAGACTAGGTTAGCCACCCTATCTGCCATGCGCCTATACTCTGGTTTACTGACAATAGCCCTTATTGTTTCACCCATCGTCTTACCCTCATTAATTAACCTAATAGTCTCATTAACTACTTGGTAGTACTCATTGGGTGGACCAACGTATAGGTGCACTGCCCTTGGCGTTATCTTAGTAACCCTAAGGATTTCCTGAACATCCTCTATGGCTCTCTCAATCAGGTCCAGCGCTACGTCTAACTCGTCATTTATTAATGCCTCTTCATACTCAGGCCAGGGTTCAAGTGAAATGAAGGTATTATTGCCCATTCTATGCCATAGTTCCTCAGCCATGTGTGGTATGACTGGTTGCAGTAGTTTGACCCAACGCTCAATGACATACCAAAGAACCCACTTTATTTCATCTTTGTTAATACCTATCGCATTGGTAATATCCAGGTATTTCTCAACCGATGAGAGTATGTCGAAAAACGCCTTAAGTGAGTAACCCCTTATGTTCTCATTTTCCATATCAATTGTTGAATCACGTATTGCCTTATTCACCTTGGAGATCAACCACTGCGTAACTATCGATGAATGCTTAATATCAATCCCCCTAGACGGCTTGCCCTCCTTAATTATACCATTAACGAGGCTCCAGAACCTCATTAACCTACCTGCTGTGCTGGCTACATCATCCTCCCTCCAATCAAGTGTGGCGTCTAAATCTGTAACCGAGGCTAGGTATAACCTTGTCAAATCAGTACTGTAGTGCTTGGGTATGTAGGGTAATGGAAGGACGTTGCCCAGTGACCTACTCATCTTCATGCCCTCCCTAATAACGTATTCATTGAAAGTCATCGATCTCGGCCAGTGCTTCTCTGGGAATATCGCTACATGGTGAAATACAAAGAAGCTTAGGTGGCTACCAATTAAGTCAGGCCCGCTATGCCTCTCATCAACAGGGTACCAATAATCAAATTCCCTCCTCATGCCCTCAATAAACTCCCTGTCAACATCGAATAGCTCAGCCACATTACCCGGATCACCCTTGCCTAAGAATACGTAGTTAAAGAAGGCCATTATTGCATTCAGCGACTCACTATCTGTCCCCCTACTCTCTACCACACGCTTGGCGAAGTCACCAAGCCTTTTATCGAGACCACTTGATTTAATCCTGTGCGCAATTGTGTAATAGGCCATGTATATTGTTGAGTCACTTAAGGACTCAATGATCCAGTCAGGGTCCCAGGGCAATCTAGTACCTAGCCCTCTTTTCCTGGCGCACGGCCTCATGGACAACCAATTAAAAATGCCCTCAAAGTTCTTTCTGTACCTCTCGGGTATTATCCTCATGGAGCCCAGGCACTTAAATGCCTTGGTCTTCCACTCAGGATTGCCATAATTAAGGAACCACTGGTCCTTAATTACCGCGGCAATCACAGGGTTGCCGCTTCTCGTAAATACTTTCCTAGGCTCCAATTCATATATCTTACCCCATGCACCCTGCTCGCTCAGTGCCTTTATCGTCCTCTCCCTAGCCTCATTAACACTTAACCCAGGGAATAATGTATTCTCCTTCATAGTACCGTTGTAGAACTCCTCCCTGTACACAATTCTGGTTGCCTCATCAAGCTTCTCCCTATCACTTTGATCCTTAACACCCAGTTTCTCAATTGCATCCTTAGCCGGATACTTACCGTAATTCGGCAATTTAATAATGCTTATAGGCTCTATGGACTCAACTAACTCCTTAATGCCATACCTACTTAACGTTTTCTCATCCCTCTTGAGATCCATTAGGGCTACGTAGTCATATGGCGCGTGGGCAGGCACACTATAGACAATGCCGGTGCCTGTGTTCTCATCAACAAAGGACGCAGGTAGTATGGGCACCCTCCTATTAATGAGCGGCGCTACCACATACTTACCTATTAATTCCTCACCGCGTATCGAACCTATCACCTTAACATCATAGCCCTGGTAGCTTAATTTCCAAGCCGCTGGTTTCGACACTACCCACCTCTCGCCATTGATGTTGGCAATTACATAATCAATGTTTGGGTGGACCCACACATTCGTGATACCGTAAATGGTCTCAGGCCTTAACGTAGCCGCAACTAGGTACTCATTGGAACCCTCTAGGTTGAACTTCACTAGGTTGAATTCAAGTATATCAATCGTTATTTCATCCCCACCCCTAATATCGTGTTCACCCACTGCCTGGTTCTCATCAGGTGAGTAGAGCACTACGTGGCTACCCTGTGTTATATAACCGGTCTCCCTCAGCTTGTAGTACTGCCAAATAATGAATGCATTATAGTCCGGGTCACCAGTCGTGAACTGCCTCCTGAAATCCATGGAATAACCCATGGACATAAAATCCCTGATATAAACTGAGGCGAAGAATTTAGCTATGTTCCAGGGATTCGTAAATGTACCCAATACTTCCTTAACCTTACTGGGATCATCTATGTACAGACTCACGTACCAGGAATAGAGCCTTATATCCTCCGGGTCACCCTTCATTATCCTATCAGCCACTGACTGTATCGGCGTACCTGTTATGTGCCATGCTATTGGGAATAATACATTGAAGCCCCTGGCCCTTTTGTACCTGGCTATTATGTCGCCTATCGTGAAGGTCCTGCCATGTCCGATGTGCGGCGAACCTGATACGTATGGGTATGGCACAGTAATGAAGTACTTAGGCTTATTGAGTATCGGGTCAGCATTAAAGACACCCCTCTCGTACCATTCCCTTTGCCATTTCTTCTCAATTTCCCTAACCTCCCTCAGGAAATCGCCATATAACTCTTCAGCCTTCGACTTAAATTCCTCCATTTCACTTCCTAAGAATACTCATCATTTTTAATAATTACTATTACCTTATTAAACCTTTCAGTCAGCGCCACTGATCTCAGCATCAATAGCCTTGGCTTCAGCTAGCTCGGCAAATCTCGAAATAATCCTCTCCTCACTAATTATGTCTCTAATGGAGATAACGCCGCGTAATTTATCCCCATCCATAACCACTAAATGCCTTATTTTGTGGTCATTCATCAATAATGCAGCCCTGTAAATGCTGTCACTAGGGCTTACCGTTACTAGCCTTCCCACCACGCCAACCTCGGTAACCTTGGTATTTAGGTCCTTACCACGGGCTAACGCCCTGATTATATCCCTCTCGGAGATAACTCCAATTGGCTTACCAGCATCATTAACAATAACAAGTAGTCCTATATTCTCCTTACTCATTGTGTTAATCGCATCCTTAATGTTGGCGTTTCCATTTATTATAAACGGTTCCCTCTTTATTATTTTATCAACGGTAAAGTTCATCGACAAATGCCGCATATTATAATTTATAAACTTTATGCTTTATTTACAATGATAAACCATTATAAATTAGTGCTGAAGGAATATGATAAAATAATTTAAAAAGAGAATGCGATTATTACTAAGTAATGATATATTCAATAAATCAATTCATAATTGGAATCATAATCTTCGTAATACTGCTCATTGTATCAATAATTGGATTGAGAGACAGAACCTTGATTATTCATGAAATAACAAGGCATTCCCGCACGGGTGATTCTTGCCCATTATCCATGGATTTAATCATAATGAATGCATTGAGACAAGTAACAGTATTATCAAAGGGTTTTTATGCGTATGTAACGATGTATTTTGTTAAAGATGATAAGTCCGTAATACAATTCTTTAGGGACTACGTACCTTCATTGAGCAATACTTGGAGAATAATGGATTTCGCACCAAGCATTAGGCTGCTCAACCTTGCCGTGAGTGATGATGGTATGGGGATCACGGATGTGTTGGTGCCATACCCATCATCTCTTGAATTACCTGGTGGCTCAATATCGCCCTTTGACACAAGGACCGGTGAACCAATAGGCATGGTTAATTTCCTCAGCATTAAAAGGACCCTTGCCTCAGAACTTGGTGAAGGGCTTACCCAGTCAATGAGCCTTGCAGAGATAGTGAGGAGGATCAGGATAGACCTATTATTTCATAACGGCGTTAGTTTCACTAAATACTCCACATCGTTACTAAAGCTATTGGCCCATGCAGGTATTCAGGTTAATGGCGAGGTTAGGATTATTGAGGGTTCCGTAAATACGAACCTAAGAAAGGTGGTTAACTGTCCACATCTCTTTGGCCATGTGGCGTGCTTGGGCAAGGCATTTAGGACAACGTGGGCTTGGCTAACAATTATTGAGGCATTTCTAGGCCTTATCTATGCGTTTATACCCTCCCTACTAATATTATTAATAATAACGCCAATAATATATGTGTGCGTGATATTACTGCTTTCATTACCGAGAATCACCTAACAACGCTGTATGGGCAATACCCCCTATGCTCACAAAAGGAACAAAGGCCCCTATTTGGTGATGCCTTAGGATTTCTAAGTCCGAGCCAGTACTCAAGTGCGTAATCCACATCCCTAAGAAAGTCATTGAACTCCCTAACCCTAATCCTGTGAATGGTAACATATTTCATTAACTGAACCGAACCTTCATCATCTTCTAGGCGCTTAATTATTAAGTCGATATTATCAATTATTCGGAATTCCGAACCCCTAACAATCTTTATAATGGCAGCACCCCGTGGTTTAAACCCCAGGTAATTCACCATGTGAAAATAGGACTCGCACTGCAATGCCTCCCTACCCCTAATGGTCCTTATGTTCGCTGGATTACTCGTCGTCTTTAATTCTATTATGTACGCGGGCTTACCGTCAAGGTTTATAATTAGGTCAGGAAGACCGAGTATTGGCACGTTCCTCCTAATCATTACAAGCGACACCTCCTGAACAAACGGTTTTCCAAAATCTACACGACCAATCCAGTTATTCATTTTAGAATTAAAGAAATAAACGCCCTCCTCGCCACGGTTCACTATGACCGGGTTCCAACCAAGCTCAAGCCCAAGTCCCTCCTCATTCACCCCGAGCTGCCTTGAATGCTCCTGAAGGCCATCAATTATACTGTCATTAACAATCCTACCCCTCATATAATCAAGGTGTAGTCTATACTCGCAACCATGGATCTGCGAGCCCACATACCCACTCATTAGAAACAGGACACCATGCTTGAGCTTAGGTATTTCAAATTCCTCGTTTCCCCATTGAAGCACTGCTGATCCTCCTCGTAGCCCTATACGTGGAGGAACATCAAGCCTAGGCAATGCAAATCACCAAATACCTTAATCCCTAAGAGACAGAGATCCACATAAGTATTACTAGGTGGTTCATTGTATTTACTCCGAGCTTGAACCTCAATCCACTAGAGAAAACCCAGTTAAACCCAGTGTTCTCCTAAGGTTTATATATTGAATCACGGAACCATAATCGTGGGTAAGGTAAAGATCGTCGCAACAATTGGCCCCGCCTCGGAGAAACCCGATACATTGAGGGAACTAATTAAGTATATTGATGGAATTAGAATAAACTTCTCACACGGCAACACTGAGGAATGGAGAACCAGGGTGATGAGTGCCAGGGAATTTAGGAGTGACATCACAGTACTAGGTGACCTAAGAGGACCAGGCATTAGGACAGGGGATATGAGACCCATTACGATTAATACAGGTGATTCCATTGAGTTTAGGCTTGATGATAAGTCCGGTGGTAACTTTGTACCAGTACCCAATTCCTCATTCTTTAGGGTGATAACGATTGATGACGTAATAGTCATGAATGACGGCAGGTTAAGACTACGCGTAGAAAAGGTTTCTGGAAATAGGGCGATCCTCACGGCATTAACCTCTGGAACCATAATGCAGGAAAAGGCCATAGTAATTAAGGGTAAGGATTACCCAATACCAATACTTGATGATTATGATAGAGAGGCCCTCAAGTTCGCTGTGAGCATTGACATGGATTACGTGGGCGTGAGCCATGTTAGGAACTCTGATGATGTCGAGGAGGTTAGAGCGGAATTAAGAAGGATTGGCGGTGATTGGGTGAGACTTGTGGCTAAGATTGAGGGTCCAGACGCCGTTAGGAACATGAAGGATGTCGTTTGCGCAAGTGATTATGTGATGGTGGCTAGGGGTGATCTTGGAATGCACTTTGACCTGGAGGAGATACCGAGGATACAAAGTTCAATAATTAGGGAGTCGCAGAAGTGCGGTAAACCCGTGATGGTTGCCACGCAATTATTGGAGTCTATGATCGAGCAACCTGTGCCCACTAGGGCCGAGGTCGTGGATATAACGAATGCCGTAATAGAAGGCGTGGACTCATTATTACTGACGGGCGAAACTGCTGTGGGTAAGTACCCCATTGATGCCGTGCAGTGGTTGAGGAGGGTTGCCGGTGAGTATGAGGATGAGGTACACGTTAATAGGGAAGTCATGGTGAATCTAACTGATAGGCTTGCCCTGGGTATTGTACAATTGGCTGAGGATATTGGGGCGAAGATAGTTATTTACTCAAGGGGTGGCAGGTTCGTCGAGGCAATATCCAGGTATAGACCTAAGGTGCCCACATACGTTGGCGTTAGCGATGAAAAGATACTTAGAAGGTTAAGGCTTTATTGGGGTGTGGAACCTATATTCATCGGGGATATTAAGGATTATGATGAGGGTGAGCGGGAAACCTTGAATCAATTAATAAGGAGCGGTTCAATAGCTAAGGGTGACCTTGTCCTTCTGACCCATGGGGTCATAGACACGTATAATGACTATAGTATTAGGATACTCAGGATCTAACCTCCATTTAAAATCAATTACACTAAAAGCAGTGCTTACGTAACAGTAGGTAGGCTATGTATGTAATACCAACGTCAATTAGCAGGAAGAATATACCAACAGGTGCGTAACCCATAGTGAAGGACCTTATTGAAAGGTACAGTAGTACTAATGGCACCACCAGCGCCAGGGCAAGACATAGGTAATTACGCCTGAATTTACGGTGGATAACGCCACTGTAACCAACTACCCTCAGTGCATCAGCAATTCTCCCACTATTTAGCTCAAGGTATAACTTCACATAGCCAAGTTTCACCAGTTCATCAACGGCTCTTCTCTCATCCTCACTCAATGAGTCATAGGCAACCCTACCCCTGCTCAAAACCCTCCTAAGCAACTCCCTACCCCTCTCACTTAACTCATCCATCTGAAAATCACCTTCTTAATTAATTCAGATGATGATAACTGCCTAAATAACACATTTCTGGACCTGAATAGCTCAACCGCCGTGTTGAGCCTAACGAATACATCATCAATATTATCACCATAGATAACCAAGTAATGACTATTACCATCACTAATAATAGCTCCAAGATTAAGAACCTCACGCAGTATGGATAAATCCAGGGTACTAATGGACAATGCCGAGACCCACCTATCACTAACACGAATAATACCATCACCAACACCAATACTAAAACAAACCTTACTTAACCTCACATCACTGGCACTACCAACGGCATAACTCCTCAGTATCCTAACTGTTGTAGTGGTATCCTTTGTACTTTCCCTAGGCTTTCTACGTCTAAAAACAAGAAAATAAATAGCTAGAATTGCAACAAGTACTATTACAAACAACACCGGATTTATTATAAACAAGAAAAGAGACACTAGAATACCCAAAACCCAATACCAGTTTCTCCTTAAAAAGTCACTAAGCATAATGGCCTTTAGGGCAATAAATCATAAAGCATTAATTAACTAAATGGATAAAAGAGAAAGAGAACACAAGAAAATAAGAGGCATTAATCAACGGTTTAATGTCACAAAATTCATAAAAATCCACATAAGGACTTACGAAATAGGAGAAACACTACTTTATTAAGCACGTAATGATAGAACGAAATACAAAAACCCACTGCAATCTAACTTTTATGCCTCAAATTTGGTTGCAACCTTTATAAGGAACATAAAATAAAGCCAAGGTAGTATGTCTAAGAAGTCCAAGAAGAAGGAAGGAGAGAAGAAGGAAGAGAAGACAGAAAAGAAGTGATAGGTAAAATATCAACGTAAATCACGAACTCAAAATCAAAACAATTTTTCATTTCTTTCTCCCTTAATCCTTTAATTTCCTCCACCGCCTCACCAAATAAAGAGAGAAATGGCCGGTTGCGTACCCAACCACGGCATAACCCCCCTCCTGTGGCATTTGTCTAAGGCCCTACCCGGGCCTCACCCGTGGAGATCACAGGCCCCTATTTGGGCCGTAGTCCCTTGGCGACCTCTCGGTCGGCGGGTTGCCCCGCAGGGACCCACGGTAACTTGGGGGAGTTTCCTCAGGCGAGCCGTCGCCGGGCTCGCCCGGTTGATAGACCGTGGTTGGGTACGCAACCATGTTTGTTATGCAGGCCTTACGTATAAACCTTGCTGTTTATTCTGTCCAATTAATCATGTTATTTGATTATTTACACAATGCTTGAAATCCAGGGTTGCTCGTTTGCGGGATGGTTGGCTCAATTCTATGCTAAAAAAGGGGAGTGTCCATGGGACTGTGTCCCACCATGAACGGCAGGATTCAAGTACTGTTTATAAACCCTTAATTGTCAGTACGGTTTAAATGAGCGGATATATTTACCCAGATGCAATTATTGCGACTGCTGGTCATGTGGATCATGGTAAAACAACCCTAGTTCATGCCCTGAGTGGCGTCTGGGTTGCTAGGTATAGTGAGGAGATTAAGAGGGCCATGACTGTTAAGCTTGGTTACATAACCATTGGGCTTTATGAGTGCCAGTCAATGGAGGGCGAGTTTAGGATCATTAGTGATGGCTTGCTTAAGGATGGTAAGTGCCCCAACGGCGATGAACCAGTACTAAAGAGGAAGGTGTCAATACTTGATGTACCTGGACACGAAGTTCTAATAAGCACCATGATATCCGGGATCTCGTATATTGATGCTGCAATGCTTGTGGTGGATGCCTCAATGCCTGTACCTCAGCCCCAGACTGAGGAGCACTTCACGGCATTAACAATAATGGGCCTTAATAATTTGATAGTTGCTCAAAACAAACTCGACTTGGTAAGTAAGGAACAAGCCCTTGATAATTACAAACAGATCAAGCGGTTTTTAGGCAATACCTGGGCTAGGAACTCACCCATAATACCTGTCTCATCACTGCATAGGATAAATATTGAGGCCATATCATCATTAATTGATCAATTAGTACCTCCCAGGGGAGTCTCTAGCGGCGACTTTAGGATGCTCGTACTCAGGAGCTTCAACGTCAATAAACCAGGTACTACACCGGATAAGTTGATTGGTGGTGTGCTTGGTGGCACAGTCATAAAGGGCTACGCAAAGGTCAGTGATGAGATCGAGATAAGGCCGGGATTAAAATTGGGTAATAAGTATGAACCAATAATTACGAAAATAGTCAGTATAGCCATTGGTAATGAATATATCGAGGAGGCTAGGCCCGGTGGTCTCGTGGGCATAGGCACTGAGCTTGATCCAGCCCTGACCAAAGCGGACTCCCTCGTGGGCAGTGTCGTTGGTAAGCCAGGCACACTACCGCCAGTATGGAGTGAAATGACCCTTGAGTTTAACAGGATTGAAATGCCGAGCAATTCAACACTGAAGGACGTGACATTTAGGCCTAAGGACATAGTCATGATACATGTGGGTTCAGCGGCAGTCATGGGAATAGTCAAGGGCTTTCATGGTGGTAAACTCGATGTTACCTTAAGGAAGGCAGTCTCGGCGGAGCAGAACTCCAAGATAGTTATCACGAAACAGGTTAACAATAGGTGGAGGATCGTGGGTTACGGAATACTTAAAGACGGTAATGTGGTGCTTGAGTGAAATAATGATGGGCATGAAAATAGAGTGTGTCGTCTTTGATACCAGCGCGTTACTACTTATGTTCACAAGGGGTTTGCGCATTATTGATCAAGTCGTTGAACTTGTTGATTCACCCATAATACCCGTGATCCCATACCCAATACTTAATGAGTTAATGAAACTAAGTAAACTAGGTAGGCCTGGAATAGCCAAGGCCTCAGGTAATGCCCTTAATTACATCATTAGTAATTTCTCAATAGCCAGCACCACTGGCTCACCGGATGATTCAGTGGTAGCAGTATCCAGGGAATACGGCTGCATTGCTGTGACGTGTGATATGAAATTGCTAAGAAGACTGAGGCAGATGAATGTTAGGGCAATATACCTAAGGGCAAGTGCAGGTAGGCTTGAACCCAGTTTTTGACCGGCCCTAGGCATTTATTTCAATCTCTAATAATCTCAACAAGATTAATTTATTATTTTATTTTGATTTATTATTGATCTTAATGTATATCATTTCTTCTCATCATTTACGTCATTGATTTTATTAATCACAGATACCACAACACCGGCTGCCATTCTCTCCGCATCTCCCTGTGTTGCAAAGGCAAATTCATCATATGCAACCTCACCATGCATCTCTTTATCACCAACCCTCAATTCCTCAATCGATGCCTTCAATGGCGTTACCCTGCCTATTAACTTAAGAATTAGGTAAGTCATCACTACGTCATAAACTACCACAATGACAACGCCCATGAGTTGAAGCAGGACTTGATATGGATCCCCATAAAGGGCCCCTCTTAGTCCTGGATCCACGTACTTAGTAATGTTAGGATCTGCGAAGATACCCGTTAGTATACCGCCTATGATCCCGGGAACCGCGTGATCCGAGAACACCCCTAACGCATCATCAATATTCCTAGTTAGCCTGGACCTAAACTGGAAAAAGTTTAGGGAGTACCAGGCGGCTGCACTTGATATTGCGCCAATTATTATTGCCCCAATTCCATTAACATAACCAGCAGCTGGCGTTATACCGACCAAGCCTGCCACAGCACCAGAGACGGCGCCTGTAAATGCAGGTTTTCCAAAGTAGGACGTATCAAGCAGCATCCACATGACCACAGCCACGGCCGTGGCTAGGTTAGTATTTATGACCGCTATTGCTGCATCTATTGTTGATCCATACGGATCACCACCATTAAAACCATTCCAACCCAGCCAAACAAGGCCAAGGCCTGCAGCGACTTGAGTTAGATTATGCGGTTGTAACCTTCTCTCCTCAACAAGCCTCTCACCAACCATTGCAGCTGCCACGAAGGCGGCTATACCAGCATCAACGTGTATTACGTAACCACCCGAGAAATCAACAATACCAAGTTGCATGAGCCAACCGCCGCCCCAGAGCCAAAAGGCCACTGGGCTATAGACTAGGAGTGACCATAGTGGTACGAAGAGCATCCAGGCCTTAAAATTCATCCTCTCTATTAAGGCGCCTACAATTAACGCTGGCGTTATTGCAGCGAAAACGAATTGGAAGAAGATTAACGTTGACATGGCTATGTTTGGATACTGCTGAGCAGTTGGTACGCTGGCCTGGGCTGCGATGACTCTGCTCGTTAACGCAGGTATCGGCATGCCCAATACATTAAAGCCGTTAATCCTCAATAATGTCGGTCCAAAGGCAAACATGTAACCCGCCAGCACCCAAATAATCAGTACTACCGCGAAGGCGTAGAGCACCATCATCATGGTGTTTATGGCATACTTACGCTTAGTCATGCCGCCATAAAGCAGCATTAGACCAGGCACGCTTTGAAGGCCGACCAATGTAGCGGCGGTGAGCATCCATGCATTACTGCCTGTGTCAAGCCATGTAGGCACGGAGGTCTGCGGGTACCCTGATAGGTTTGGTGGCGCATTGGCTTTAGCGGTCATTGCTGTTGTGAGCATAATCATGACCAGCACCGGGATTATTTTACTCAGTGTTACCATCCTATTTATTCTATTTACCGTTTTAACGGGTCACTCGGCACATACTACATAAACTACTAAGTTTTTAAGCATTACTCTCTATATTATTTATCATCATGCCGTGAAAAATATTGTACTTGGTAAATAAATAAGTTAATTATATATACTCATTTTTAAACGATATAGATTATTAACTGTTTTTATGCAGTAACTAGGTACCTATTATACTCCCACTGGGTTATTACGTTCCAGGTCTTCTCCCAGGGACCAACGTTAGTTAAGTAATCCTCCCACTCACTCTGCTTAACCCTTATGTAGGCATTTACCAACTCGCTTGGTAGTTCTGTGGCTAAGAAGCTCTTGGAGAATTCTCTGAGTGTTGCTTCTAGGGTTGCTGGTGTTTCTGGGGCGTTGGTTAATTCATAGGCAACGTCATCGGTTGGTGATGGCGGTTCCCTCCTTTCCTCAAGTCCTCTCATTACAGTCTTCACCATGGCTGCGAAGGCTAGGTACGGATTCATACTTGGATCTGGGTGCCTATACTCAAACCTATTGATCCTCATTTTGTACTGTGGTATCCTGACCATGGCGCTCCTATTTGCGTAACCCCACACGATCCTCGTTGGCGCCTCATGGTGAGGCACTAACCTCTTGTATGAATTGACGAGTGGCGCCACGAAGCTACTTAACGCCCTTGCACTGCTTAGTATTGCGCTTATTGCGTAGCCGCACTCCTCGGTTATCTTCCCTGTATTGCTTAGGAATAGGTTCTTGCCATTCTTCCAAACACTGATGTGTGTATGGGCACCACTACCGTTAACTCCCCAGAAGGGCTTTGGCATGAAGGTCACCCTTAGGCCGTATTTCTGGGCTATGTCCTTAGCCATGATCTTGAAGTATATTACCTGGTCCGCAAGTCTCAGTGGGTCGTAGGCGCCAATATTTATCTCGTACTGGCTTGGGGCTACTTCATGGTGAATCTTCGTGTAATTAATACCTGCCTCGGCTATTGCGGTTATTAACTCCTTCATGAACTGTGACTGCACAGTCACATTCCAACCATCGAAGTATACACCGGTATCTGCAAATGTGGGCTTACCATTATCCTCCTTAACAACGAAAAACTCAACCTCAACACCCATGAGGAAGTCATAATCCTTCGATCTAACCTGCTCAAGTGTATTATTGAGAATCCCCCTTGGGTCTAGTGGTGAGGGTTTATCCGATATGTCAGATATTGTCGTGAATACGTCAGCCACCTTACCATCCTGCCAATGCTCTATATATACCGCCCTTGGATCCACATAGGCGACGAAGTCACTTCTATTTACCGTTGAGTACAGGGGTATTGAGGAGGCATCAAAGGGCATTCCATCGATAAAGAGGTCCTTGGCCATGTCTATGGGTACTATTTCTGATCTTGGTATGCCATTTATGTCAACTATTATGAACTTGACATATTTTATGCCAGAGGCCCTTAGTAGTCTCCATAGGTCAACTGGTTCGATTTCTAGGTTTTTAGCGGGCACGAATTATGTGCATAAGGATCTTTTTAAGTTTTATTCTTATTATACTTAGTTTTATCATGAATCTACATAGAATTCACGCATTAATAAATATATTAACTATTAAATTGGATTAAGTAAATATTCCTCATAATTAATAGCGCTACCGCGATATCACAATATACACGTAATATTACAATAGACAAAAGGATTTATTAATAGGCTTCCAGGGCATGGTGTTAATATGATGCAGATAAAGCTTGGTTTTGAGGAGTGGCGTAGATTAGGTAAGGAGATTGAAAGGATTGCCCAGAATGATGAGCTTGAATTAATCATTAGCATGACCTTTGGTTTCAGCGGCGTTGAGGATAATGAGGAAAGTGAAGAGGGAGAAATCGAGGAGAAACACGAACATCACCACCAATTAACGGAATTACCCAAGGAAGTCATTGAGGAACTGGGTGAGTTCATGGATTCCCTAAAGACTAAGTATAATGCAAAGATTGATCACCACGTACATGGGGATCACGCAGGTATTGTGATCTCTGTGGTGATTAACGGCAAGGATGCCATTAACGTATTCAGGAACATGCTTGACGATGCCAAAGGCTGTGAAAATTGTATACTAGCCGGTATTGATGGTGAGTTCCACCTCGGTAATGACGTCAGTGTGATATTTTTTGGAGATAGTTATAAATTAACGTTTATACTACCCGCGCAGGACGGTAGACGGTTAATAATTAATGAAGTAAATACCTAGCTTAGATAGTTCGGGAAACTAATGAAAAATGAATAAGTATCTCTGGGGAAATAAAAATTAAACTATTAAATTAACCTAATTGTAATGCCAAATAATGTAATGGGTAGACTTGAACATCACAAATAAAATAATTTACCGGGTGGATCCTCCAATGCCCAGATAAAACTCGATGTACCTCTTCATTGTGTTGAAGTCGACGGCACCAATTATCCTGTAAACCTCTTCACTATTCCTGAACAATATTGTAGTCGGTATGGACATGACCCCGTATTCAGCGGCTATTTCGGGGTACTCATCAACATTGATACGTCCAAAGAATACCTGACCTGCGAATACCTGGGATAACTTATTCAGTATTGGCTCCATTATCTTACAGGGTATGCACCAGTCAGCGTAAAAATCAATTACAGATGCAAGGCACTCCCTGATTGATGAATTAAAATTATTACCACTAAGTGCAATAATGCCACTTGGACACATTTTTTGCCGGAGGTTGCTGATTAATGATTCCTTGGCACGCGACATCAACATCCTCCTGTACATCCTCTCAATTAACGCCCTCTCCTCGCCACTCATCCAAGCCATTGAGCATGCACCCTTTAAAAGTTCTTGGTGTCTGTTCACCATGCGTTATTTAACTCAATAAACTATGCCGTACACCCTATTAATATTATCCATGCAAATCCTATGAAGGAAGTCCTCATTAATGACTCCATTACTCACGTAATTCCTTAATTTCCTAATCAACGTCCATGGTGGTATTACGGCACCTGGTCTCTTTGGGTCATCCATGAAATCACTCTCAACAACGAACTTTGGTCCATGTTTAATGGCCTCCTCAAACTCACCCTTCCTACCCATGGGTATTGACGGCATAACATTACTCTCACTTGCGATGTCGATTGTCACTGGCTCTGCGTGGTGCATGATGACACTGCAAGGCTTATTACCTACTTTCCTAACCATGCTTATTATTGATGATGCAGTACTAATGCCGTTTCTCTCCAGGTGTAGGTGAATCACCGCATTGATGTCCTTGGCGACATTAAACCCGTACATTAATATTTCATTAAAGAACTCAGTAATATCGTTGGGTACATCCCAATGGGGCCTGCCGATCTCCCCAATACCCACTGCCTTACCTTCCTTGATATATTTAGCCGCTAGGTCAATGCTCTTCTCCATGAACCTACGCACATCCTCCCTTAACCAACCCCTACTAAGTAATTCATAGGCCTCAGCTGGGTGTACACCAACGACTGCCACGGCCTTGATGCCCTCCTCATTAACGATCCTCGCCGACTCCACCGTTATGTCATACATCTTCCTAACACTATCAAGATCGCCAGGCATTAGCCCAAGGCTCCAGGTTAGGAGCGCCACTATTACTATGAACTTGCCGCCCTCTCTACGAAACCTCCTGGCCAATTCCCTTGGTCCAATACCAATGACTGGGTTTGTGTGCGCATGGTTATCGCACAGGGGTAATTCAGTGCTCACAGTATATCAATAAGGATTTAAACCCTAAATTAATTTTAGCTACCCTCAGCCGTAATGATACTCGGTAAGCAATTACTGGAATTACTAAGAGGTTTAGGAATACGCAGGTTGTGTGTACCACGCAGGCTTAAGTGTAATTACTACCTACCGCAGTGCATTGCAGTAAATCTACTACTAGGTAGATATGCATTATGCCTCGGTGGCTTCGGCAGCACAATTATTTCAAGGATTAATGACCTTGAGGTATTATTATCCTCAATGGAGGGGGTTCCATGTGACGCGTATTTAACTAAGCCAAGTGACTGCATTGCATCAATGGACCTACTAATAGATATTCCCAGGAAACCCCACTTCATAATCGACCTATCCCTCTGGGACAAACACACTAAATCTGAGAAGAATGAACTTGTGGAACAGGTACTTGCCTCAATAAGCACGATACGGAAGTACCTCTGGGACACCAACCTGGAGCTGACAAGTGCATCCAGTGAATTCCTAAATAATCTCAATAAATTCGCCAGAGGATTTAACCACAGGGTAATTATTAGGAGTTATGGACCAAACATAAATGGGGACGCTGTTATGCTTGATCCAGAGGGCGATTGTATACTTAATGAGTCCATGATTGCGGGGTTCTCCACATTTATTATTGGCGGTATTGTTGATAAGGAGAGACGGGCTAAGGGTGAAACTTGGAGGTTATATAGGGCGCTGGGTCTTAACGTGCCTAGGTGCAGGATTGAGTTAAGGAACTCGATAATCGGTGTTCCTGACAGAATAAATAAGATAATTGAGATTGTGCTAATGACTATATTCGAGACCAGAAGCATCGAGACTGCTGTGGTGATGGCAATGTCCAAGAAGGACAGGGTAAATAGATTGCTTTATGAACTTCAGAGGGTGGCGTATAGGATCCGTGGTGAGAACGGTGTTCTCTTAGCCGTGACTAGGTCCATGATTACCCGCATCAATTGGGTCAACGCTACGGAGAAGGAGGTGGAATTAGCCTTGAGGAAGTCCCATGTGGTCGTACTAAGTAATGATGAAATGAATAAATACCTATCCCTAGGCATTGCCAAGCCTGGTCCTGAGTCTCATAGGTATGTTGACGCCAAGTAAAAATTAAAAACCCATGGTATATTGACGAAACAATTATGCCAAGACCAGCATTGAGATCCAGGAAATTGAGGAGGATCTCCAAGAAGACACCTGGTGGTCAACGTGTGGTACACTATGGCAAGAGGTTTGCGTCAAAGCCCAAGTGCGCCATTTGTGGTAGGCCATTGAATGGCATTAATGAAACTAGGATTAAAACCGAGCACGTGCCTGGCTCAACAATTTCAAGACCCTATGGCAGCTATATTTGTCATAGATGCCTAGCCCTAGCCCTAAGGACTGCCGTAAGGCTTTCATAAACGTGACCCTAATGGGTATTATTGCTGTAAGTGGACAGGCTGCGAGTGGTAAGACTACGGTTGCGAGGAAACTAGCCGGTAAATTGAATTATCGGTTTGTGTCAATTGGTGAATTATTCAGGAGGATTGCCATTGAGAGAGGCGTATCCCTCGTGGAGCTCCATAGGATTGCCGAAACGGACTTTAGTATTGATAAGGCTATTGACGAGGAGTCCATAAGGGAAGCCAGGAGGGGCAACGTCGTGATTGAGGGGCACTTGGCTGCTTGGCTGCTTAGGGATTTGGCTGATGTACGTATTTACCTAAAGGCTGATACCAGGGTTAGGGCTCAGAGACTATCCACTAGGGATGGTAAGTCAATCACTGATGCAATTAGCGAGATAAGGATTCGCGAGGAATCAAATAGGAGGAGGTACCTGGCGATATATGGAATCGATATAAACGACCTATCACCATTCGACCTTGTCATTGACACAACGTACATAGATGCTGATAAAGTGGTTGATTTAGTGTATGAGTATGCATACAGCGTGTTACAGAATAAAGGTAAGTTTTAGACCTTAGACCTATTTAGCATGTACTTATCCAACTACCTTTCTGTACATACGTAACCAAGTGTATATTGATTCACCGCCAGCCACGTACTTATCCTTCATTAACCTGTAAGCCGATACATAGCCCTTGTAAACCAGGTAAGCATAGTAACTATTAAGCTTGGCCTTAATCACGTTTGGCTTGTCAGATTTCGCCATGAGGAGGGCCATGTGGTATGCGTAGTACTCCCTGGTTTTAATGTCACCGTTCCACCACCTATCATAAAGAGTATCGAGGAAACCCAGGTACTCATCTATCTTGTCCTTAAATGGATCCCTAACATGCTTCACAAGAACATCCTTTAACTCATCCTTCCAAGTCTTCACTTCCCTTGGCTGTATGATACTCATTAAGTTCTTTATTTTATCCTCTTTCTATTTAAATCTTTCTCTTTTTCATAGAAAGAGGAAGTGATTGACATACGCACCTCACCTAAGTAATACTATAATTTACTTTAGCCCTGAATTACTTAAAAAATACTGTATTGCTTGGTAAGAGTATAAAGCTATGGTTTTTAGTAGCGTGTATGATAAATAACCCAGTTTATAAATTATATAGCCTATAATATACAGCAACTCGCCTATTTGCCTATTACCAATATTAAATATATAGGCCTTCAACTCCGCCTTAAATGGCTCGACTATTGTATAGATTAGGGCAAGGGCTACTATTATCAGTAATACCTCGAAGAATATCCTTAGGGCGCTCATACAAATCACTAAGATAAAACCTAGGGAAATAAAGGAATTAAGTATTTTGATTAATTAATAACGGGTCAGAGGAAAAATGCTATTGACGCGTAACCCACTGTTTCAAGGGTGTAGCCGCTGGTGTCGCCTGAGGTTGCGTGTCTCAATAAAACCACGTTCTTAACATCAAGTCTCTTGGCAGCAACTATCGCGGTGGCTATGGCGCCATAACCACAGGCTGACACGTCAAAACGCTCTATAGTGTCGAAGAAAGAGTCATCATCAAGCCTAAGCACAGGGTCAATGGCCCTCATGTCCTTTTCTGTCGTTATTTCATGAGGTTCATAATGATTCCAATCGCTTGAGGCTACATAGACTATGGAGCCAAGTTCATGACTTGATATGATATCGGCTATTGCATTACCGAGATCCCTGGCAACTTCCCTAGTTTGCCTCCAGATTATTATTGGGACTATCTTCACGTTATTACTAAACATGTATTGGATAAAGGGTAATTGAACCTCAAGCGAGTGCTCCTGCGCGAAGGCATAAACATCAGGTTCCAGGTACTTAACCCTGCTCATTAAGTCCTTGGCAATTTCTGAGTCGATCTCGAGAGAACCAAGCGGAGTCTCCCAAGCGCCATCAGGGTATATGGCCACTGGCGCACCAATCCCATAGTGATTAGGACCTATTAGTATGAAGGTCCTTGGGTTATGAAACCTGTAGATCTCGGCGAAGGACATTGCCGCTATGGGGCCTGAATAAACATAACCAGCATGTGGCACAATTACAATCGGTACTGCCTTATACCCCTCGCGGGGTTGCTTAGTTAATTGGCCAGGTCCCAATTGATGGTTTATTGCCCATTCTATCTGCTTAACTAATCTATCCCTATCCGCCTCATAAAAGGCGCCTGCAACTGCTGGCTTACGCACACGAGCCATACAGAGGTAAATACTAAACCCAGGGAGTAAAAACACTTACTGCTATACTTACATGAGGTGACTGTTACCTTGTGTTCTTACCTCCATTGTATAGCTGGTACTTAGTACCTATTATGATGAGAATTTTGTAGAGAAAAGTTATTGAGGGACGCCCTCAATCGATACCTTGACCTCGAATTCCTCAGGTGGCACTGGAAGGTCTTCATTCTCCTTCAGCTCGCCTCTAATCCTAAGTACCTGTCTAGCCAATAACCAGAAGATTAGGGCTAGGCTCCTTCTTCCCTTGTTATTGCATGGTATTATTAAGTCTACGTATGATATGGGTGTGTCTGTATCAACAAGCGCAATGACAGGTATGCCCATCCTAGCCGTCTCCTCTATTGCCTGGGTATCGGCCTTTGGATCCGTGGATATCAATAGATCGGTCTCTATGTAGTGGTTGAGATTCGGATTTGTAAACGTACCTGGTATGAACCTGCCAGTTATTGCCCTGCACTTAACAAACTTGCAAAACATCTCCACTGGCTTAAAACCGTAGGGCTTCGCTGAGTAGGCAACAACTCTCTCCGGGTTGTACATGGTGATCATCTTGGCAGCAATCCTAATCCTCTCATCAATCTTCCTTAGATTAAGGATCCTGAGTCCATCAGGCCTAACGGAGAACACAAAGCCCCTTCTCTGCAGGTATGCGTTGGATACCCTTGTGCCAAGTCTAACGCCAGCAGCTAGGTATTTCTCAATGGCCATTAACAGCTCCTCTTGCGCAGGTACTGGTGCTAATCCTTCATCATGTACTTCCTTACGTTCTTCACCCATTGTGAATTACGGAGAAAGTTTGGATTAATAAGTATTTCACCACCGGTACTAGGCGTTGAGGTTGTGGTTCAACGTTTAAACCTTTGTGTAAGTAATTGATTCATCCTGGCGGCTTTACCCATGTAGTCCTGAATCCTAATCAGCTCATTGAGTTTAGTAATCCTCTCACCGCCAAGGACGCCGCTCTTAATTATTGGCGCTTCAAATCCAACGGCAATGTGGGCCAGTGTATCATACTCAGTATCTCCGGATCTGTGGGACACCACTGGTACATAGCCATTGGACACGGCTAGCCTAACGGCCTCCCAGGCCCTTGACAATGTGCCTATTTGATCAGGCTTTATTATTATTGCATTGGCGGCACCCTCCTTAATACCCCTTGATAACCTGGATGGGTTAGTCGTGAATAGGTCATCACCGACCACTAGGCATTTATCACTAACAGAATCCGTTAATTCCGCGAAGGATTGGAAGTCCTCCTCATGGAATGGATCCTCGACGTAGACAAGCCCGTACTTCTCAATCAATTCCTTAACAAACTCAATCTGCTCCTTAGACGCCCTTGAAACCCCCTCATTGGTATACACGTACTTCTCACCATTCCATAATGTTGATGCAGCCATATCAACACCAATACCAATTTCAAAACCCAACTTACCACTGACCTCCTTAACAGCCCTACTCAGGATATCCAATGCTGTACTTGTGGAGATCCTGGCTGACCATGCACCCTCATCATTACGGCCACCAGTGAACGCTGGGTCGGCCTTAACCAATTCCCTAAAGACGGCCCTATGGACCTCAATATTAGCCTTAATAGCCGTATAGATGTCCTGGGCTCCGTACGGTATAACCAGGAATTCCTGAATGTCAGGGCCAAGACCACGGCTGTGCTTACCACCACCAATAACATTACCCAGTGGATATGGTAAATCCCTAACGTTAGCACCGCCCAGGTGCTGATACAGCGGTATTTCTAGGGCGTTCGCAACAGCCCTGGCCACGGCCATTGATGTAGCTATGGACACTGCACCACCGATTCTGGAGAAGTTCTCTGTGCCATCGATTTCCTCAAGCCTGGTATCCACCTCGCCCTGTATTGAGGCATCCAAGCCCATTAAATCAGGTGCAACGTTTTTCTCGAATATACTTATTGCAAGGTCAACATTATCATTAGGGAAGTAAACAACTTCATGGGAACCCCTTGAGGCGCCCGCAGGTGCAGCCGCCTTGCCATAACCATCCGTTAAGTAAGTCTCAACCTCAACAGTCTCCTCGCCTCTTGAATTAAAGATCTTCCTAATATTTAAATCCTCTATTGTTGTATCAGGCATGAATAAACATAAGAAAACCCAGTATTAATGCATTATTGTATAATGTATACGTTTACTTTACGTATACATCTACCTTCCTAACACTACCTTTGCAATGTCAATAAGCGGGTAAAGTGTGTCAGAGTTTATTACAATACGTACCATGCTAGCGACCTCCTCACTAACAGGATTGTAGGCTATTGAGTACCTGGCCCTTTTGAGTATTGGAATGTCCATATCACTGTCACCGACAGCCATAACCTCATCCCAACTAATGCCCATTCCTGTAATTAATTCATTAATGAAGTCCTTATTCTCGACATTAACCCTAACAGAAAGCAGGGTATTATTCTCATCAAATATTAGTTCATTGCTAATGAAGTAATCAACATAATTCCTAATTGGAATACCTGTATAATTCAAGCCACCGCTCACGGTGATGACCCTAACTCCATTGTCCCTCAGGAATCTCAGTAGATCGTATGCACCCTTCCTAAGTGTTACTGGGATCTCGATCCAGGTCCTCGGTACACCGGTCCAGAGAAGCGCGTCGGTGAGCGCCCAATCCCTGTAGTTAATAAGCCCTGACCTGTAGGCATCCCTATTAATCAATGCCCAATTATCAGTGCCAAGTATCTTATGTAGATGCTGCCATGCTGACCTGAAGTAGGTGAGTACTCCATCTACGTCTAATACCGCCGCCCTAATCATCCACTCACACCAACATTAATGCCTAGTTGCCTTAAATTTAATTATTGACCTGCATCCCCATCATGTACATTATAAACCGTACTTAAAGCCTCAATCATCAATGCAGGTAATCCACACAAAAGCGTTTTAAAGGCGTTATATGGCAATTCTAGGTATGTCCATTGACTTTAGGAATTGGTCGTCAGATGCCATCACCACGCTTGAAATGAGGGTTATTGATAGGAACGCAGTTTACATGGGTATTGATAGGCATGTACTTATGGAGAACGCAGGCAGGTCTGTAGCCACTGTAGTTCTTGAGAAATATCCAAGCGCAGGGAGAGTACTTGTTGTTGCTGGTCTAGGTGATAATGGCGGCGATGGGCTTGTTGCGGCCAAGTACCTGCATTCATGGGGTAAGGATGTTAAGGTTGTGCTTCTTGGTCGCATTAGTGATGCAAGGGAGGAACTTGTCGTGGATAACCTGGGCATTCTCAGGGGGGTTAATATTGATATTATTGAGGCGCCAACGCAGTATGAATTATTGGCAAACCAGGAACTTTTTCATCCATGGGCTGAGGTAATAATCGATGCTATAATAGGGACTGGGATTAGGGGTATTCTCAGGGAGCCCCAGGCAACAGCTATTGAGCTAATCAATAAGTCATCAGCATATAAGGTGGCTGTTGACATACCCAGTGGGTTAGACCCAGACACAGGCGAGGTTAGGGATATTGCGGTTAAGGCGCATGTTACTGTGACAATGCATAGGCCAAAGGTTGGCCTGGTGAGGGAAGGTGTTTCTCAGTACGTTGGTGAATTGGTGGTAGCCGACATAGGCGTTCCTGAGGAGGTGGAACATGTTGTTGGTCCCGGTGACCTGTATTACCTAAATTACGCTAGGAGGGCTGATTCCAAGAAGGGTGATAATGGGCGTGTTCTCTTTATTGGTGGTTCCAGGGAGTTCACGGGCGCTATTTACCTAGCGGCCAAGGCGGCGCTTAGGACTGGTGTCGATTTGTCAATAGTAATGGCACCGAGGGACGTGGCTAGGGACATCAGGGCGCATGACCCGAGCGTAATTGCCATACCACTCGATGGTGATTACCTGCTGCTTAGCCACATTGACCAGATAATGGAACAAGTGAGTAAGTCCCACGTAGTAGCCATTGGACCTGGGCTTGGGCTTAGGGAGGAAACTATGAGGGCAATTGTTGAGTTGGTGTCTAGGGCTGTGGGTATTGGCAAGAGGGTAGTTATTGATGCTGATGCTATTAAGGCCCTTGGGGAGTTGAAGAGGCAGGACTTGGTCACTAAGAATGTCATTGTAACGCCACATGCAGGCGAATTTAAGTGGTTAACGGGTGTTGATGTTACTGAGGAAAGGCCATGGTTGAGGGCTACCATGGTTCGTGACACGGTCAGGTCAATACTAAGGGGTGGTGTTGTACTTCTTAAGGGGAACGTTGATGTGATAACTGATGGACATAGGTACAAGGTTAATTTTACCGGTAATCCTGGGATGACGGTTGGCGGTACTGGTGATGTACTTACTGGAGTTGTCTCGGCATTAATGGTCAAGGTCTCAGACCCCCTTGAGGCGGCGGCAATAGGGGTTTTCATAACTGGGCTCGCGGGCGACTTGACGGTTAGGGAATTGGGTTATCATATAACCCCTGTTGACGTCATTGACAACATACCCAAGGTATTCAGGAAATTAATGAGTGTTGATTCGGTAATAACCTCGTCAATTCACCCACAATCATTGAGATTAATTGATTAGGGTTCAGTAGCCTGGAAGCGCATCATGGCTTTAAATTAATCAGAATCCATAATTCTCATCACATTCATTGGATTACTTAAGGGGCACATTTATCTTTTTGCCTAGGTCCGTGATTTCACGTGCTCTCTTGATGCTCTCATGCGATTTTTTAATATCAAGTGCTATTTCCAGTGGATTGTATGTTATTGTTAGGTTTACGTTATCGCCGTCCACGCAAGCAACAATGTGTATCTTCGGGTCCTCAAGTAGTAATACCTCACAATTAAAGTCTAAATCACCATAATTGTCCATTAGATGTTTCTTCAATGCAAGCCATAATGTCCTTTTTATGGTTATTGTCTCCCTTATCATATTTAACCTAGAATTCTATTCCGCAGTAAATAAAGGTTTCCTCTATGGTTAGAGAATCAAGTAGTCCTCGCAATCGTAAATAATCCCTGAAGCAGTTTCTTCAGTAAAGTCTAATCATAAAGCCAAGGGTTGGATTAAGTGCTGTTGGTTATGAGATACTAGGGCTCAATTGGCTCAGTGAGCATGGGTTTTATTAATTTTGTTCATTACAAGTTATATACGCCTTATTGGGGTTTGTAACGATAAAAACACTTAATCTCAGGTTAACATTGATTGATTTGATGAGTGGTAGGTTAGTGAGTAGGGTTGTGCATGTCGATACTGGCGCATTGTCGTTGTTGATAACTAATTACTTTCTGTCCCTTATTTCAGTGGCGGTGATTGAGGGATTTGGGATCAACATAATCCGGGTCATTCTAGTAACTGGGCTGGCTGCACTTAATATCATGAGTCTCATAAGGGTTCACTTGAGCCTAATATCCAGGGCGAGATTACGTGATTACCTACTACTCCTAGTAAATATTCTTCCATATGCCGCACTCCTAATTCGCCTGGGTACCTGGTTATTGATACCAGCTGTACTATTATTATTGTTCATAATTGAGGCATTGCGTGGTAATGGCAGGTCAATAATCGCCAATGTGTCTGGGACGGCCTTAATAGCCTCAACATATCTGGCGTGGTATGTACTCATGGGTGGTGAATTAATGGGCAGGGTTATAATGGCGTCGTTAGTGTGGATTATTTATCACACATTTTCTGCGCTATATGTTGAGGGTAAATTACCATTTAGGCAGGGTGTTAAGCCATACCACTCATCACTGCTTTGGTTCGTAAGCCTGCCTACCCTGATCTACGGATTATTAATTAATAGTGGCTTACTGTCTTTGGCAGTATTAATTGAGCCATCACTCAGGGCATTAATTGCTGTTAGGGAGGGTAAGTTACCAATGGGTGATTTAAGGCGTAGGATTAGGAGGATCGGCATTGGCCTGTTATTTGAATCCCTGGCCTTGGCGATCCTTGTCCTACTCCTCATTTATGCACTGGCATGATTACGCTGAGAAATGTCACTTTTATCAGGGTATTCTCTGCATGGTATTTCCTAGGTTTATTATATTATTGTAAATATATTATTGTAAAATTGAATTACTGGTATAACTAATAATGCAATAATTATCACGTGAATGCAGGGTATGTGCATGAAATACGTATACTTCATTGTCATAGTTTAAGTTACATATTAATATTTATGTTAATACTAGGGTTAAATGAGTTTACCTAGTAGTTATGGTATTGTGAATTATAGAGAAATAATTATTAAGGACATAAGTAATGACTAGATATAATGGTATCAAGTACACCCTATGAGGTGGATCGGCTTCTTCGAAGTAAAATGAGTGATGAAATGCATCGAAGATTAATGAGCATCAGGAATACCGAACTTCATAAGTTCATAGCATGGGCGGTGGATCTCTGCAAACCAGATTCTGTGTTCATAAATACGGGTAGTTCCGAGGATTTCGACTACATTAAGAGGAAGGCAATAGAGACTGGTGAAGAGATGCCGTTGAAGGTTCCTGGACATACTGTGCATTTCGATAGTCCCTATGATCAGGCCAGGGCTCGTGAGGACACGGCCATATTACTACCTGGTGGTCAGAAACTACCCTTCATAAGGACTAAGGATCGTGATGAGGGACTGAAGGAAATATATTCACTACTTAACGGCATTATGAAAGGCAGGGAGATGTTAGTGGGCTTTTATTCATTAGGGCCTAAGGGTTCGCCGTTTAGTATATTGGCTGTTCAAATAACGGACTCCTACTACGTAATGCATAATGAGAACATACTCTACAGGGTTGCCTATGACGAGTTCGTTAGGCAGAGTGAGAGGGCTAGGTTCCTCAGGTTCCTTCATTCCCAGGGCGAGTTAAACGAGATGAAGCAGAGCAAGAACATTAAACAGAGGAGGATCTACATAGACCTTCCCGGCGAGACCGTATACTCTGTAAATACGCAGTACGGCGGTAACAGCATTGGCCTTAAGAAATTGGCCCTTAGACTCACGATTAAGAGGGCCATGGAGGAGGGCTGGCTCAGTGAGCACATGTTCCTAATCGGCGTCGAGGGACCGAGAGGTAGGGTTACGTATTTCACTGGTGCGTTTCCGTCATATTCGGGCAAGACATCAACTGCAATGATTGGCAGGTTACTTGGGGATGACTTAGCATTCCTAAGGAATGTGAATGGTGAGGTTAAGGCGGTTAACCCTGAGGCGGGTGTTTTCGGGATTATTGAGGGTATAAATCCCATTGATGATCCATTAATATATGAGGTGCTGACCAAGCCTAATGAAATAATATTTTCCAATATATTGATTACGGAGAATGGCGAAGCTTACTGGAATGGGATGGGTAAGCCGGAGCCTGAGAGGGGCATTAATTACACGGGTAAGTGGTGGAAGGGGAAAACTGATGAGAAGGGTAATCCAATACAGCCATCTCATCCCAATGCCAGATTCACAGTATCACTAAAGGCATTCAGAAACCTGGACCTGGCTTATGACGATCCTAACGGTGTAGTTGTTGGCGGCATAATATTCGGCGGCAGGGACCCAGACACCCTCGTACCCGTCGTTGAATCCTTTAATTGGGAGCATGGTGTTGTCACAATAGCCGCATCCCTCGAGTCAGAGAGAACGGCCGCAGTGATTGGTAAGCCTGGGGAGAGGGAGTTTAACCCAATGGCTAACCTGGACTTTCTATCTGTGGATCTTGGTGTTTACATATCGAATTACCTAAAGTTTGGTGAGGTGCTTACAAGAACTCCGAAGATATTTGGTGTTAATTACTTCCTTAGGGATGAGCAGGGCAGGTTCCTAAATAGTAAGGAGGATAAGAGGGTTTGGCTTCAGTGGATGGAGAGGAGAATACATAGTGAACTTAGTGCTATAACCACGCCCATAGGCTACATACCGAGGTATGAGGACTTGAGAGTGTTATTCAGGGAGGTGCTCAATAGGGAGTATAGGCTTGAGGATTATACGAAGCAATTCGCGATTAGGGCCGCAAAACTCCTCGAGAAGATAGACAGGATTTGGAAGATATACTCAGAAATACCAACAATGCCGAAGAGGTTCTTTGAGGTGCTTGAGGAACAGAAACATAGGTTACTGGACACCAGGGGTAAGTATGGTGATGTGATACCACCACAGAAATTTGAGTGATTATAGGCATTGATTTATTCATTTAAATCCATTAATCTATATCGAGAACCACTGAGGTTAGCCGCAGCATTTATTACATGTAACTCGCTCTTCGTAGCCAGCGTTACTGCGCGCCCCCTCCTGTCAAGCCTTGCAGTCCTTCCTATCCTGTGAATATACGTCTCCGGATTACTCGGTACATCGAAATTAATTATTAACTCCACGTCAATTATGTCTAAACCCCTTGAGGCTAAGTCCGTAGTTACCAATACGACGTCCCCATCCTCATCCCTAAACCTTCCCAATACCTTCTCCCTCATGTACTGTTTCATGCCACCATGAAGTAACAACGCGTAGTACTCCCTGGACAACTGCCTATGCAGTCTATATGCCCTCTCCCTAGTATTCGCAAAGACTATGGATTTACCCGATAACTCCTTCGTCATTACATCATACTTCTCCCTCCAAAAACCATTAATCAAGTACACGACTTGTTCCACAAGCGGCAATTCATACTCGTGGTTACCCGTCCTTAGAAAGACAGGATTCCTCATAATACTAAGCAATAATTCATGGATCTCCCTGGGTAGAGTCGCGGTGGCAGCATAGGTCTGTCTCCTATTATATGCCAGGCTTGATATAACACGAACATCATCTATGAAACCCATATCCAGCATTCTATCCACCTCATCAATGACGAAGTAATTAACACGACTTAAATCGATATAGGACTTCCTCACCAGATCCAGTAATCGCCCAGGCGTCGCCACAACAAGGGATGCGTCCTTTATAGAGCTTATTTGTTCACTATAAGGCACACCACCATAAACCACGGCATGCCTAAACCCAAGGTACTTATTGAGATACCTAAAATGCGAAGCAACTTGCAATGCCAATTCACGGGTGGGCACAATGACTAGGGACTCCGTAACCTTACCAACCATGGAATTCATGATAGGTAGGAGATAAGCTGCGGTTTTACCACTACCTGTTCGAGCCTGCATGGCGACATCAACGCCCTTCAAAGCCTTGGGGATCACCAAGCCCTGAATTTCCGTGGGCTTCTCAAATCCCAAATCCAAAAGGGCTTTCCTAAGTTCCTCTTTTAGTTCGTTAAATATCCCATTCATTCAGCACCAATAAACTGGGCATTAATAAAACGGAGTCTAATTAAGTAATAACCTTCTAGTTTCCCTTGGGGTAACTCCAGGAATAAAATCATCAAATTGCGATAAATATAAATTCTAGGCTAATGAAACAATATTGGCGTAAATGGCATCGCAATGGTACACAAGGGCTGAGCAGTATAGAGCACTAAGTAGGAATATGTTCAAAGGGGTTTCTATCCTGCGGCATTCTTCACTCAGTAGGCCGCTGAATTTTACCTTAAGGGTAAGCTCATAGAGTTAACGGGTTCAAGACTATATACGCATTCAATAGTTGCATTATTAAGCCAGGTAGTCCCCATCTCTTAATAAGCCTGTTAATAATGAAATTGTTAAATGCGACAAGCGCCTTACCGAGCAGTGCGTAGGGTCTAGGTATCCCGACGTCCACATGTTCGATTATGATAAGGATGACGTGGAGGATTATCTGAGGTGTATGAAGATAGTGATGAACTATGTCTAGAGAAATCCTCCTCAAGGCGCATCATGAGATCGAGGAATGAATAAAGGAATTATGCAATGAGGGTTACGCAATCATATTGTTCGGTCCAGAGCCCGCGGTGAGGCTAGGATAGACAGTGACTGGGCCTACTCATTATAGGTGGTAAACCATCCACTGAACCATCCAATGGCCTAGCCCAGGTCCATTATGCTGATGTTTTAATGGTTGAAAGGGAAATTGAAAATTACAACACAGCAATCATTGACGCATTCTACGAAGGCAGTCTACTATGCGGTGACGCAGTAATGCTCGACAGATTGAGAAGCACAGTCCTCAACATGATCAGAGACTTCACGAGGACAAAGGACGAATGGATAAGGATAAGGCAATAAGGACGTAACTGGCGGGCCCGGTGGGATTTGAACCCACGGCCTACGGGTTAAAAGCCCGCCGCTCTACCTGGCTGAGCTACGGGCCCAGGCTTTTATTTTTCACCTTGCCTTTTAAGGTTTTATGCTTGCCTTAGATTTTAATTACAGTACTTTTTATTACCTCGTGCCTTCACTTGTTGATGCTAGGCTCGGTGACTACCGTGGTGAGTGGGTTTTGGATGGTAATGTTGTTAGGTATGTTGAGTACGTTGGTGGTGATGTTATTGAGGCTGAGCTTGAGGATTGTGGTGAGGATTATACAGAGTGCGTCATTGAGGATGTTGTTAAGAGACTTACTGCCGAGCTTAAGCTTCCCAGGTCAGTCCTTGGCTCGTTAAGAGCCAGGCTTAAGGTATTTGGTTTTCCACTGGTGATTACGTTGCGTGAGGAGGTTAATACTTCGATCGTTGAGTTTAGGGGTAAGAACGGCAATGCCCAGTTGATCATTCATTATCAATTCATTTCCTGAGGAGGATTGCCCTAAGTATTGCGTAGAGTATGAATGCCGTTATGAAGATCACCAGGGCTAATAATGCTATTCCACCAAGCCCCAGTTGTATGTATGAGTAACTGCCCAGGATGCTGCCCAACCCCATGCCAAGCCCAAGTACCAGGCTATATAGGCCCATTGCCGAACCCCTCATGCTTATTAAGGCCTCGTCACCCGTTAACGCCAGTATTGAGGGTACCACGGCGGACGCCATGAAGATGAACGGCGCCGACGCCGCAACGGCAATTATGGGATTCACACCCGTTAGTAGTAGCGCTGCTAATATCATTAGCCCAATTGCCACGCCAGTAACCCCAATGCCCATTGTCCTCAACCTACCAAGCCTGTCCGACATGTATCCAAAGAATACTGAGCCCAGCCCAACCACAAGCGTTGCGCCTAGGAATAAGGCGCCCACGTGTATAGGCATGACGCCCTTAATACTCCCTATTGCCCTGCCTGAGTATATTGCGGCGCCAAGTATCATGGTTATTGAAAACCAAATTGGCAATGTCGGTATTACCTTCCCCGAAACACCCCTTAGTGGATTTAGGTATACTGTTCCACCGCTGGGTTTTGTTTCGATTATGTAGCTGATTATGATTACGTAAAATATTACTAATAATGCCAATAGCGCTATGAATGCGGTGGAATTTCCCATTACTTGGTACAGGATAGATCCAACCATGTAGCCTAGTGCATAACCAAATATGTTCATGAAATCAAAAATACCCATACCCAGCCCCCTATAGTCTCTTTCCGTTAGGTCCGTTATCATGGCCAGTGCTGATACAAGGACTAAGGCCGCCCCAAAACCCATTACGCCATTAAATACTGCAGTAAGCACCGGATTCCTAATTAGTGCGATTACCAGGTATATCATTACCATGAATATTAGTATCCAGGTATACCCAAGGATAAGCGTTAATCTCCTGCCCAGTCTATCGGTCATGTAACCGGCTATAAAGGAGCTCATGGCCTCCACAAAGGGATATGAGGCAAGTATTATACCTATCATTAAGTTGTTACCTGGCGATAAGTAAGAGACCAGGAATGTGTTGGCTCCTGAACCAACCCTAATCATGAGTATTGGTAGGTATGGTAATGACAACCTGGCGCTCCTCATGGTATTGACGAAACACCTAATTCTTATTAATTTATTAAGTTATGCCACCTTAGTATGAGTTCCATGCAATTAATTGATAGGTATTCAAGGCAGGTCGCAGTTATCGGTAAGGAGGGTCAGGAGAAGCTGTCAAAGGCTCGGGTTGCCGTGATTGGGCTCGGCGGCCTTGGTTCACTGGTTTCCATGTACCTTGCTGGTGCTGGTGTTGGTGAGTTAACTATAGTTGATTACGACACGGTTAGCCTAACAGATCTTCACAGGCAATTACTGTATAGGGAGGAGGATGTTGGCAAGCCGAAGGTTGAGATCGCGGTCAGGAGACTTCATGATCTTAATCCAACTGTTAAAATAAAACCCGTAAATGATGCATTGACGGAGGATAATGCCGAAAAAATCCTCGGCGGCATGGATATCGCGGTTGACGCACTCGATAATTGGCTAGGCAGGCAAGTACTTAATGAGGCTATTATTAAGTTGAGGAAGCCCTTGGTTCATGGCGCGGTGAATGGTTGGTATGGTCAAGTATCAACAATAATACCAGGTAAGACGCCCTGCCTTTTTGAGTTGGTTCATGTAAGGTCATTACCTCAATGCGTGGGTTACTGCCCAGTCGTTGGTCCCATAGTAGGCGTTATAGCGTCCATAGAGGCCCTTGAGGTGATTAAGCTGATTACTGGCATTGGTGAGCCACTTGCTGGTAAGTTATTGGTTATTGATGGTAAGAATTGGGTCATTGATGAGATAAAGCTTAGCAGAGTTGAAAATTGCCCTGTCTGTTCAAGATACCTTAAAGAAAAGTAATTTTAATTTCGGTCATTAAGGAGTGTCTGTTCATGAGGAGGTTTTTATCGGCATTGTGGGCTAAACTGAGTAATAGACCGTTAGCGCTTTGTGATAGTGGTGATGTTGATGGAATAGCAAGCGCGGCCCTCTTCCTCAGGAAGTACTCAAACGGTGCCATTGTCCTAGCGGCGCCCAGTGAGGTTAACAGGTCCTGGTGGATTAAACACGTATTCTGGACATTCGTAGCAGATCTCCCATGTCCAGGCAAAGCCTTGATAAGGGCTGATCATCACAGGACCAACAAGCCCTGCGCTAAGGTTGAGTTTTACGATCCGGAGGCCCCCTGCTCTGCGTTAATGGCCATGAAGGCCTTCGGTTTAGAGAATGACCCTGTGGCGAATAGCCTGGTTAAGGTTGCCGTAGAGACGGACACGGCTAGTATATCAAGTAATGAGGCTGAGAGACTTGATCTAGCGGTTAGGTTTGCGTCATATAATGAGAAGATCTACATTGCGAGGAGCCTAGCCGTTAACGGCCTTAGCTCATTGGATAGTGCTAAAATACGTGACCTGGTGGATAGGGGTTATAGGGCTAAGAAGCTCATGCTTGAGACAGCCAGTAAGATACCGATTAGGGAGGTAATTAATATTTACAGCTCAGTAAACCTCGGTATATCCTACAGGCAATTAACCATTGAGCTTCAGCGCAGGGGTGCCAAGATGGTAAACATATTACTCAAGTTGAACAGGAGGACCTTTAGGTATTACTGCGGTGCTGATAGGAATAGTCCATATGACTGCACACAGGTAGCCACAAGACTCGGTGGTGGCGGACATAAATACGCCTCAGGCGCGCAATACAAGTCGCCATTTTTTAACCCAGGTAAGGGCATTGAGGACTTCATAAATGCATTGAAGACCTACCTAAATACTGATAGGCTTGAGGTTCTTGAATTAACGTGGGACTCCGTAAGGGCAATGACGTATTAAGTATTCAGCGCTTTGGACCATCTTCATTGTTCAGTGGCTACCATCCTCATCACCAAGTAGTACTAAAGGCATTGCCAGAGAAAGCTCTTTAAATTCGCGCATTCACGTTACTGGCGGGTCTTCTTGGGTAGGGTTGCCGTGATAGATCATCCATTGGCACAGGCAATCTTAACAACACTTAGGAATAGGGATACAAAACAGATTGAGTTTAGGAAGGGGCTCGTTAGGCTTGGTAGGTTGATGGGTTACGAAATAGTGAAGTCAATGGACATTGAAACCGTAGAGGTGGAAACACCACTTGGTGTTAAGGCAAGGGGGGTTAGGATTAGGGACCTTGACCACGTGGTCATTATACAAGTGCTCAGGGCCGCAATGCCTCTGGTTGAGGGCTTAGTGAAGATATTCGCGAATGCAAGGATGGGTGTCGTTAGTGCGAGGAGGGTTGAGGAATCGCATAGCCCTGGCTCGCTGGATTTTGACGTTGAGATAACCTATGTAAAGGTACCGAGGGTGTTCGGGGACGATACATTGATAGTTGCCGATCCAATGCTCGCAACGGGCTCTACAATAACCGCCGTGCTCAAACACGTCCTTAAGTATGGAAACCCCAAGAGGATTATTATAGCCAGTGTGATTGCAACTAAGTACGGCATAGACAGGGTGCTCGGGGAGTATCCGTTTTCCGAGATATACACCGTTGCCATAGACCCTGAGATAAATGAGAAAGGCTACATAGTACCTGGCCTTGGGGATGCTGGGGACCGAGCCTTCGGAAGTCAGTGACCTCTAGCCGTTAGATAAGGCCTTACTCATAACGTAGTTTAGGGCCTCATTGACTAAGCCCTTCCTTGCCAATTCATTGAATTTCTCATCATTATCAAGCTCCATGTATAGATTCAACCTAGTCCTTACGTCGCTGACGGCTTCCTTAAGCTTACTCTTAACTGCGTACCAAACCCTGGCCATGTTCATCAACTCCTCATCCTCCCTTAGGAAATTCATTACCTTATCCAGTGTCCTCCTGGCAATGACACCGCTAAGTCCCTCCGTGGTTATGGCAATCCTTATACCATTAATCTCACCCTCAAAGGGTACAACAACCTCAGTCTCCTCAGCATTGGTGGCATCATTAAACAACTTCCTTAATTCCCTGGCCACTTCCCTGACTTTTCTATTGATCATGGGATCGTTAGTTGCAATGACCACTAGGTCGGCCCACTCAATGTTCCTCCTCAGTATGTCCAGGTCATTAGCATCATTCCTAATTAGCTCAAGTTTTCCCCGCTCAACATAATGGGTTAGTTCATTATTAAACTCGAGACTTAGTACCCTGACATTGGCACCTGCCAGGAGGAACTTAACGGCTCTCCTGGTACCAACAGCACCACCACCAATTACCAGTACGTTCCTTCCATCAAACTCAATGAATAAAGGCACTCTCACATGTATTGCTTTCCAGAGATCCCTTTATTTTTTATTTGCACCTAGAATGTGAAAGATCCTATTGAGAACAAGCTCCTTAATACTAAGCACGGCATTAAGTGGTGATGTATTCCCATCAATCATTAAATCAGGACTTGCGATGTCTCCACCGACCCAGCCACATTCATTGGTTGGTAGTACAAAGACTGATCCAGGTGTTTGTGATTCCATTAATTGCCCTATTACGGATCTCTTACTGAATCCAATGATTAACTTAGGTTCATTTAAATCCTCAATATCAAAGCCAAGTAACAGTATGAGGTCATGATCATAATCCTCAGAGAGTTTCCTAACTAGTCTCGTAAGTCTTACTTGATTGCATGATAAGGGCAATCTGGGCATCACAACCTCAATGCCTGACTTAACAAGTAACACAGCTAGGATTGAGTAGAATTGAGGCTTAATGCCCGGTGGCGTTAGTATTAATACCCGCGCATTTGCATTGGTGGGCATGAATATCATTACCTCATTATCAATGAGCACGTGATAGTCATCACCATCGAATATAGTGAGCATTGTGAATTGCGTAAAACCCATACTTAATAACATTACTTCCTAAGGAATTTCTCAAGCCTTGCCTTAACCTCAGGCTTGAGGGATTCCACAGCCAACGTATTCAGTAATTCATCCCACCTATCACCAGCCTCCCTAATTAATGAACTGATCATTAGTCTCTTAATCATTAGGTAAACGCCGTGAGGTATATCATCAATCCTTCCAATGAGACCCAGGGATTCCCTCAATCCCTCATTAACATTATCAACAACCCTATGAACAAGACCCCAGGCAACAGCCTCGTCAGTGCTTAATCTAAAGTCCTCATCAAGGAAAAACCTGGATCTCAAAATACCGAAGAGATAGGGCGCAAGGGCCGGCGTAACGGGGACAAGGCCATACCTAATACCGGGCAGGGAGAATTGAGAATCCCTAACGGCAACCACTTGGTCAACGAAGTATAGCAGCTCCGTTGCAAATCCATAGGCCGGGCCATTAACTAGGGCCACCACTGGCCTTTCACAATTAGCCACCGTAATAACTAAGTCCTTAATAGCCGTAAAGTATCTCCTAGATTCCTCAATCGTCTTGAAGCCATAAATCTCCGCTAAGTCAAGACCTGCGGAGAATACCTTACCCTCACCGGTAATTATGACACCCTCATACTCCCCACAGCCCTGGNNCACGGCATCCCTAACCTCCCTAGCTAACTCAAGGCTGAAGGCATTCCTCTTCTCAGGCCTGTTCAACTTAATAATTAATGAACCCTCCATGGGCGTTGTGGCTATAACACCCACGGTATTCACCCACTACTGTAGTGACTGGGTTGAAATAATAATTTAACCATGTCGTGCCATAGATTAAAGATAACCTTTATAAGCGTATCCTAAGACGTAGTGAGGGCATCTTGGCGAATCCCACGGATAGGGTTGGAGCCGTAAGATACAACGTAAAAAGAGGCCAGGTTGAACTGCTCGGGGGATATCCAGAGGAGAGGTTGTTATGGAATGCTGACTTCCATCCAACGCCGATTAAGAAGAGGAATTGGGATTGGTACACATACGCGGCCATTTGGTTCGGCATGGCCTTCATAGTGCCCAGCTGGTCACTGGCGAGTGTTGGTCTATCCTTTGGCCTGGGGACACTAAACTCAATACTGCTCGTGTTTCTGGGGAACGCCGTAGTACTGGTACCAATGATAATCCAGAGTCACGGTGGCGCTAGGTACGGGACTCCCGAGCCCGTCCTTACGAGGACTAGATGGGGCGTATTCGGCGCCATGTTCCCGAGCTGGATTAGGGCAGTTATTGGGGCTGGTTGGTGGGGAATAGAAAGTTACATAATGACAGAGGCCGCGGTCGGCATATATGCAATACTAACGCATAGGCTCGGTGTGATAGAGGGCTACGTGGCCAGGGGCATCGCGAGTCCATACACGTTGAGCCTAGCCTTCCCACTGGTCTTCTGGACAACCTTCGCGGCAATAATACTACTGCAAGTGGCATTATTGTACTTCTCACCAGTACCTGAGGCCCAGCCAGCCCTTAAGTGGTTCGCAAGGCTCGCAGCGCCTCTGGTGCTCCTCGGCTTCGTAATGCTCTGGTACAACTTCATGAGCATATCCCACTGGGGCGTTGGGCAAGTGCTCTCAATAGGGCCCACGGTTACTGGTATTAATTACTGGATTGCGTGGCTCGCTTTCCTAAACGCCAACATAGCCTTTTGGGCCACAATGGCCTTGTCAATGCCTGACTACACCAGGTTCGCCAAGAGCCAATTCGCCCAAACCATTGGTCAAATACCCATGCCATTCATGATGCTTGCAATAGCCATATTTAGCGTCATGACAACGGGAGCCATAGAGCAGGCCTACCACGTAACCATTTGGGACCCAATACTCGCGGCGACGCTGTACCTAAGGCCGGCAACAGCCGTGCTCATAGACGCATTATTCCTACTGGCCACGTTCTCGGTTAACGTATTTGCGAACACGGTTGGTCCAGCGTATGACTTCGCAAATACATTCCCAAGGAAACTCACTTGGTTCAGGGGTGCGCTCATCGTTGTTGCCATCTCAATAGTACTGGGTGCGTGGACGTACTACGGTTCGGCCTACGGCTACCTATATAATTGGTTATTGACGTACGGCGGATTACTGGGGTCGGTGGAGGGGATAATAATATTTGACTACGCCTTAATAAGGCGATTCAAGTTCGAGCTAACCGACGTGTTCTGGAGCAGGGGTAGGTTTAGGTATTGGAGGGGCATTAACCCAGCCGCCTTCATAACCTTCGCCATTGTGGAGTTCCTAATCTACGCGCCGTTTATACCATACCACAACGTAATATTCAGTAATTCCTGGCTCCTATCATTCCTACTCTCAGGCCTAATATACGTACCGCTAATGACGCAGTGGGTAATACCCAAGTACCAGCCCGAGCTGAAGGGCTCAGTATTTAAAGGAGGTTACGTGAGTGATGAGGTGGCAGTAATATTTAATGATAATGCTACGTAGAGACAATTATGCAATTAAAATAAGTGAGGTTAAATCAAGGTAATTCCAGGCATTACCTTAGTCCCAATCCTACCCCTAATTATGTCCTTAGCCCTACCCAACGGCCCTATGTAGGCTGCCCTCCCGCCATTCCTTATGAATCTGATAGCTGCGAGGACCTTAGGACCCATACTACCCGGTGGGAATTGACCATCATTGTAATACTTCTCAAGTTCATTAACCGTGACCTCCATCAGCCTTGCCTGGCTCGACCTCCTATAATTAATGTATACGTAGTCCACATCAGTCAGTATTAACAGGTAATCGGCATTAATTGCGTTGGCCAGTACTTGACTTGCCAAGTCCTTATCAATGACAGCATCAACACCCTTAACATCGCCATTACTTATAATCGGTATTCCACCGCCACCCATGGCAATGAGTACATAGCCCTCCCTCAGTAATAACTTAACTAGGTCAAGCTCCATAATGCCCACGGGCTCCGGCGATGGCACAACCCTCCTAAAGCCGCCGCGTGAGTCCCACTTGAACACCCAGCCCCTCTCCTTCGATAATTTATCCGCGGCCTCCCTATCGTATATGGGGCCTATGTACTTAGTGGGGTTTTGAAAGGCTTGGTCATTTTTGTTGACTATTGACCGTGAAATAACGACAACGGGGTTCCGCCGAATACCCCGCCGTATAAACTCATTGGTCAACGCATTGGCTATTAGGTAACCCATCCAGCCCTCGGTGGCTGCATCGATCATGTCAAGGCTTAGGTAATCACCAACCCTCTCAGCTAATAATCCAGCCTGTGGTCCATTACCGTGAGTAACGACGACGTCAAAACCCTCCTCAATCATGTCAGCCACATCACTTGCGGCAAGTCGAACCACATCCCACTGCTCCTCAGGCGAACCAACCCTGGCGCCCTCCCTAGCAAAGGCATTACCACCTAGTGCTATTACAAGTAGCACACGGTTAGTCCATCTTACGTGTTTATAAGGTTTTACTTAAAGCCCTGGTTTCTTTGGGTTGGGATGTGTTAGTTT
>DAJV01000011.1:25382-26135 GCA_002496475.1 Vulcanisaeta sp. UBA163 | reverse complement strand
TACGTACTCTGGGTATGCAGGTGTTTTATTGCCGAAGGCCCCTCCAATATTTCTGGGCGTCTTAACAACAATCCTGTCAATTGGTAATCCAAGGACCTCGGCTAAGTCCGACCTAACTCTAAATGTTGACTGCGTTGATGCGTAGACAAGGAGCTTATCACCATTGTAATAGGTAATGCATCCCTTGGGCTCCATTGGGTTTGCAACCAACCTTGCCTGCTCAATCTCCCTCTCAACAATAACATCGGCATTCCTAAGGGCGTTAAGATCACCACCCTCTAGTGTGAGATCTATTGAGGCATTAATGCCTATTTCAGGGTGTATGATTTCCTCGTTTCTCAATGCTTCATCTATTGTAATCACTGGTTTTAATGGATCATACTCTATCGATACATCATTGACGATGTCCTCAAGCGAGTACCTGGAGTCTGTAACCACTACTGCCACTGGTTGACCGACAAAATTTACAGTATTGCTGGGTAATACGGGCATTTTAACGATCTTCGCATTGGATGCGGGCATTGCAGGCATTAGTAAGTTCCCAATGGATCTAGCGGTTAGGGATAGTAAAAATTTAGTGCTTGAGACATCTATCCTTAAAACCCTGGCTCTGGCATATGATGACCTGATTACATGGAGATAGACTATGTTATCCATATTTAAGTCGTCCAGGTATTGGGAACCTCCCATTACGATGCCTAGATGCTCCTTAGTTGGCATTTGATGCGTTGTTGATGGGACACTTTTAAGGAG
>DAJV01000011.1:0-25364 GCA_002496475.1 Vulcanisaeta sp. UBA163 | reverse complement strand
ATAGAAAGGTTTTTAAGAGTTGAAAATATTACATAATGATGAGCTCCAGCATTGGTAAGGAGGTTGTGGAAACGTTAGAGGAATTCATGAACAGAGTCTTTCCTGACATAGTTGGAGCGCTTGTTGTTAGGCGCGATGGCTTACCAGTGGCCTTCAAGGTCAGTGGCGAACTTAATGCGAAGATAGTTAGCGCAATGGTTGCAATAGCAAGGAGTACAATAGATAGGCTTGGTGCAGAGCTTGGCCTTGGCGAATCAATAATAAGCGTGTCGCAATACACCAGGAACACATTATTAGTGGCGCCGTTGAGCAAGGACTTAATATTAACTGCAATAGCAAAACCAGATCCGAATCTAGGCCTAGTATTGCTGGAGATTGATAAATTAAAGGATAAACTAACGAAGATACTTATCGAATAATTCATTCAGTATTTATCATTATTAAATATTTACTTTTATCATTCATATATTCCCTGGAGAAAACAAGCATTGATTATTGACCTGGAGATGCCATGAACCATTACTTCAAGTCATCGTTTCTTTATGTTAAATATAATTGAATTGAAAATAAAAGCCTTTGACCGATATAGCACTGACAAGAAGGAGGATCACTAGGTTTAGGTGCCGTATGTACTAATTAGCGTCAATATCATGTAAGCTATGTCCTTTATGGAGTCTAGGACGTCGTCAATGCCAAATATTAGGCTCATACTGCTCATGAATTCCACGTATGTTAACTCCTTTGCATTTGCATATAGCTTATCCAGGGCAGAGTCCTTTATGTCATCAACCTCCTCCTCAAGCTTTTGTATTCCCAACACCATAACCCTAATGTCGCTGAAGCTCTTCGTGTTCAGACTATTTATTATCTCAATAAGCATCTTCAAAGCCTCCTTACCTATCCTAAGCATTTCCAGGAACTCCTCCCCAAGGAAATTCCTAACGGGTTCAGTGTTGCATAGGTAGTACGTACGCCTCAACTCCCTTGATAATACGTGAACCCCATCTAGAACATCATCTGACTTGTTGAGTATCGTATCCATTATGGAGGCCGTGGTTATTGGAATAGCACCCTTAAGTATGTAATCATTTATTTGCCTAACAATTTCATCGCCCTCGCGTTCGAGGGCGGATATCTCCCTCATGCCCTCAGAAACCTTAGCCTTACTAATGCTGTTATTCTCCATGGCGCTAAGCACCATACCCTCCAGTATATCCATTGCCTTCTGACTAAGCCCTAAATGCGTCATTAATTTGCCTAAGAACTCCTTCTCCCCTACGTAAAGCGGCGACAATATTTTACCCCAAAAATCTCGTATTACCCTAGACATTTCTCAGGTTTGTTATACTGGATTATATAAAAACCAATTCCTTACTCACTAAACTAGCCCACATTCTCCGCATTACCATTACTAAACAATTAAAAGGCTCCTAGTTTAATTTTAGTTAAAATGATGATGATGAACCCAACAGACCGATGAAGTGGAATGCCGCTACTGATAATTCAAATAACATAAAAGAATTAATTATTAAAATATTGAATTATTATTTATGATCATGAGATTATCATGCCCTTGCAATAACCATGTAGAACTTACCAATTTGCTTACACATGGCTGGTGCCTGCCCTATTCTTAGGGCCACTATGCATGGTTCACCCCCACCAATCTTAGTACCTATATCAAGTAGGTACTTATCATCAACCTTAGCCTTACTGAAACCACCACTTACTGGGTATACGGCTAGGAAGTCTTGACCCATGTACTTGAACTGCATTTCCATGCCGTAAACCTCATAGTAATGGGAAGTGGGGGGACCCGCCTCCCTGATCCTTAGCCTTATTGTTACAGGATTGCCCTGGGTATCCGTGGTTTTATAAATAACATATGCACCGTCTCTCTCGAACATTGACCAATCCCTGCCAGCCAGGTAAACAATTGCGTGTATATTTACGGGTACCGTAACTACCCTGGTTACCGTGTATATTGCTTGAGCAATATCATTCATGCTGAGCATTAATATCCCCGTTAATCGGAACCTCCTATTGCCTTTTTAATCTTAACTTTTCTTTAAGTGTAGAATTCAACGTAGGAAGTAATTCTCGTATTCCTTAACGTACTGCGTACTCTCCTTAACGCTAAGGAATAGCTTCTTCACGTACTCAATATCCTCACTAGTAATTTCCTTATGTCCAACCTCCTGAGCCCTTAACTGAGCTGGTGCCAATAACTGTATTGCATACCTAAGGCTCTCCTCAGCACCTATCTTTGTTAGTGCCTCAAGTGCGTCATTAGCCAGGGACACCTTTTCCTCCCTCGCTCTAATCTTTATTATTTCCCTAACCTCGTCAGATGTGTATGGCTTGGTCCTAATTATGATTAGCCTATCAAGCATGTCCAGTGGGACACCATGCGGCGACTCAATGTCCGTGCCCCTAATCTTCGTTATACCCCTATTGGTGGCTAGAATGAGAATTGGACTCAACTCACTCTCCATGGCTCTACTTAAGTATGCCCAGGTCTCAATATCAAGCATGTGAACATCATCAATAAACAGAACACCGGGAACTAACTCGCCCTTACCATCATTTATGACCTTCATAACAAACTCATCAACTGCCTTCCTAACCTCACTCGGTATCTCACGTTCCTCGGCCGCGAAACCAAATATCATGGCGCTCAACAATCCCTGTTGCCTTGCTTGGTATATGTCGAGGTCATTAAGGGTAAAGAACCTGGTGATCTCCTTCTCCTTATAAACAGGGCCCTTTGGTACTTCGGCCTTTCTCTTAACGTATATATCATATGCCTCACCGCCCTCACCCTTACCCTGAATGAAGACCCTGCCGGTCTCCTCATCAATCCAAATAACATCACCCTCCTCAACACCAAGCTCAATCAATTGCTCAGCAATTTCGGCGGGTACCTTCAACTTCTTCTCTTCGTCCTTGGTGGCCAAGGTTATCGTTGCACTCCTGGGTATCTGGGCATATGGATTGTATGGGTGCCTACCGTATTGAATATCGAGTCCCTTGACAACACCCTCGTAAACACGGCGCCACTCCCTAATCCTAACCCCAATGGCGCTCCTAAGTGCCCTGGTCAGGAACTCAGTTTTCTTAACCTCCATGCTATAAACCTCAGCAGCGCTTATTTGTACGAATGGTGTGTCTGGACCAAGTTCCCTGGCAATGCCTATGGCTAGCGCCGTCTTGCCGGTACCAGGTGGACCCACTATTAGGACACCCTTACCGCCGAACTTACCTGCCTTTATCATCTTAACAACGTAGTACGCAGCCTCCCTAGCATCAACCTGTCCCACGAAGCCGTCAGCCGAGAACTGCACCTTACTATCCCTAACGCCTAAACCTTTAATGTGACTATGTAGCCCAACTCTTTCGAAGGTTGACCTCACCTCCTCAATCTTTATCTGGGACATAGCAAATAACGGAGTTAAAATGCATAGCCTTTAAACCTTTTCAACATTAACAACACTGTATAACCAAGTAAACATGGGACGGGGTAAACCACGATCACTCATTTAATGTGGAATAGTATGGATTCGTCATTAGTTGGTACGTGGACGTAGTCAATTCCGTACTTAGCCTTCAACCTTTCAAGGAATTGTAGAGCCTTTATCGCATCCGTATGCACAAGAAGCACCCTAGTACCTGGACTAAAGTGGTTAATAAATGTCTCAAGCTCGGCTCTACCGCTATGAGAACTAAAGTCGAACCAATACAGCTTAGCCTCAAGTACAATCTCAGCCTTATCAATGAATGCCCTACCTCTCGTTAATAACTCGAAACCCGGCGTATCAGGCGCTTGGTAACTCGGTAATATCACGGCATTCCTCCTATCCCTACTCAACTTCTTTAGGTAGTAAACTGCAGCACCACCCTTTAGCATTCCTGCCGGCGAAACTACTATCACGGGCTCCTTGGTTAACGACCTCCTTTGATAGTCCGTGGTAACCTCTAGGCTATTCTCCACAGCCTTAAGGTAAAGCTCAGGATTAGCCAGGTAATGCGGGTACTTAGCCACTATTTGATTAACAACCCTGGCTAAACCATCGATTATCACAGGGTAATCAATGCCATTCTTATAAAGAGTTATCAGGATTTCCTGAGCCCTGCCTATGGTTAGTACTGGTATTAGTACGGAACCCCCGCCCTCAATTGTTTCCTTAATTACCCTAACGAACTCCCTCTCAACTTCCTCCCTGGGTGGGTGTGTATTGGCCACGTACGTACCCTCCATAATGACCACATCAACATCCCTAGGCACATTGTTTATGTCAGCACCACGAAGTAGATTTGATGGTGATAGGTTGAAGTCTCCCGTAAACAATACCCTGACCCCATTAATCTCAAGTAACGTCAGCATACTGCCAGGTACATGCCCGGCATTTATTATGGTTGCCTTAACGTCCTTTGACACATCAACATCCTCACCATAGGTGACTGGTATTGCGTGATCAAGCACTGTCTTAATCTCCTCATCCTCATAGGGCAGGTAATACCCACTTAACTTCATTGCATCCTTAAACATTACATCAGCTAACTCAAGGGTTAATGGCGTTGCATAGAGAGGTGGTGGTGAACTAACGTATAGGCTTGGCAATGCACCGCAATGATCAAGGTGAGAGTGGCTTAGGAACACTGCAGCTATGTCCCTAGGTCTAACGTGACTTGGCATTACTGGCCTGTCATTCTCGTCGAAGTTAACGCCATAATCAAAGAGGAAACCCCTGTCGGAATTAATATCCTTAATGAAAATGGCCATTCTACCGACCTCCCCTCCACCGCCTAGTATCCTGACTGATAAATCAACCATTGTTCAGGTGTTTTGTAGAATTAACTGGTTTTTGTACTTTGTTGTTACGCTGACTTAAAATAAGTGAGGACTAATCACCGGTCTTTAATACATCCTCGAAGTCCCTCATTACCTTGACCTGCCAAGGCTTAAGGTTGATTTCGCCTAGTTTCCACAATCGTAGTAATGAATTCATTGTGCATAGTGGATCCATAGACCAAACATTATTATTAAGGACTTCCGCCCTAACCCTACAACCACCGCAGTACCTCAGGTATGGGCACCTCATGCACGGTGAATCACCGTAGTTCCCCTCCCTAAGTCTAATCACTAACTCTGTATTTACCCCGGGTCTCAGCCAAATCTCCGTTAGTCTTTCTCTCCTGGCATTACCCATTGGTTTATCATTGAAGAATTGACATGGGTAAACATCACCATTAGGGTATATGGACATTACCTTTCTACCAGCGCTGCATGCACCCATCCTACTTACGAGTCTTAGTTTTTTCATGAACTCATTTTCATCATTACTGGTCATTAAGGAAGCAACAACACCGTCAGCTGGGTTATCCACCGTCAATACCTCAACATCTGGGTAATTCCTTGCAATCTCTATTAACCTAATTAGGAACCTCAGTAATTGGTCTGGACTTGGTAGTAAATTAACGATTCCCCTCCCTCTACCACTGGGTACTAGGTGGTAGAAGGCAACCCTTGATACACCCAGCCTATGCGCAAACTCGACAACCTCGGTTGCACGTTCAATATTTAACTTAGTAATCGTAGTCCTGATACCGACTGGAATGCCGACCTCCATAACATTCTTAATACCCCTAACCGCCAACTCCCAAGCCCCTGAGACACCCCTTATCTTATCATGAACCTCGGGAATTGATGAATCAATACTTATCCCAACATATTGAGTATTCAATTCCCTAAGCCTTAAGGCCCAATCCCTCGTTATTAACGTGCCATTAGTGCTAAGGGAAATCTTAATGCCGTAGTCATTAGCCCTCCTCATGACCTCGGTAATATCCTCCCTAATTAATGGCTCACCACCACTAATAATGAGCAACGGCGTCCTCAACTCATGGGCATCATCAACAACCCTAAAAACCTCCTCAGTCGTTAATTCATCCCTCGAGAGCCCCTGGATTGCATTTATATAACAATGAATACACTTCAGATTACATCTATAAGTTATCTGCCAGAATATTAACGGCCTGCTAATGTCCGTGAACTCCCTATCGCTCTTCACATAATCGTGGCCCTTGATCGACAGGCTTACTGTGCCACCACCAACCACTAGATTCGTTATGTTTATCATGGGACAACCAAGACTACACCAGCTGTATTATAAATCCTTACCCACGCAGGCACTGATAAAATAACACTGAACAATTTACTTAAAAACCAAGGGTATTAATAAACGGATCAATGCATAAATGGCCACTGGAGGATAAACCATTACTGGTGTTTTATGAGACCACTAAGGCATGCCCATTGGCATGCAGGCATTGTAGGGCCAATGCACTGCTCAAACCACTACCCACTGATTTAGGTACCAGGGAGGTCATGAAATTCATAGAAGATTTAACCGGGTTTGGTAGGCCATACCCTGTATTAATACTTACCGGCGGCGACCCGTTAATGAGGAATGATATATTTGAAATAATGGACCATGCCAAATCCCTGGGCATTCCCATAGCCCTATCACCTGCGGTATCAACGAAGTTACTTAATGAGGACTTGCTCAGGGAGCTAAGGAACAGGGTTAATTCCGTGTCAATAAGCCTGGATGGCGCAAGGCCTGAGACCCATAATTACATTAGGAGGACAGCGCTGGAGCAGATTGATGTATTCAAGACAACACTGGAGGCATTTGAAATGTTAAGGAAGCTTGGTGTTGAGTTTCAGATAAACACGACTGTTATGAAGCTAAATGTCCATGAAATACCGCATATATTTAAGATCGTTAGGGAAAGCGGTGCCAATGCATGGGAGGTTTTCTTCCTTATACGTGTGGGTAGGGGCATGGAACTTGAGCCGTTGGATCCGTGGGAGACCGAGGATGTCGTACAATTCCTATATGATGCATCACTGTATGGATTACCAATAAGGACTGTGGAGGCGCCATTCTTCAGGAGAGTCATTATGCAGAGGAGCGCCAGTGTTAAGTACGAGGGTGGTAGGTTGTATCAGGAATTAACTGGGCAGCTCCGGGAATTAATGGGCGAATCCTCAAGCAATGCGAAACCGCCAAGCTTCACACCCACTAGGGATGGCTATGGGATAATATTCGTGGCAAGTGATGGATCAATATACCCAAGTGGATTCCTACCACTCACTCTCGGTAATGTAAGGAGGGACAACATAGTCAAGGTGTATAGGGAGCACCCAGTACTGAGGACAATAAGGGAGGCTAGGTTTAACGGTAAGTGCGGCGTGTGTGAGTACAGGAATATATGCGGTGGCTCAAGGGCTAGGGCATACACCGAGGTAGGAGACCACCTCGCCTCAGATCCGGCCTGTGTCTATGAACCTACTGCGAAATAATTTCATTGAAATTCCCTATAACGCCGAACCTATTAAGCACCTCATTGACCCACTCCCACCTTAGGCTATTTCTTACATTACTATTCCTCATTAATTCCCTAATTATGCCTATATACCATGATAGGCCCCTATTAACGACAACGGATACAATGACGTCCTCAATGGATGCATAGGGGATACTTCCTATGAGAATTGCGCGTGAGAGTAACCCTGGAACCAGGGACCTCTCAACGACTACTGAATCGCCTAAGGCTTGGTTAACCGTATCGTAACCATCGTAAACCATGACATCAACGACGTTCGGAATATTAAAAATACCGAGTCTCCTGCCAATAACCCTCAGTAGGCTTGCTAATCCACATGCGTGGTCTATATTCAATTCAACAAGTCTCCAATGAACCTCGTTACAGGTAATAATACTCATGGTAATTAACCCTATCCACTGCACTCCTTTATTACCTCACCATCATCAAAGCCGAGGCTCCTCAACACCCGTAATGGGCTTAGGTTGAGGAATACTACGTCATCATTATCCAGGTCAATAGCCGTTATAGACCCTGTGCTAATACGCAACTTATAGATATTACTCAGAGGTAATCCCGTAATTATTGCCACTATTGCCGCGATGGGGTGCCAATGACTCACCGCAATCACGGATTTCTCATTAATGCCCCTTACTAAGTTTAGGAAGCCCATGGCCCTATTAACCACTGACTCCATTGATTCACCACCAGGTGGGTGATGCCTAACCGGGTCCTTCCTGTAATTATCGAAGGGGACCTCACTTATTTTCTTAAGCTCCCACTCACCCATGTCAATCTCCCTCAGCCTCTCATCAACCCTATAATTATGGTCAATACAATTGGCGGTCTGGCGTGCGCGCAATAATGGTGAGGTAATTACAGGTCCACGAATACCCATCCTTCGTAAAAGCAATGCAGCCGCGGCGGCCTCAAGCCTACCCCTATCCGTTAATGGATTATCATTGTAATTCCTTGAATGAAGTATCCCAAGCGAATTCAACCGCGCCTCACCGTGTCTAACAAGGTATAGTATCACGTTAATAATTATGGGAAAGCAAGGTAATAAAGCATTACTAAGGACCACTTTTGCCCTCCTTTGTGAGTGCGGTTAATCTCATTGGGTGCTTGGTGATTATTCATCTCTTCTTGTCGTCTTTGGTTTCCCTCATATTTCCTGCATAGTGCCTTAATGGCCTGCTCCTTAATGTCATCATACTTCTCGATTAATCTCACGGTATCACAATAATCGGGCACCTACTGCCTCTATTGATAAGTGCATTAAAATCAAGGGTTGAAAGGTTAAGGATATACATGGTGAACATTAATGAGTTTAATTACTCAAATGGCTTTACGGCTGGATTATTGGCGTTTTTACCGACTAAGTTTTTCGGCATTGAACTAAGGTTGGTGTTTTCACCATTTCCCTTGGATCACCACCCAGGTATATATCGACCTTATCGGCCACTCCAGGGAACATGGTTACATGCAGAACTTAGGTCATGTATTATGTTGTGCGGTCTTTATTCACCGTGATTATGCATTAACAGTAACCTCGGGCCAGTACTTATCGAGGACCTCGACCCTACCGTCTGGTCTAATTGCAATATTGCTCTCAAGCCTGACACCAAATCTGCCGGGTAGATATATGCCGGGTTCGATGGTGAATGTGCTGCCCCTTGGTAGGGCCTTATCATAGGACTGACTTATGAATGGCTCCTCATGAACCTCAAGACCAATTCCATGCCCAGTCCTATGTATGAAGTACTGTCCATAACCACCCTCTGTAATGATACCCCGGGCAATTGAATCAATGTAGGCGCCCGTGACGATCCCCCTAACGTTGGCTATTGCCTCATCATGAGCCTTTTTTACTAATTCATAAACACGCCAAAAGTCACTGGGTGGATTACCAATCACGAGAGTCCTCGTTAAATCACCATAATAATCATTGTATGTTGCTGTAACGTCAATGACAACAACATCGCCAACCTCAATCCTCCTCCTGGAGGGCATCCAATGCGGTATTGCCGAGTTAGGGCCTGACTGAACAAGCACGTCCCTAGGCTCAGCCCCAGCATTGCCAATAGCGTCACTAATTAATTTAGTAACGTCCACCTCGGTCATCCCCGGCCTAATGGACTCATGGGCAGCCCTAATACCGTCTTCAATGGCTTTAACCGCTCGGTCAATGCTTGCTAACTCGTCCTCGTCCTTACTAATCCTCATCGATACTAATAGATCATCAATAGATAAGTCAATGAAGTCCCCAATAACCCTGCGTAGAATCCAGAGGTAATTAAGCGTGGCCCTGCCTTCGAGACCCACCCTCTTAATGGCCCTGCAATTACCATTAATAAAGGACTTAATTGCATTTAATGGGCCTTCATCATCGCCATAAACAATGTACGGCAATTCCGTGGCTTTAGCCTTACCCTCATCAAGCCTTGGTAGTATTAGGGAGTGGGAACCGTTGTCTGGGCAAATAATCAATGCACCGAACCTCTCGAAGGTATCTATGTAAGAACCAACTAAGTATCTAAAGTTGGGGCCTGGGATGACAACAGCCAGCTCCACTGATGAACCGCGTAGCTTGGAGATGAAACCGTCGATTCTTTTCATAATTACCACAATAATCTGGTCAGACATGGGTTTTAATTAAATTATGGGTTCAGCAGAGGCCGCTTTCGTTCATCTAATCAGCACCCGTAGACTCATCACTAATTTATGCATTATCCTACGGTTTAAAGTTCTTTATTCCCATTGACCCTCAGTGAGGACTCACTTACCTTCCCGTGACACATGGAGGAAGGCAGTGGTTCTTAACCTCTCAATTATATTTAGCAAAAGCGGTATCTTTTCCCTATCCACGACTATGTATATGTCATTGTCATACCTAAGTACATGTTTTGCAACTATTTGGTTCGACTTCATGACTTGGACTAAAAACGTTACAATACCCACCGGCGCCTTTCCAGTAAACATTATCCTTACCATGCCGTACTCATCGATCTTGGACTCCGTGCAAATGCTCGTTATGTACATAAGGGGTGCTATTACATGCATCCTATTCCCATCATTAAGTATTATGAAGTGGATCTTCGCGGTGGAGAGGAGGTCCCTAAGCTTAAGCACCTTCTCCTTGTTCTCCTCCATCAAGGTTATCTCAACCTCTCCCATGCCACTATACGTTATTATCTCAGCCATGCTCAGGGCCTTGATTATGTCAGGGTACTCATTAACTAATTTATAATTCATGGAGATCCTCTCCAGGGCTTTGACTATTGTGAATACCTTGGTGTCCTTACCAATCATTGAATCAACCAGTGGCTTAATATCCCTTGCAAGTGCTGAAAGGTTAACAAGTCCGCTGGTCAGTAGCGTTACATAAAGTGGATTCTCCTCAATAACGACCCTAACGGCCTGTTGAATACTTAAACCCTTCGCCACAATCATTAATTTCCCTCTAGATGTTAATATTTCTTACTTAAAAATACATATCATGTCAAAAATAGGCATTTTTATAATCGGGTCTAAGGATTATTATGAGTAATAATGTTTAAAAGTCATAGGTTGCGTGGTTACATGATGCTACCCTTGGAATTAATACTGGCCATAGCAATACCAATTGTGGGACTGGCCCTGGCTGGTTATAATGCGGCATCTGTACTAAGGATTAAACCGGGGAAGAGGGAGTTGACGGAAATAAACATGCTCATTGCCGAAGGTGCTAAGACATTCCTAATGAGGGAGTACAAGACAATACTACCAACAGGTGTCGTACTAACAATCCTGATATGGGCTGCATACTACGTATTGTTTCCAAAACCCATTAATGGCCTAATGTCGGGCCTTGCAGCCCTCGCATTTGCCCTGGGCGCAATCGGTAGCGCTGCTGCCGGTTACATAGGTATGTATGTAACAACCAGGAGCGCGGCAAAAACGGCTTGGATGGCTAGGAACGGCATGGGTGCTGCCCTAAGTACATCCTTTAAGGCCGGTACAGTGATGGGGTTATCACTTGCCAGCATAGCACTGCTGGTAATTACCATACTATACATGGCATACTCATCGGTTCTACCAACCCCCCTGTGGGCTGAGGCAATGGCACCAGTGGCGTTTGGCGCCAGCCTAGTATCACTATTCATAAGGGTTGCCGGTGGTATATACACGAAGGCCGCTGATTGGGGTGCGGACATTGTTGGTAAGGTTGAGGCTGGAATACCGGAGGATGATCCGAGGAATCCCGGTGTTATTGCTGATAACGTTGGCGATAATGTGGGTGATTGTGCAGGCATGGCTAGTGATGTCTACGAGAGCTTCATAGTAGTACTCGCAGGTGCATTACTACTGGCTGCAGTATTTGGATTATCATCAACCTTAATTAGGTTATCCGTAATGATAGCCACGTTAACGCTAATAAGCACACTGGTTGGTGTCCAGGTAGTTAGGGGTGAGGTTAAGGGTAAGAACCTAGCCGCTGCAGCCATGGGTAAACTAAACATGGCACTTTATACGACAATAATAGTTGCCGCCATACTTGTCGCCGTATACGCATTCGTTGTATTCCCATTAATGGAGGCAATGGCAATATTTGTGGCTGACCTACTGGGTATGGTAACGGCAATAGTCGTCCTATACGTAACAGAGTACTTCACTCACTACACATTCCCGCCTGTTAGGAATATTGCGGCGCAGGCGACGTTGTCCGCATCAAATGTCATAGTAGCTGGTTATTCATATGGGTTACTAAGCGCCGTGCCTACAATACTAATGGTGGTGACGGCTCTCGGCATATCATACGTGCTGGGCTCCATGTACATACCACCAGGCGGTATTAGGGGTGGTATATTCGGCACTGCGATAGCATCTGTGGGCTTACTAAGTCTCGCTGGCTTGGTTATTTCCCTGGATTCATATGGCCCAGTAAGTGATAATGCAGGTGGTCTCGTGGAGATGACCGGCATGGAGGATGTGAGGGAAATAACGGACTCCCTTGATGCTATTGGCAACACCTTCAAGGCAACCACAAAGGGTTATGCAATAGCCAGCGCCGGTCTAGCCGCCTTAATCCTATTCATAGGCTTCATATACGAGGTCGTGGAAAGAATGGTACAGATTAAGGGCATACCACTAACAATGCAGACCCTGACCAGCGCCTTTGGTGAATTAACAGTTGTTGATCCAAGGATAATAATTGGAGCCCTTGTTGGGGTAGCCCTTGTATACTTCTTCTCAAGTAGTACCCTGACCTCCGTTGGTAAGGCGGCTGGTGAGCTTGTTGAGGAGATTAGGAGGCAGTTCAGGTCTAAGAAAATACTTGAGCTTTGGCCCCAGGAGAAGCCTGATTACAACAGAGCAATCGACATAGTGACCAGCCACGCACTAAAGAGTTTCCTTGTGCCCGGGCTATCCGCAGTCATCATCCCAATAGTTATTGGACTGGCGCTTGGTTGGATTGGACTTGTTGGTTTAATCTTTGGTGTAATAATCGCTGGTTTCCCAAGGGCTTTACTCATGGCCAATGCAGGCGGTGCCTGGGACAATGCCAAGAAGTACATAGAAATCGAGGGCCTTGTTATCAATGGACAGAGGTTCGGTAAGAAGAGTGAACCGCATAAGAATGCCGTGGTAGGTGACGTGGTAGGTGATCCATTCAAGGACACCACGGGCCCATCACTTAATCCATTGATTAAGGTGGTTAATACAGTATCGATAGTCTTCGCACCACTCATCGCCTATGTCAGCCTTATTAATCTCGCGGCAATACCAATAATCCACATAATCCTGGTTATAATTTCCGCATTATGAGTAGGAATCCTCAGTTTTCCTAAAAATAATAATTGACATTAATCTCATAAATATTTTACAAATAAATCATATCATTATCGCTTTATCATCATGCAATAGGTCATGATACCTTAATTTAGTGTTTATAATTATTGTTAATGATTAATCAATAGAAGAAGTATTAATAATGATCGATATAATAAAATTTATAAAAATCGGAGATACCTAGAATTGCAATGGGTTCTCTTGGTAAGTACGTATTAACATTTGAGGAGGCAGATCCTGATGACGTTAAGTTAATAGGTGGTAAGGCCTCGAGCCTCGTCCTAATGACAAGACTTGGGTTACCTGTTCCTCCAGGCATTATAATAACCACCAAGGCCTGTAGGGAGTACTATGAAGGGGGTGAGGAGCTACCTGAGGGCTTGATGGACGAGGTTACCAGGGGCGTTAGATACCTTGAGGAGAAGACTGGGTATAAGCTTGGCGATCCTGAAAAACCATTACTGGTTAGCGTTAGGTCCGGCGCGGCGGTATCAATGCCAGGAATGATGGATACTGTACTAAACGTGGGGCTTAATGATAGGACGGTTTACGGCCTAGCTAAGAGGATCAATAATGAACACGGTGCATACGACGCCTACAGAAGATTCCTAGCGATGTTCGGTAGGATAGTCTTGGGCATTCCCGAGGAAGAGTTCAATAAGCCACTTGATGAGGTTAAGCGGAAGTATGGCGTGAAGGAGGACCCGGAAATACCGCTTGAGGGACTTAAGGAACTTGTCGAGATTTACAAGCAAATATTCAATAAAAGGTTTGGTAAGGTGTTTGATGACCCATGGGAACAATTAAAACTCTCAGTAGAGGCTGTGTTTAAGTCCTGGAACTCGCCAAGGGCCAAGTTCTATAGGGAGGCTAATAAAATAACGCCAGAAATTGCGGATTGCACCGCCACAGCCATCGTAACAATGGTATTCGGCAATGCCGACTGGAGGTCAGCGACTGGTGTCGTGTTCTCCAGGGACCCAGCGACCGGCGAGAATAAGCTTTACGGCGAGTACTTGCCCTATGCCCAGGGTGAAGACGTAGTAGCCGGTATAAGGACTCCCAAACCCATTGAGAAGCTCAGGGAGGAAATGCCCGAGGTCTATGAGCAGTTATACAACGGTGTTAAGCTCATTGAGAGGACTAAGAAGGAAGTTCAGGACGTGGAGTTCACCATTGAGAAGGGCAAGCTATGGTTCCTGCAGACCAGGAATGCGAAGATGAACCCACTAGCTGTTTTGAAGACGAGGGTTGACATGTATAAGGAGGGCATGATAACCAAGGAGGAGGCAATAATGGGTGTTAAGTCTGAGCACATACTTCAAATGCTCTATCCAAGAATTGATGAATCCAAGGCCGGTAAACCATTAACCAAGGGCATAGCGGCATCGCCAGGTGCCGTGAGTGGGCAAGCAGTCTTCGATCCTGATAGGGCAGTTGAGTGGTCCAAGGCCAGTAAGCAGGTGATCCTGGTTAGGGAGGAAACGAAGCCGGATGATGTTCACGGCTTCTACGCATCGGTTGGAGTATTAACCAGCAGGGGTGGCGCGACAAGTCATGCCGCTGTCGTGGCCAGGGCAATAGGTAGACCAGCCGTCGTTGGGGCCGAGGCGCTGCAGATTGATTATGGTACCAGGGTTGCCAAGGTAGGCGACTTGATGTTTAGGGAGGGTGATTGGATAACAATTGATGGCTTCACTGGTAATGTATACCTGGGCAAGGTACCGACTATAGAGCCTAAGCTACCGCCTGAGTTCTTTGAGTTCCTGGACATGGCTGATTCAGTGGCTGTGTTTGGTATAAGGGCCAATGCGGATACGCCTGATGATGCCACGATAGCCAGGAAATTCGGCGCGAGGGGAATAGGATTACTTAGGACAGAGAGGATGTTCAGGGCACCGGGAAGACTCGAATTATTTAGGAAGGTCATACTATCAGATAATTCAAGTGAAAGGAGGGAATTGCTTGACCAACTGGCTGAGATGATGAAGAGGGACTTCTTGGAAATACTTGAGATAATGGAGGGTTACCCGGTAACCATTAGGTTATTTGATCCACCATTGCACGAGTTCCTACCAAACTTTGAGGAATTAGTTACGGAGGTTACCAGGACTAGAACCTTGGGTAAGCCGGACCCCGAGAAGGAGAGACTACTGACCAGGGTTAAGGCTTTGATGGAGGCTAATCCAATGATGGGACACAGGGGCGTTAGAGTGGGTATAACATTCCCAGAGATATACGCGGCTCAAGTAAAGGCGATGCTATCCGCAGCCCTTGAACTGAAGAGGAGGGGTAAGCACGTGGAGTTACAGATAATGATACCACAGGTAGCTGAGGTTAGGGAACTCGAGATAATAATAAACAATGTGGTTAAGCCCACGGCAGAGGAGGTGTTTAAGGCCTATGGCGATAGGATTGACTTCAAGATTGGCACCATGATGGAGACCGTCAGGTCATGCCTAACCGCCGATAAGATTGCAAAGGTCGTGGATTTCATGAGCTTTGGAACGAACGACCTAACACAAGCAGTCTTTAGTTTTAGCAGGGATGATGTGGAGAATAAGTTCATGAGCAAGTACTTGGAGCTCGGTATACTGCCCTACGACCCATTTGTGACAATTGATGAGGATGGGGTTGCAAAAATAATGAAGATTGCAATTGATCTAGCCAGGAGCGTTAAACCCAGTATAGAGATTGGTATTTGCGGCGAGCATGGTGGTGACCCAGACTCAATAAAGATACTTGCCAGGGTAGTCGGCAGGGGATTGAATTACTTCAGTGCATCACCATATAGGGTACCAGTGGCTAGGCTTGTGGCCGCCCAGGAATCCTTGAAGATACTAGGCAAGGCACCGAAGATACACATATATTAGTATTGAACTTAGAAAATTGATCTCTAAAAAATCCCTCTCAATATTTCACGTAATTCTACGAGGATTAAATAAGGGATAAAAATGCCGCAAGTACTCACTAATTATTGCTGATTGCCATAAAATTTAATTATTTAGTCCAATTTTTGAATTAAAAAGCTTAAAATAAGGTATAGTTATTCCTGGGAGTGTATGACTGTGGTAATAACGATTGTGCAGTACGTGTTGTCAATAGTATCGGGGATACTGGTTGGTTTCTCACTCGGCCTTATTGGTGGTGGCGGTAGTATATTGGCCGTCCCGTTATTCCTTTATTTCGTTGGACTTGACACCATGCCTGACGCAGCCCACATTGCCATTGGTACAACTGCACTAGCTGTTGGACTTAACGCCTACATAAACTCCTACATGCACCTTAGGAAGAGGAACGTGGCGCCAAGGATAGGCGGCATATTCTCCGGCGTAGGCCTTGTGGGTTCCTTGATAGGGGCTTATTTGGGACACATAACCCCAGGCACTGACCTACTTACTTACTTCGCAATAGCCATGATAGTACTGGGCATTTACATGGCGATTAGGAGGGAGTCAACACAGGCGGGCACTGCCGATGAGGTTAATCATGTGATGAATGCCATTCAAAGGTGCCCTAGGCTAACAACATTTACAATAGTCAAGGTTGCATTCTTCGGTTTCATAGTGGGCTTAGTCAGTGGCTACTTCGGTATTGGTGGTGGCTTCCTAATAGTGCCCAGCCTAATGTTCTCGGCTGGACTCTGCATAACAAGGGCAATTGGAACCAGCTTGTTAAGTGTTGGTACGTTTGGCGTGGCCAGTGGTGCTGAGTATTGGTACTACGGCGATGTATTAATACTAATAGCCCTATTATACGTCATTGGTGGTGCTGCAGGTGGTTATGCAGGCACTAGCCTGGCCGTTAAGGCCCCAAAGAAAACGCTGAGGATTGCATATGGAGCAATAATAGTGCTTGTGGGCATATACATGCTAATGAAGATTTACCATGTAATACCATAATTACTTAAAATTAATCAGGGTGAGAGAAAATTAATTACCAGGCTTTATTTGATTATTCTAATGAGGATAATTAATTACGATAAACTCATGAACTTCATTAGGGGTAATCCGCAGTATGATTTTAGGGAGACCGAGGATACCGTTGAGCTATTATTCCATGCCCCGAGCGAAGAGGAAGCTGCCGGTACTGAGAATGCCGGTGATGAGACCGGACCAATGATAAGAGTACTATTTACCAAGAGAGGCGGTGAATTGGTGCCTAGGGAGGCTTGGATCGAGAGAGGCAGCTCTAGGCAAAGGATGAGTGTTGATGAACTCGATACTTGGCTCGAATTCGTTGATATGTACACGTGAATAGGGCATTTTCATGGTTGAATTAGATTTTTAAGATACTCCTTAACCTATATGCTTGTGAATTTAATAAGGATTAGTATTGCATTAATTATAATTGGGGCGTCAATGACGCTGATAGCTAATATCTTTATGCCTAGGGTATATAATGTAATGGTTAGTACTCTGGATAATGTAACTATAAACCTGGACGTATACTCAAAATACCTAATTCCAATCCACTTAAGTAGTCCCGCGTACATAGTTGTAGTTCTTAATAATTCATACCCACTCTCGATCTATGTATTTGATGAACTTGGACACTCATTGGCGCCATTAAGTTATAAGCAAGAACACGGTATGTACCTATTGGCATTCCCACTTTTGAACCACGGTAATTACTCCCTGGTGCTATTCAATGATTACCCAGTACCTATCAATGTTTCACTCTCAATAACCGCATTATCTCAATACCTAATAAACAATGCACTAATTATTAATTTGATAATGGACTTGGGGGCGGTGGTACTCCTGTTCGGTATCGCACTAATGTTGATGAAAGTCCTATATGCCACTAGGTTTAGGGTTATTAGCGATACAAAAGCTTAAAAGATAGTGAGTCATCACGTGATTAGTGTGAGCACTGATGAGCGTGGCATACCTGGTGCTGGATATTCTAGGCGCAGTGGCTCTGAATGAGGATGGTGATGTAATAGCTAAGGTTCTCTATGAGGGTAGTACAGATGAGATAGCAGACAAGGTAAATAGGCTGGGGGCTGGTGAACCAATTAATGAGGTCATAAAGATAATAAATGAACTTAAGGACAAGGGCGTTACAAAGGTTATTGTTGAGAATAGGGAACTGGCTAGGAACTTAGCGAATAGGATCACTGGTATCGAGATCAGGTCAGAGTTACCCAGTAAACTTGGTACTCTGTTCAGGAGTAATACTGGTAAGTACGTTAAGGAGGTCTTCGGACTAGATGAGGATCAGTACTTGGCCAGGGTTTATGAGATCACGACGTTCCAAACAAGGCATAAGCTAAGACAGGTGGCAGAAAAGAGAGACTTATTCATAGCGCAGGCAATAAGTTCGGTTGATGATCTCGATAAGATACTAAACCTAATAAGTTCAAGGGTTAGGGAGTGGTATGGACTTCACTTCCCAGAACTTGAGGACTTGGTTAAGGATCATGGTGAGTACATGTCTTTGGTAACCGAGTTGGGGCACAGGAGTAACTTCACCGTTGATAACCTGGTGAAGTTGGGCCTATCTCAGGACAGGGCCAAGAGAATATCCGAGGCTGCTGGTAAGAGTGTTGGCGCCGAGATGGCAGACTGGGATTTGGAACCTGTAAGAACCTATGCTAAGATTTATGTTCAACTTTTGGATCTCAGGAATAAATTATCGCAGTACATCGATGAGGCATTGATTGAGGTCGCGCCAAACATTAGGGAGTTAGTTGGCCCATTATTGGGTGCAAGGCTCATAATGCTCGCTGGAGGATTAATGAGACTAGCTCTACTGCCTGCATCGACAATACAGGTACTAGGCGCTGAAAAGGCATTATTCAGGGCACTAAGAAGTGGCGGTAGACCACCTAAGCACGGTATAATATTCCAATTCCCAGAAATATTTAGGGCGCCAAGGTGGCAGCGTGGTAAGATAGCTAGGGCGTTGGCTGCGAAACTAGCCATAGCCGCTAAGGCGGATGCCTTCACGGGTAATTTCATAGCACCAAGACTAAAGGAGGACCTAATGAAGAGAATCCAGGAGGTTAAAACACTGTATGCTAAACCGCCACCCAGGAAGCCTGAGGCGAAGGCCGCCAGGAAAGCACCAGAGAAGAGGGGGCCTGCGAAGAGGGCTGAGGAGAAGAGACCTCGAGAGAAGAGGGGCGGACGTAGATAGGTAACATAAAGATTTATATTCCTTTAAAAATGCGTATTCCTCAATGTCCTCATTAATACAGGTTGTTGGTGTTAAGGAGCACGAGAAAATGAGGGGTGTTTACTGGGTGTCCTTTGAGGATGGTACTGAGAGGTTGGCAACAATGAATTTGACGCCGGGTAAGAGGGTTTACGGTGAACAATTAGTTCAGTGGGAGGGCAGGGAGTATAGGATTTGGAATCCCTATAGGTCGAAGCTTGCCGCCGCCATTATGAATGGACTTAAGGAAATGCCCATAACTGAGGGGGTGCGAATGCTATACCTAGGCGCCGCCAGCGGTACTACTGTGAGTCACATAAGTGATATTGTTGGTAATAATGGCATTATTTACTCAGTGGAATTCTCGCCCAGGGTATTTAGGGAGTTCATGGAAAAACTCGTTGATCAGGGTAGGAAGAACGTGATACCAATACTGGCGGATGCCAGGTATCCAGAGCAATACATACACATAGTGAGAACTGTGGATATTGCCTACATTGACATAGCACAACCATTTCAGGCAAAGATACTTGCTGATAATGCCGATGTTTATGTGAAGAGCAATGGTTATGTGATGCTGGTTATAAAGGCCATGAGTATTGATGTTACGAAGGAACCAAGTGAAACATTTAAGAGGGAAATTGAAGTACTTAAGGATAGGGGTTATGAAATTCTAGATATGGTGCACCTGGAGCCTTACGACACAGCACACGCCATGGTAATAGGCAGAAAAACCTCATAACAATTACACAAAAGCTTTAAATAAAAACAAGCATTTTAGGTAATAGTAAGGATGAGTAATGAACTTATAGCGCATGTATTGAGTTTTGCAGCAAGTAGGAGGGCTAAGGTATTACTTATTGGCGATTCTTCTTTATCGTATGATGCAATAATCAGGATACATGGTTACAATAAGGATGAGGAGGGTAAGTTCATCATTAAGGTGAGGGAGGATGCTGAGAAGGTTAACAGGGAAGCAATAATAGACCTGGTGGTATTGGCCAAGGTCTCCAACTCTACGCCCATAATAGTGGGTATTAAGTATGGCGATGAGGAAATGGAGGATGGCGTGGCCTATAAAACCCATGGCATATATGCAATGGGTATTAGAACATTTAAGAGGATCCTGGATAATGACAGTATTAAGTTCGTGAAGGATAAGGGCATCGTAAAGGCCAGCGTGAAGGGTCAGTTACTCAGGAGATTAAGGGCGGACAAGGGCATGAGCCTTGGGGATCTCGCGAAGTTGCTTGGGGTCACCAGGAGGACAGTCTATGAGTATGAGAGGGAGTCCATAGAGGCTTCAGAGAGGACTGCACGCATATTAGTGAATTTATTTAATGATGATATTCTTAAGGATATAAGCCTAAGGCCTAATGATGATGAGGTTACTAAGGACGTGAGTATCAGGGAGAGAATGGTTGATGAGAATGTCAAGGAATTACTACCATCATTCAGACTATACTCTCTGGTAAAGGCGCATACAAGAATGGCAGCCCACTCCCCCGATGAGTCATACCTCGTTGAGGATAAGACGAGGCTAAGTAATGAAGTTGTTAATGTGGCTAAGGTTCTTGGTGTTGGATTAGCGTTAATAGAAGCCGAGAAGCATGACGTAGAGTTCCTTGAGTCGAAAAACCCCTGAACCCAAGGCGTCTAGCTATGGATTACCCCAAAATGGAGGTTAGGGAGGGATTGGTATCTGTGATTGTGCCCGACCTAACCAAGTACAGGGTGGGTAATAGACCCGAGCCTGCCCATGCGCCTGTTTTTTATAATCCTAGAATGGAGGTTAACAGGTCATTATCAGCGGCGGTAATTAATGGCTATATTAAGTACATGGATAGGTCCGGCATTACCATATGTGAACCTTTATCGGGCACTGGTGTAAGGGCTGTTAGGTATGCAAGGGAGGTTAATGGTGTGTCTAGGGTTATTGCTAATGACATTAATGTTAAGTCCTATGAGTTAATAAGGCTGAATGTTGATAAAAATGGACTAAACGATGTAATTACTGTGCATAGGGATGACGCGAATAATGTATTGCTTGGGATTGCCCGTGAAGGCGGTTGTGATGTGGTTGATATAGATCCCTTTGGTTCACCACAACCATTCATTGAGAATAGCCTTAGGGCTATTAGAGACCAGGGGCTTCTATGTATTACCGCCACTGACGTAGGTGTCCTTTCAGGCAAGTACCCACTTAAGTGCATTAGACGCTATGGATCTATACCGCAGAAGTTCCCCTACAGGTTTGAGGTTGGGATCAGGATACTTATTTCGCTGATGGCACGCTATGCCCTGGCCATGGACTACGGAATACAACCATTACTGTCCTTCCTTGATGGGCATTATTACAGGACATGCGCCCTGGTCCTTAAAGATAGGGCTTATGCACTCGAAACACTAAGGTCACTAGGATACGCCTACTACAGACCAGCGTTACTACAGCGAGGTTTTATTCAGGGATACCCAATACCAAGCAGTATGTTGCGTAAGTTAGCGGGTCCTCTATGGATTGGTAATTTATGGAATGCAGAATTCGTGATTGATCACGTAATTAGTAACATTAAGGATTATTTCAGTGAAAGGGCTAAGGAAATCATGGAATTAATTAAGGAAGAAGCGCTTGCTCCAAATATTCCTTATGCACTCACTACGGAGTTCAGTAGGGAGTTAGGACGTGAAATACCCATTAATGACGCCATAGACCTGATTAGGAAACTTGGTTACCAAGCCACTAGGTCTCACTTCCACATTAAGGGAATCAGGACAGACGCTGATCTTCTCAGGATCAAGAGGATCATTAGAGAAATAACTAAATAAGGCATTATTAATAGCACCACGTGTTGGTTATCGTAATAACTGGTTTACCTGGTTCAGGCAAGACCATAGTTTCTGACGTTGCGAGGGAACTGGGGTTACCAGTAATAACCATGGGTGATATAATTAGGGAGGAGGCGCAGCTAAGAGGCATTCCATCATCTACCGCATCGGTGACACTTAGATTGAGAGGCGGTACCAGGTTCATTGCATATAAAACGTTGGAAAGAGCGCCAAAGTCAAGTGTTCTTGTTATTGATGGCGCCAGGAGTATTAGGGAAATTGAGACCATAGAGGAGACCTTGGCATTAAACGTTGTGCTTATTTACATTGTTGCTCCATGGAAACTTAGATTCGAGAGACTCCTCCTGAGGGGTAGGCCTGATGATCCCAAAACCCTAGAGGACTTCCTAATGAGAGACCTTAGGGAGTTGAAGTATGGACTTGGTGACTTAATAGCGAGGGCAGATTACGTGCTTGTTAACGACGAATCAATTAATGAATTCAGGAAAAAGGCTCGGAATGTACTTACGCTCATAGTTACGCAGTACGGAAAGCAAGAACCGAGTAAGGGTTAGAATCAGGATCACTTCATAGTCACTTCATAATACTCTTTTGCCTCTCTGCAATGCCCCTTAGCGCAGTCAACAATTCATCAATAGGCCTGTTAATAATGGCCAGGGGTATGTGCTCCTTCCTCGCTATTTCAATGCCTAGGTAATCCGGCTTATCAACACCATGCATCACAACAATGGCGGGCCTTAAGTTCGAGAAGGCCATCATGGACTTAACGGCAATCATCGGCGACCTGCCATACCTAACATTAGTGAATACAGCAGCCCTTTGCGTAGTACCACCGTAAAGCTTTAGGTACTCGTAAGACGGCACATCAAGGACGAGCTTTAGGCTATCAACTACAGTATAACCATGAATATCAACATAGCCCTCGGGCTCGACGGCCATGGTGGCGCCTACGGCCTTAATAAACTCATTAATCTCAACGGGTATGTCGAAGTCCCTCATGTCAATTATTGCCTCCCAGAACCTTTCCCCACCAAGTTGTCTACTCAGGATATAAAGTCTCTGCCCACCCCTCTCAAGTTCGTAATCTACCAATGCCTTAACAACCCTCTTGATGAATTGAGAACCGGGTGATTTCCTGCGCCCGGACTCGTAATCACTGATTACACTTGGTGATGTGCCAAGCCTAGCCGCTAATTCCGCCTGGGACATGTCGAAGAACTCACGCCACTTCCTAATGCCCTTGCCTGGATTGTCTGAGAGGACTATGTCGCCAGCTATCCTAATCATAATGTCGGTGATAAAACCCTCGTATTCAACCATTAAGAATTAGTCAATGGCCCAGTATTTATGTATTTATTTTATCATTCAAATCACATTACGCTGCAATTAACGGAGACAGATCCATGCTTAGAATACCATTTTATTCTCTTCCAAGGAAGAACTTATAAAGATATGCCTATACATAACTAACGTGTCCTCTCAACAAGCGGGTGGTGTATTACAGACTGCTGTTTCTACGGAGAAGATAACCATTACAAAGCCACCGCTTGGTTCACCGGTAAGGCGCACTTACATATTCAGAGTTAAGAGATATGACCCGGAGAAGAGAAGTTATTACTGGCGTGAGTATAAGGTCGAGTTAACAAACCACGAAACAGTGCTTGATGGATTACTGAAGATTAAGTGGAATCAAGACCCAACACTATCCTTCAGGTACAGTTGTAGGATGGGTATATGCGGTTCCTGCGGCATGATTATTAATGGAACTCCAAGACTTGCATGCGAGACAAAGCCCTACGACCTAGGTACTGAGGTAATTACCGTTGAACCTTTAAGTAATTTTGAACCAATAAAGGACTTAGCCGCGGACTTCTCGGACTTCTTTGAGAAACATAGGGCCGTTAAGCCCTGGTTAATTAGAAAAGATGAGACTGAGCAATTCGAAAAGTTAGAAACATATTATCCACAAACGGAGGAGCAACTCAGTGATTACTTGGAATTTGCATACTGCATTAAGTGCGGTCTTTGTTATTCAGCCTGCCCAATGGTCTTCCTAAACAGGGATTACTTGGGACCACAGGCCCTTGCGCAGGCGTATAGGTGGAGTACGGATAGTAGAGATGAGGGCGCCGTGCTTAGGCTTAAGGTCGTTGATAGTGAGAAAGGCGTTTGGTCATGTCACTACAGCGGGACCTGCAGTAAGGTATGCCCCAAGGATGTTGATCCAGCCCTGGCGATAAACCTTTTGAAGAACTGGTTATTAATGAGTAGGCGTAGGAGGTGATGGGCATGGCACAACAAAAGACTAAGAGGGTTCCACCAAAATGGTCCCTCTGGTTCAAGGGACTTGATGAATGGTTACTAATATTTCAGAAGGTCAGTGGCGCAATCCTAATCCTTTACCTACTTGGGCATACCCTAGTGATATCCGCAGCACTTGGTTATGGCCACTTATCGCAATTAACATGGGAATCGGTCATTGGCACCGTGGAAGGGCCGGCAATTTATGGCCAAATACACGTGGGCACGGTGATCGAGTACTTAATAGCACTTTTGGCAGCTGTTCATGGAGCCAATGGGTTTAGGCTAATACTGACGCAGTACTTCGGCGTTGGTTTACCAAGGCCCGAGAGACACACATTCCCAAGGGCAGTGCCTTCAGTTAGGAAAACTGGGCAGGCATGGCTTAANNTAGTCGTTATTGTCGTCATAATATTCCTCATACTAGCAACACTAGTGGCCTTCATATGGTGATGGGTATGGTGAGCACATCCACATTAAGAAAATGGCAATACCTACTTGGGATAGTGCTTATTATTGTTCTTGGAATACACCTAGCCTTTAGGTGGCCAAGTTATGAAGAATCAATAACCTACTCAGCAGCAATAAGCCACATAGAAGCCTGGGACTTCGCATATGCGGCGGTTCTATACATATTACTATATGCCGCATTAACGCATGGCCTCATAGGCCTCAGAACCCTACTGCTTGAATTATGGCATTGGAGGTATGCCAGGGTAACCGTGGATATAGCATTAATAGTGATAGGGGTTGTAGTGGCTATAATAGGTACAATAGCCTTAACGGGCGCGATATTAACCCTCATCCATTGAGAATTGCTGGGGCTCCCA
>DAJV01000034.1 GCA_002496475.1 Vulcanisaeta sp. UBA163 | reverse complement strand
GTCTCATGAGCTTCAGTCTTAACTGTTTTCTCCACCTCCTCAACGGCCTTTTTCATTTCCTCAACCCCCTTGGGCAATGATTGCATAGATGCTGAGGTTGCGGTTAGTTTCAGGTACTTGTGCCAGTAAATTACGACTCCCTCACCGGTTATGTCCACTGGGTGCCTAACCATTGATGTCTTTATATCTTGCATTTTCCAAATAATTATTGACCTGTATAACTTACCATCTATTTCAACGAGATCCATCCTAATAATACCATCAACGGCATGCTCGACGCCGGGTCCACCAAAGCCACGCTCGTCAACGGAGACTTGGCTTATGAAGAGGGCCATCGTGCCTAAGCCGGCGATGGCCCTCTTGAGGAGTATCACGGTTGACTTGGCGATAGATGGCTTGGTCAGGTATAACGTACTTACGGAGTCTATGGTAACCCTCTTAGCACCTATATCCTTAATCGCTTGCCTAAGTACATCATTAAGTTCATGAATGTTATCAACACCCTTAACAACGTATTTCTCCCTATGGGAAACCAAGCCAATACCTGCCGTAAATGCATCAATAATTGCGAACTTACCCTCCTTCTCGAACTTCGTTATATCCCAATTTAAAGTGTCTAAAACTTCTCCTAACGGTAACCGGGTGCTCCTCAAGGGCTACTAAGATGCCGGTTTCACCCCTCGCAAGTCCATTATATAGGAATTGCTTACCCAGTATTTGACTTACCCGTACCAGGCCCACCGGAGACCAGTACGATATTTCTTTCTGGAATCCCGCCATATAATATTTCATCTAATCCAGACACATAAGTCCTAATCCTAGGGATGGGCATATTGCAAAATATATTTCAATTCATTTGCACTTAAAAGATTTAACTTTTATTACATAACTTAAATTATCTAATATTAACAAGTAATTTTTATGGTAATTAATTATATTAAATTATAAAAATATTAATAATATATTACTAATATTTTATAATTTAAGTAAATTCTTTACTATACACAGATCTACTATTACCATTCATTTCCGGAGAACTGAGGGGTTGGTAGCATTTGGTATGGATTTTTCTTTGAATGGGCCTTGAGTAAGACAGTATGGAGATTGCAGGATTAATGTTTGAAAAGTTTGGAAATTAAGCTTGTTCTTTCTGTTTTACCAGTACTTGATTGAATAATTTGCTTAAGTTCCTCTGGTTTAATATTTACATTATTTTTTGATAGGATACTTGTGAGAAGATTTATGTCGGCATTTCCCGTATTTAAATAATTCCTAACTAGGGCATCGTCATTGTTTATCAAGTCATATTGGCTAAGTAGGATAAGGGTGGTTTCGAGACTAAGGCCTTTCTTCATTACTTCATTTAGTAGGTCATTAATTGATTTTGATGTGAAGTAGGTAAGGAGTTTGGTAAGGACCGAGGTGCAGAATTCCCTGAGCGGCTCAGCGCATTTAGAGCTCCATTTCTTTACCAGTCTTTGTTCTTCCTTACCAATGGTAATGACCCTTACATTAATAGGCCTTACCCTAAGCCTTACTTTTCTTACCTCATCAACCTTAACTCTCTTATCTATCTTCTTCAGATCCTTTAATTCCTGCTTATTTACGTTCATTTGAACCACCGCAACTTATGATAGTTACCCATGTCTTAAATGCATTTGCATATTCACTACCCACGCGCTCCTCGAGTAACTTCACCCAATCATCGACCGTAACCTGCCTAAAAACATCATCAGTCCCGAACATTTCCTGCGCCAATATTGCTCTCTCGATCTTCGTTAATTTCTTAACCTCCTCAAGTAATGTCCTCAACATATTCTGACTGGTTACTAATGATGGTTGCTGTGGTGCTTGTTGAGCCTGCGTGGTGGTTTGCCCACGGGTGGCTACTTCACCCTCGGTCTTCTCCTTCTTTACGTTACTTAGGAAAAGATCTACGGGATTGCTCATTGACTTAATAGTAAGTAGTTACTTAAAAGGATTGGTTAATAGGTTCCTGTGAGTATGGCCTTTATCTGCTTTGCTAAGGTGTCTATGTACTTATCAAAGGGTATTCTAAAATCTGCAAGAGAACCCTTTGGTGCATACATGACCAGGGACTTCATTATTGATGTTAGGTAGTGAACTATGGGGCTCATGGGCAGTATGAAGAACTCACCATTGTGAGTGAAGCCCCTTATTTTAGACTCCATCACGTCTAGGCCGGGTATTGCCTTATTTAGGACTACATTAACTATTTTCCTAAAGCCCTTCGCCATCATTGGTTGTATGTAGTATTCATCAATTTCCTGGGCTACTGAGTCGCTGTATGTGGCGTAGTCCAGAACCACGTTAATTATTGATGATTGAATGAGGGAGTTTACCGTTATTACTTGGTCCATGTGAGCTGGTAGGTCGATAATGACGGCTTGGGATAATGTTTTCATTACGGAGTGGTTTATGAGACCGTTAAACCTAGCCTGCGCAGACTCCGGGTCAATACTGAGTTGCCAGGTCCTAAGTGTGCCAGGTGGTATTACGTAGACGCTTGGGGTTATTGGTGATCTTGAAATTAACTGGTCTACGTTATCTACGGTACTATTTATGTAATCCACTGTGCCATACTTACCCGGGTTTATGCCAAGTATCCTGCTTGACGTTGCCGTGGAGTCCAGCCCAAGATCTATAAGTAATACATTGCTCTTTAAGGCCTGTGATAGGGCTATGGCCGTATTACTCGCCAATGTGCTCTTCCCTGTTCCACCCTTTAGCCCACTGAAAAATGATACTACGACAAACCTGGGTTTAAGCATCAATACTTACCCTAATTCATGCTTAAAAGGATTTGTAAAATCATTATCAAGTTTAAGCAACTCCTCTGGAATCTCCTGGTTATTTAATGTGGCTGGTTCGGTACTGCTTGATGATGCCGTGTTACTCTCAACATCTTTAATGAACTTCTCCGGATCCTTGTAAAACGCGTATAATAAACCGGCTAGTTGTTCGTAATTAAGTCCCGAGCTTACCGCCTTCATCAGGAAGGCCCTCCTATACTGCAATTGCTTAGTTATGTAGTCCTCACTATACGTCTTGCCTAGGACCTGTAGATATTCATTGAAGTTGTGTATAGCCTTAACAAACCTATGCGTGACCAGTTCATACACATTGGTTACTTGGTTATACCTAGATTGCTTAGTCATGCCTAACTCAACAACAACCGCAATATTCAGGAGGTCCCTGGCCTCTAAACCAAGGTTCTCGAGCCTAACCTCCGCGGCCTTGATATTATCTGCGTGGAATGTAGTTAAGGCACCATGACCAAGTGTTATGGCCTCAGCCAGCGCCCTGAATTCCTCCCTAGACCTTGCCTCGTTAAGGACGACTATGTCTACACCGCTCCTAAGGGCTTGTTTAATCAATTCAGCCTTGTCAATATTCCTTATACCATGTGCATAGGAAACCCTCTCGAACATTGGCTTGACAACCTTATGATATGGTAGGAAGAGCTCGGCTACGTCCATTATTATCGCCATAGGCTTGTTCACGAGCATATAGGCAATTGCATTCTGAAGGCTTGTCTTACCGGCGCCCATTGGACCTATGATGAGTATTGGGACCTTATAATCAGCGAGGAACCAAAGCCTAGTTGCGTCTTCAATACTAATCATGCCCCTGCCCACCATTTCGGGGAGTGTCCATGGTCTCCTGGGCAAAACCCTAATGCTTATGGAGCCCATACTGACCGGCTCAGCCTCGATGGATATCCTAACACCAAATTCCGAATCAACCACAGATGCTACTGGGTTGTAAGCAGTAATTGGTGTCCCAGCTCTACGACTTGCCCTCTTCATTACGTAATTCACAAATTCATTAAAGTCGAATTTAATCGCCTTGATAACCCTCCCACCCTTTCTAACCTCGTAGAGATCCCAACTAATCATGACCCTGACGAGACCGAGCTCTGAATGATCTATGTATATACCGCCAAGACCGAACTTATTCCCCTCCTTATTTATGTATATATCAGTCACATCATCCATCATTAGGACCGGCGTTAATGGTCCATAGTGATTATTCCAACGTAGGAATAGGTTAGTAGCTAGAATGACGTTGTCCTGACTAGTCTTAACCCTAATTTCCTTAAGCCCCTTGATAACGGCTTTCTTAAGTTCCATCCCTGAACTAATCATCTCAACAATCCTCTCAATAGGCAATGCAATTGCCCAGTCTGGAACGTTATCAATAACGTAGGCTATGTAGTCGTGAACACCATATTGAGGGTCAACAACCTTATACACATCAACATCGGACTTGACGCCATCAGCCTCAATAACGTAGTGCTTAACCAACTCTTCACCAATGACCTTGGGCTTAGACACGTGCATACTAATCACCAAACCAGCGGTATTAATGGCGCGAGGAATACTGGTATTAGGGTTATCCCAAGGCCTATTGAGTGTATGGCCTTGCCCGTGAGCACGGCCGTGGATATAGCCAACACTATTAAGGCAGTTGATAAATTACCTATGTTAAATGTTATGGGCATTGGCACATTGGCAAGGGCAACGCTTGCATTTAATGAGGATAGGATATATACCGTAAAGAGCATGAATGCATAACTAATCGTTATAAATGGACCGTAAATTAACCCGGTCGTTATTGAACGCTTAACATAATCAATGAATACACTAACCACCATCACAATCCTCTCAACAAACTCACGAACACCCACTGAGTATGCATAATCCCACAGAGGCATTAACTCCCTCTCAATAATGGTCATAGGTCTTAAAGGCTCTGGACTGGGTGAATTAAGTAATTCACCAAAGGACCTCAGAACCCTCGAACCCAAGCCGGCATAGTCCCTAGCAAACCTGAGAAGCTGTGGTAGGTAAAGTACCGCAAACCCAATCCCAAATCCAAGTAATGTCGTAATAACCAATTTCTCAATGCCTAAATGCAGGAAATAACCTAATGCATAGCCAACTGTACCTGCGATTATCCCTACGATACTGGGCTTTCTATAATCATATTTCGTGACCTCAACCTGGAAGTAGTGTATTACGGGCACCAAGATAATCCCTAGAACACCCACAATAAATGGGACGCCCAGTATTATTAGGAAGGACAATATGCCAATCATTATGCTCAATACCGTTACCGCTATTAAGGCCTGGGTTTGAAAATCAATCTGTTGATTAAGGAGGGATGTGTACTTATTCATTAGGGCTAGGAAGGTTATCCCGGGGTCCGAACCCGCTGAGAAGTAAGTGCTAGCTAATGCCACTAATTCACGTCTGTAATTCCTGGGCAGCATCCATGGACTACCAAGGGAATTGAGTATTGTGGCTATCTTAGCCCATGCCCTGCTTAACTTAGCTGACTCATTGACGGCAAATTCAACACCCTCAATGGGCACCCTAATAATGAATACTAGGTCCGAAACACTCTCTCTAAGGTTCATCGTAATAATGACGTAATAACTTTAAAAGGACAATGATAAATAAAAGATATAATGAATTTTTATTGGTTTTGAAGCAATGAATCATCACGTTACCTGTATTATCTGCGTGCCCGTATTTGTGGACACATCAACATATGTAACACTTGGGCAGTTGGAACCCGTGTAAATGAGCGATAATGTGTCGCCAGGCTTAAGACTCCATGGCGATGTAGTAGATGTCGAGTTTCCATTAAGTGTTGCCGAACTCAGCGAGCATCCTGATGACACGGCACTGTTTCCTGCATATAACGTAATGCTATTTACGGTTATTGTACCAACACCAGCGGCCTTCAGGTTAACAACTAATTGATCACCTGTAGTGGTTGCTTGTCCACTGAGGTAATTGGCCATGCCTAGGGACCTCATTGCACCACCATACACTAGGTATAGTATTACTATTGCCATCACTATACCCACCACGGTTACCACTATCCATAGCAGATTGAACTCGCCCCTAGTTGACCTACCCATATTGGTCAGAATTAGGTATTGAATTTATTTTTAAGGGGAAATTAAACGCAAAACCCATGAGTATTACAGGACTAACTATTCTCCTTTATAGATCAACCAGTGTAGATCTTATTAACTTTAGATCATCATTTTAATACTCACTTTGAGCTTTGATTAATGCACTCACTACCCTTGGTTCACCATTGTAATATAATAATTAAACATTACAGCTCATATCAAGGCTCATTACTAACCTCTACACGCCAAACCCACCAGCCAAAGGTCTCCCTATAGGTCGCGGGCTCTGGGCTTAATTTACCATAATACACGTAATTATGTATTGATGCAACGTATGTGCTAAATGGTACCGTGACGCTAAGGGCTGCTTGGGAGTTATTCATGTAAAGTGTATCGAGTCTACAGGGCACGATGTACGGCATTGATAAGGAGGAATTAATGGGTAAATTAGTAAGGGTTAAGTAACCATAGTAGGTTGTGTTTAATGCCAATGTTATATTGAATGAGAACACATTAAGTATTGCATAATTACTGTTTATGTTTATGACATGAACTACGGGGATAGGCCCATGCCCAATAACGTCCCCAATTATAATCACTGTGAAGCCTGGAAATGGGTAATTCATTGTTTCATTACTAACCGCTACGTAGCCCATGCCATAAATAGGAAAGGGGTTAGTTGATCCGTTTATTGTTAAGTACATAGGTAAATAAACGGCGCGTAGAAGCTCCGTTCCATAGGGAAATGAGAAGTTATAGCACCCCGTACTACATGTGGATAATCCCATTTCCTGCAATAACCAATCAGGCGTTATCCACGTCGTTATAAGCCAAGCCGTATCATTGGGCATTATTAAAATCCTACCCCAACACCATCCAGTCCCCATTAGGTAACCTGTGTAATTCCACCAGGTTTCACTGGAGTTCACGTTATTCATGGGTATGAAGATCGCCCTATTTATGTAAACGGGGATTGTTTTATTTATGTACTTAGTGACGCAGGTTATGTTACTCGTATTATTCACGGTCTTATAAACCTCCCTAACCTCAATAAAACCCAGGGCCTTGGCAATGGGCTGTAAGGGTCTAAGGCGAGGACTAATAACGATTATTACTAATAATGCAATTAATACAATGATTAAGATCTTAGTTGTTGTCTCGGCGTAGTACCACCAATTACTTAACCTATTCATTTGGGAATTCTTGGAAATATTCCTAATAAGGCAACTCCATCATGTAGCGTCTTGATTTTTCACGTAATTTTAACGACTAGGGAGGTAAGGGCGGGAAGCATATTTGTGAAGGTGGTAAGTTACCAAATAATATCGGTATTGAGAAGCAAATCCCATTTACCCTGGTACAATTAATGTTGAACTTTATGACGCTGCCAGTGTTAAATGTATTACTTACATGGTATGGCTTGATTTCGCACGAATAATTAATCGGATCACTGGCTAATGACGCCCTCATATTTATTTGAATCGGTGTATATGGCGGATTTACGTAAAACACAGATGACTTAGAACCACTGACTATGTAGTATTGAAACAGCGGCCCTGTGATTATGAACCAACCCCCTAAATTCGTGAAACTGAGGTAATTCCATGTAATTACCCAGGAGGCATTATAAGGATCATTCACCATAACCATGATCGCATTCCCAGCACTTGTGTAATCATCAACCCAACCATTAACCTTAGTTATAGTGCACACGCTTGGGTCCACGGCTGAACATACAAGTGCAGCAGTTGGTAATTGACTTACTTGATAAAACCACCACTGATTCTGACTTAATGCACTGCTATTCACATTAATAATCTTGCCGTTGGCTAGAAAAATCTCCTTAATGATTATGGGCTCATGGCCTGTATTAACAACGCCCAGGTAGTAACCACCATTATAGGGTACAACATCGGCCACAGGCCATAGGTAGTTTTCGAGTATCTGCTTATGTACATAGACGTAGTAGCCATAGAGCCCACCACCAAGCACCAGTGCTATGATTACCATCGCCAGTACGAATCCCATGGTTCCTGTTAGTACCTCGTCAAAGGTCATCACTAGATATTAAAATGAGATATTTAAAAGAGGTCAGGGATTAGTTGTTTGGTTCATTGGTGTTGATGGACATGAAATATACGTTACACCATTATTAGTATAGTATAGGCAATAACCATCGGTTTGCGGGGTCTCCACAGCATTACTTGAGTTTACTGGACTTGGTGGTTTGTAAACACCCATTGAGCCTGCCCAATGCGTTTTATCAATACCGGATTTTAAAAGTGGCATGCTTATTGTGATTAACCCGATTATGGCTATTATTGTTAGTGCCATTATTATTGCAACAAATAAGGCTGATATCCCCCTCGATACCATCATATACCTATTATATCATATTTTTATAAGGGTTCTTAGGTGAAATTGAAACAAAAAATTATAGACTATATAGTGAAAAAGTTTATACAATCACAATAACACTTTTAATGCGTAATGAAATTCGTGAATGATAATGGTGAGATAATTAACGAGGATGGCTTAGTAACAGACATAATTTACGAAGGCACAGAGTATTACCCAGCCCTACTAAAATACAACAATGGCACCATTGTGAGAAATAACACAAGCGAAACTTTTAGGCGTATTACGGCAATAAAAAGAGCATTCATGCCTGTGGAGGGCGTTAGGGATCTTGAAGACTTGGTTAGGAACTGGGTCATCGAGTTTAAGACGACCCTTGATAAGGCGGGTATACCATACAATGAAAGACAGGTAATGGCGCTTGCCACGTCATTAAAGGGTAAATGGCCCGTGAAGAGGCCAACACCCTATGAAGTACTTGAGTGCGTCTTAGACCCGGGATGCATTAAGTATGGCCCAGGACTCAGGAAGCTTATTGAGGATGCATTTAATGAAACCTTTGGTTCACTGATTAACGTACAAATAAACAAGGTTCTCAGGGAATGGGGCTTGGATAACGTCGTTAATGTTAATGACGTTCTTAATAAGTATGTTGACATCAGCAGGGTAACGAAGTTCAGAAAGAGACACTTCTACAGAAGAACGCTCATAGAACTCGCCATAACCGCAGTACTACTTGAGAATCTGGACAGGGATACCGTCGAAGATATACTCAGGGAATCAGGTAAGGAGGAACTCATTAAAATTATTGATGCACTATACGGCTTTTAATAACCGTAGGTATTTCTCGAATTATTTTTAATATAACAATGACATTAATGCGTTGATGTCATCGTAGTTAACATAATGTATTGAGTTCTATACGGTAATAATATTTAGAAATTTATCAATAGTTTCATAATGAGTCCTTTAAGTTATTAAAAAATAATTCATGAGCACCATTAAAGCTAGCCTTATAAAAGTATTAATAGACAAAATAAAGAGATTAATGGAGACTAAGGACGTAATCATTAAGCTCGGTATCGTGAGAGAGAGGTATGAAATGAGACTCAGGGATTTAATGAAGTATTTTACTGTGCCTAATTGGCATCCATGTCCTTGCCCACATGGTGAAGTAGAAAGGGCTTTCATTGAGGGCCATATTGAGGAATTGGCTAAGGTTGGTGGCAAGCTTCTCCAGCCCATGCTCGTGCTGCACCTTGATGATGCCCATTACCTGATTGCTGATGTATGCATATACAATGCATTATCTACATTATCAGGAAGTATGAATTACGTACTTGATAGGGCTTGGACAGAGGTTTGGGACCTAGGTAGGTTCGATAATGAGGAAAGGTACGTAGCAATGGCTATAGCAGCCACAATATGCATAGCCTACAAGAACAGGGTGCTGAAGGAGGTTAAGCTACAGTTTGCTAAGGAATTGATTAAAAACTACGTACTTAAGGTTACGGAGAGGGATCGGAAAGAGGCAGAGACCGTGATAGAGGGATTGCGAAGGTATGAGGGGGTTATGGGTATAGCTAAGGAACTTGCAAGTATCCTGAATATGAGCGAGAGGAACGCCCATAGGTACATCATTGCTGTACTAAATGATGACTTCATAAATGAACTAAAGAATACAATAATAAGGAATAATATATCACAGGATGGATTTATTGATTATGGGAGTATCAATAATACGGTATTGAAGGCATCATCGAAAAATCAACTGGATATTTCCAAGAGGATATACATAATGCAAATAGCTAAGCGTACTAATGTATCACTAAATGACCTTGAGGATCTAGGTAAACTAACACAACGCGCCCTGGTAAATTTAGCCAAAAGGCTTAAGGAACTGAACCCCGAAGCCGGCAAAGGCCTAGTGTATAAGGTACTTAGGACCATTAGGGATAATAATCCCGAGGAAGCTATGGCATTAATTGAGGAAGTACATGGTGAGTACCTTGATAATTCCAAGGTAATAATGACAATGGATGATATTATTACTGACCACACGAAGGGAGACAAACCTAGGATTTATAGGCTAAGGATTGGCGACATTGAATGCCCAGAGGAACTATGCCCAATATACAGGAGGGCAATTAAGGCGTTGAAAAACAACGACTTGAAACTACTATACGACGCATTGGAAATGCTTGCAAGACATGTCGGTAAAGATGAATTACTATGGGAAATAGAAAAGAAACTAGACAACAGCGAATTTAGAGACCTGGTAAGCATGATAATTAATAACGAAACAGCAGGTAAAAAATTATGGAATCTAGTAAAAACAGTAACCAAGAATGATCGAGACAATGCCTGCAAATTAATAAGCGAAATTATCGAAACGCAAAATCCGCACCCCAAGAACAGGTAAAACCAATTACTCAACATCACCGGGAATTATTTATCATTAGATTCACGAAATATAATGACACAATAACTTTCCATTGTTTGTACAGTAATATAAACACTGTGAATAATGAGAGGAGATTTAATAATAAGCGATATTTTACTAATTCTTGATATTTAATAATAAAAATATTAATATATTTAATAAAAAATATATCAATAAATATAATAATTTTTATAAATTTCTTAAATCAAAGGCACAATAATGATAAGACTTAAAATCCCGATAAATGCTATTAAACCCGCGGCCGTAGTCTAGCCTGGTCTAGGATGGCGGCCTTCCGAGCAATTAACGTGGAGAGCCGCAGAACCCGGGTTCGAATCCCGGCGGCCGCACTATTTTCGTTCTTTCCCTTTGCTCGGATTTTCTGGGAAAAGAATATGGTTCAAAGTGCATTGTCAAGATAAGGAGTGGTTGGTTAAGTAATCAAGTGGCGGTGTTTGTGTCGTTAGGGTAATCTTATTTTGTGTAATGAATGCTTAAGTTATGTCATAGGGTTGGAGGGTAATGAGGGTATTACTGCTCGTGTTTTGGGGTGGTTTGGGTTTACGGTGGATGGTGAATCTTATTTCTAATGGTTTCACTTAAGTTATATGGTTAATGAATAGTGTTGAAGCGTGGTTGGATAATGTGAGTATTAACGTGACTAGGGCCCCTCGAAGCCACAGACGGGGCATTTATATGGGTTTCCTGTCCTTCTGCAATGCTCGCATCTCCATATTTCAGCCTTACCGCAGTTTGGACATAGAAAGTGCGTGGCTCTTTCATATGGCCTAATTGGTTTACCACATGAGGTGCATACGGGTACAGTTGGTCCATGAAGTGCTGGTTTTGGTCTCTCAACATTGGGTATTGCCATTGCATAACCGTGGGGCTACTAATAATTTAAACATTTCTATAACGTCATTAATGCGTGAGTAATCCTTAATAAATCCAGGCACCTATGATTTCGAGATGGACATTAACAAGGCAATAAGCATTGCAATACTTGCGCTGGTACTGGTGCTGGCTGCGGTTTTAACGTACTTCATATTGGCAAAGGTCATCGCACCACCATCAAAGCTTCACACGGGAACGCCAATAGTGATATACCCGCTTGGCACGTCTGGTGGGGCTAGTGTTATTGCTTGGCCGCCGTACTTTCAATTACTTAATGCACTAAGGATATACAATGCCTTTAGGAATTATAGCCTAGTTTATGGACCAAACACGGCGCCGATTAAGGTTCTGATTTTATACAACCCCGTCATGTCACCAGCCACAAACTTCTCCATAATCAATACTAATTATATACTTAGTACCTCAAAGGAGGGATTAGTTCAATACGAAATAGCGTTTAACATACTTTCCTTCAATTATACTGGTTCGCCATCACCATTGGTATTGGCTGAGACAAACGTGGCCTCAGTGGCCTATTGCCTGTACTACAATTCAACAAACATGGATGACGCGTTATTATTCCTTAGTAAAGTTGGTTCATTCATTGGTACCAATACGACCAAGGTGGCTAATCTAACGAGTATATCCACAATACAGGAAATGCTTAATGAGTTGGGCATTAACATGAACGTCACGGAGTGCATAAGTGAGTACAAACCATACGTTTCCAGTAACATGTATCAAGCAATGATCGTCTCTGTTATCAATGGATACTACGTACAACCATTCCTGACGCCAACACCGTTAACCTACCAAGTACCCACTAACTTACCAAACTTACCAATACTCTTCATGCTTGGTTATAACTCAGTGACTGGGGCCTATGATGATACTACCAATAACATTCAATTACCAATATTCGTGCAAAACCTAATGACGCAGAGCTTCATGTATAAAAACCTGAACGGCTAACTAATCATACCACTTATCATCCCTTTCAGCGCTGTTATTTCAAAGTATTCAACATTTGCAGCAATATAGAGGAGGATCACTGAAATTACGTAATAAATAATGAGCGTAATGACCCCATCCCTATTCACCGACCCTCTTCTTCGCATGGTATTAATAATATTGCCTGTGAGTAGTAATGAACCGGATGTGGAGAATGCATAGGCGAAGAGCTCGATTATACCATGTGGGAAAAACATTGTTATAAGCAATGACAATACAAGACCTACTGGTGAATTAAGCGTGTATGAAACGTAAACACCCAGTACGAACCCGGTAGTTGCGAGGGCGAATACGAAGAAGAACGGACCAATCACTGGAACCGCCATCAGAGTATCTACCGCGAGATTATGGAGGAATATATAATTCGGCCCCAGCTCTGCGGCGCTCCTTAGTTCGTTTCCTAGTGATGTAACCATAGATTCGTTTATGAATAAGCGACCCACATAGAAACCAATTATTGAGAGTACCGTAAGTACCAGTAACTCCACTGCATATATTGTGATGATCCTCCTTAGATTAAATCCCATGATTTAATCACTGCCGTTATTGTTACATTAGGAGGGGCCGTTAAGGCTGCCTCAGCGTTCAAATCCCTCGTCATCAATCCGTACATCCCTCCTTTCTTCATTATAGCATGAGACCATTAAGGAGGTACTTAAGCCTTACTTGCCTTGTGCCTACCTGCCCATTACCTCGAGGAGTCTGCTAATTACTATTCTTCTGACGAATTCCTCACGTTCATCTTCATCAAGCTTAAGCCTGACGAATCTTGAATTATCCATTATCCTGGGTAGTAGTACGTTGTCTATGGCGTTGACCATTCTTTGGTACTCCCTGATCCTGGCAAGTAATGTGTAGAATAGACTCTCTAGGTTCATCATTTCTGAAATAACCTTAAAGTTGCTGTATATTCCGTATAGGGCACTGTCGAGTTCTGGTGGTATTGCGTAAATGCCGTAATTAGGGCTTGAAACGCCTCTGAACTCCAACCCCCTGAACTTAAGTCCTTCCATTGTTATGTCGATGAATTCCACGTCCACGGATGGCTTTATGACCTCGCTGAGTTTGCCGTACTCCTCTATGCCCATTCTTGATACTGCTGCCTTGAGTATTAACGATACCCTTCCCAACTCATCATAGACGTTTTTTCTCGCCGTCTCCAATTTAGGTATTATTGCCCTGATCCTCTGTATGGTGGCGTTCCTGGCATCCTCCACGGTTTTCCTGATACCCCTATACAACCTCTCCTGGTTCCTAAGTCTTAATAGGGTTAATCTTGAGGGGATTGGTCTCTCAAAGGCCACGTTATTAAGGAACGTTTTATATTTTTAAACATTATTACATAGTCACAGTGTCGAGGAATGAGTAGGGTAAGTCAGAGCGAGGCTTGGAGGAGGGTTAGGAGCGTCCTGGAGTTAAGTGACTTGGTACTTGAGGTTGTAGATGCGAGGGACCCGATGGAGACTAGGAATAGAAAGTTGGAGGAACTACTCAGTAGATTAGGTAAGCCATTAATAATAGTCATTAATAAGGCTGACCTAGTTCCAATGAGCATACTTAAGGAATGGAAGGAATACCTAAATAGGGAATACCCCGCAGTATTCATAAGTGCAAGGAATAGGCTGGGCACCAGGAAACTCATTACCAGTATTAAACAGCATGCGCCCAAGTTGCCAGTCAGGATTTCAGTGGTTGGTTATCCAAATGTTGGCAAGTCAACAATTATTAACTACCTCAAGGGTAGGCATGTTGCAGAGACAAGTCCAACGCCTGGCTGGACAATTGGCGAGCAAGTTGTTAAGGCCAAGCAGTGGCTAGTAGTCATAGATACGCCTGGCGTCATACCGCCAGAGGAGATTAAGGATGAGGCGGTGCTAATTATTAAGGGTGCCATAGATCCATCGAGGATTGATGATCCTGTACTACCAGCGGTAAAGTTAATAATGAGGATTAAGTCATTCAATCCCAAGGCATTTATGGATAGGTATGGCGTTGACTCTGAGGACCCAATGGAACTCCTGGAATTAATTGGAAGAAGGAGGGGATTACTGGTGAAGGGTGGTAAAGTAAACATTAGGAACGCCGCAGTTGCAGTGATTAGGGATTGGATAATTGGCAAGTTAATTTATTACTATAGACCTGGGGTGATTGGTAATGCCTAAGACGTTAATACCTATGGTACTTAGGCCATCGGTTAGGCCGCTTAAGTACTACGACATAGTCGGTGATCTAATGCTCAGTTTCCTAGTGAACAGGAGGGTCACCATTATTAGGCAGATTGGCGATTCTGCGGTTTTAATGATTAAGGCAAGGCATGAGGATGGAAGTAGGTTGCCAATAATAATCAATAGCAAGGATGAATTAATAAGGTATGTTAAGTTGGGCGGTATCGATTTCATGGCTTCAGTAAACACGGCATTGGCCAAGGGTATTGATACCGTAATAATAGATGTAAAGGGTGGAAGAAGGGTTTGGATGCATGATAGGGGCCTTGAATTAATGGACTTAATGGTTACTGCCGTGCGTGCGATACTGGAGTATGTTGGCTTGGCTAATAATGCAGTGATGTTTGATGGCATGAATGGATTTAAGGTTATGGCCTTATTGACTAACGCCATTGGAGATGCGGAAATGAAGGCCTTTGTGAGTATGATCAATGAGGTTGTGAGCAGGAGCATGAAGCCCATTGATTTATTTCAGTCATATGGTAATGATGTTATAATAGGCGGTAACACAATGCTTAAGGTTAAGATGTATAGAGTGCCTCTATCATTGCATTGGTCGACGAAGCTTTCCGCAATACCTGTGGCTAGAGTTTATGACTTCATAACGTTCTCGGCGGATCCGTCTAACGTAATAAAGCGGCTCGACATTAACAGGAAGTTGCTTGAACCCCTATTTGTGAAAAATCCCACTGATCAATTACTTGATAGCGTGGGCAGGTGGCTTAATAATGATTACTCGTTAATATACTACATGAAGGGCATCATTAGGGGCTTGATCAGGGATGCCAGGGATAATGGTTTAGAAATTGATAGAGAAAACCTTAAAATAAGGTAACAACTTTTTAGGCGATAATCAATGAGGAAGGTTATAATTGCGTTTATTGTAATTGGTATAATAATACTCATAATGTCTAATATAAGGGTTGCATTGCCAATAATACCCAGTGCAGTAACACCTAGGGTAAACGAGGTCATTAATGTTACACCAGGCATGAGACTAGTAATTAACGGCACCAGCGGCCTACTATCACTGACGCCAGTTAAGGGTTATTCATCGTTCATAGACATGATTGATTACCTATCACCAATACTTGTCTTCATAGGAATCATAGTATCAATAACACTCCTAGTCGTAATGAAGAACCGCAAGATCGACATATCCGACCCACTGTTCTTCGGCATAGTACTAATGCTCATAATAGCATTCATATTCGCACTACCCATACCGATCCAAGTATACCTAAATGACGGTTCAATAACTCAATCGCTGCTTGTGGGTATTAATGCATACTCAGGCTTTTCCTCGGTAATGTACCTAGTCAGCGCAATATTACTGATAATGAGCGCCTGGTTGTACAAAGAATCAGGAGCCGTGGAAAACCTATACCCAGACATTGATCAGTTAATGAGTATGACAGTTATACTTAAGAGCGAGGAAGAAACAGAACAGCCTGAGGATAATGAAGAAAAAGAGTAGTAAGGGCGTAATATGCTTCTTCTGCCTAAGAAGGACGAGGGAGTACTACATAGTTAATTACGAAGTTAAGGAAATAGGTATGACCTTCAAGGTCTACGCATGCCCGGAGTGCTATGTCAAAATCACAACGCAAAAGAAATAATGGATGCCAATACATGAAATAAACCTAGTTCATCTAAGTGGTTTTCAACGGTTAATTCACAATCACCCTATGACCACACAGTATTGAATGTAACGGGTAGGGGAAACCAATGCCACCACGATTATTACGATCCTATACATGTCCCCAGGATACTCTAAACGACCTTATACTATCGATTAATCCATCAAACTCGCTAACGAAGGAATTAACCTGGTAAATACTGACCACTGGAACCCCATCTATTAACTCCATTGATACCCTATGCCACGTAATAACCACGGGTATTAATAGAGCCTCACCCCAGCCAATACCGACCCTACTCATTAAAACCTCAGGTTCCCTGGCAACCAATCCCACCTTCTCCAAGTGCCTACTTATGATCCGCCGTATCGATGACGAAGCCCTCCTCCAGCGCTTGGCCTCAATAAGAAAAACCCTGGGTCTCCTGTAGGCTATAACATCGAACTCAACCCTAGTTCCAACCACCGGAACCCTAAGCCTACTAACAACATTGAATCCCCACTCCTCAAAGGCAAGTCTAATCAAAGCCTCAAACTCATCCCAAGGCAGGTACCTAGATATGGACTCAAGGTCCATACCCACGCCCTTGCCCATGAAGTACCTAATCAACCCATGGGGTGGTATGGTGGACTTAAAACCATCACCAACCCTAACCAGGACACCCTCATTGATTAGGGAATTAATGAAATCATCAATCACTGAATCACCAACGCCAGACACAGCCCTCACCGTATCGCGGGTAAACACGCCATCCCTGGAGACTATTATTAATGCCCTCGCAAGTCTCTCCCTCAGGCCCATCCCAATAGCTTAAAAACACCCACTTATAGTGATTTTGCAGGTGATGAGACTTCAGCAGCGGATGATAAGGAATGAATGGTGGGTCAGGGCCTGACCACTCAACGCCACAACCATAACCCAAGCCAGCCTACCACGTGATTAAGAATCATTTATCCTCACCGTGACCAGCATTGACTTGGCTCAACATGGACATGCCCAACGCCATAATCACCCAAAGGCATTTGGAGAAAATGCACATGTAACTAATTAACTCAATACAGACCGAATTTTTCCATGAATTAACCAGCACAACTTATAAAATACCTAGGGTAATGGATAATTAATGCCTATGGGCTTGGGTGTGAGGGTGTTGGTTGCGGTCACCGTGGTTGTTGCCGTCGCCGTGCTAATCACGCTTTTCGTTGCGAAATATCCCTTCACTTATAGGCATTTATTACCTCCACCAATCCCGGTCCCGGTTCCGAATTACATTAGTTACGGCGCCCTTGGAGCTCTCAACTGCACTGATAATGTCGTTATACCCAGTAACTCGATCGTTATACTTTACTTCCATGCCCATGGCAATGTGGGCATTAATAATGTCAATGTGTACATGGCGTTCCCAGCTAGCATAATAAACGAGGCCCTGGGCGCATTCTCGAAATTACCAAGTCCAAATGATGCAATGGCAATTGGAGTTTACGTTAATGATAGGTTAATTGCGTTTAGTGGAACCCATAGCCTATTGAGGGTTTAAACACAACCATTAGCAACGCCAGGAGACCCATACGCATTGCATACACGAGTCTCGGCATAGGCTTCCCAACAATAAACGTGGCACAGGGCGACACGATTGCCGTTGTCATATACTCAGCCGTACCATATGCGCTACCCCTCATGTGCCGTGCCCAGTGAGGCTGGGAAGTTGATTTAATGGTTAGGAATAACTGGATTGAGCATTTTGGACCGCAAAACGCGACACCAACGGTTGAGCAACTCCTCGAGGAGGGTAGGTACATAACTGAGGAACCGGCAATATATGTAATAAACGTCACAGGTCCGGTGCAGGCTTTACCGCAAATACTCGCCCAATTAACGATCGGTGCAAAGCCGCTAGCCACTGGCGTTGCGCCAGCGTTTTACATGGCGTAGAACCTACCACCAATACCACCGTGATATGGTGAATGATGGGTAGGTAAGTTAAGGGTTACCTTGATGACTGCATTAATGGCCTTAATCACACCCATTGCCGTGACTATGACATTGCCAAGGCTTACAACTGCTCAGGGCAACTCATGCCCACAGCCTATTAGCAGCTGTAATTATGAGTCCATGATCAATGGGATAACGCTAATTCCATCTCAGTGCTCAGAATGATCATTGGTATGGTCTAACCTGGCTTGGGCAGGCTGATTATGGGCCGTGTACTTTAGTTTTAATGGTCCTATCAGTTTCAATCTCGCTCCTCACTCAGGTTCGTAAGCGGCACCTCTATGGAGTTAATTACTTATACGTTATGACTATGGTCTTGAGCTCCGTCACATCCTCAATGCTGAAGCCGACACCCTCCCTGCCGAATCCCGACTCCTTAACTCCCCCGAATGGGAATAGGCCGAGGCCGTGTCTCGGGAAGTCGTTTATCGTGACCTCACCGACATCTAGGGAGCGCGCCACCCTCCATAGTGTCCCCACGTCACGCCCGAACACGGCGGCGTCAAGTCCGTAGATAACCTCGTTGGCGACCTCAATGGCCTCGTCAACTGACTTAACCCTTATGATTGGTATAACTGGGCCGAAGGTCTCCTCAAGCGCTAGTCTGGACTTCCTACTCACGTTGTCAATTATGGTCGGCTCATGATAGGTGAGCCAATACCTACCACCGTAGATTAGCCTACCGCCCTTCATCAGTGCGTCATCAACCATTGAGTGAACCCTCTCAACTGCATTGGCATCAATAAGTGGGCCAATCCTAACCTTAGGGTCACGTGGGTCACCAACAACCCAACCGCTAACCTCCTTAACCATGTAATTAATCAATTCATCAACTACACTATCCATGGCAATAACCCTACTAATTGCGTCACAACGCTGACCAGATAGCCTTAATGAACCCGTGACTATCTTCCGGGCTGCATCCCTTAGATCAGCATCCTCAAGGACTATGGCCGGTGCCTTACCACCAAGTTCAAGCTGTAATTTCTTTAATCCAGCCATCCTCATGATCCTAAGCCCAGTCTCCGTACTACCCGTCAACGTGATAGCCCTAATCAGTGGGTGAGTAACCATGGCATCACCCACGGCTGCACCAGGGCCTGTGACCATTGCGAAGTAATTACCAAATCCAGCATACTCAATCGCCTTGGCTATTAACACGCCGGTTATTGGCGTGTAACTTGATGGTTTGAATATTACGGGGTTACCGGCCAGTAGGGCTGTGGCCACCTTAACCATTGATGTGAATAATGGATAATTGAATGGAGCTATCGCCGCAACCACGCCTATGGGTTCCCTAACAACGATTGCGTACTTATTCTCCGTGCCTACCCCATACTCCCCTGGAATACCCACATTCAATAACCTACCCAGGTCTTGGTGAATCATCCTGAGTCTCGTTATTGTTGATTCAACTTCACCATCAGCCTCATTAATGGGCTTTCCACCCTCAATTATGAGGACATCCCTAAATAACTGCCTATATTCCTCAATGAAGTCCGCTGTCTTAATCAACATGTCGGCGCGTTTATGGGCAGGTATTGCCCTAAGCGATGGCCATGAGTAATGAAGCCTTTCTATTGCTGAACTAACGTGATCTGCACCTAACTTATTGACCTGTGCTATTGCCTCTCCATTTATCGGTGATTTGACGGGCATGTAACTACCGAAGTCAATCCATGAACCGGCAATGAACGCGCGGAAAACCCCAAACTTCGTCATGGTGTTTTGGAATTCCCTCGAGAATTCTGGCAGCATTACTGGGCCGAGAACACTTACGTTAATTACCTGCATTAGCAGTGTTTGATATAACCTCAAATAAATCTTATGGGTACAATTGCATTACATGGGTTTAATGATTAGAAATGCTTATACTGGGGATTGTGGATATTCCTATTAATGATTGCGCATGAGCTAATGACAGGTGGTGTGGTGACGATGAACCATAATGAGGAATTAACAACTGCAGTGCAGCTCATGGTTGATCACGGGTTCAGGCATATACCCATCATCGAGGGCGGCTCATTGAGACTTGTACTAACCGCACTTGGGATTATAAGCGGTTTAGTTAATAATGGTGATAATGCCATGAGAGAACCCGTGTTAAAGTACGGCAGTGATAGGTTCATCACCGCTTCACAGAATGATGATGCAATGGGGGTGATCAGGGAAATGACCAATAATAATGTTGATGTTGCATTAATACTCAGTGGGAGGGAATTAGTGGGTATTATCACTGAGAGGGATGTTGTCGCCAAATCACCTGATCACTTGTTCACCAAGTATAAAATCCATGAGATAGCCAATAGGGAACCGATTACTGTGAGTGAGGATGCCACGTTGAGGGATGCCATGGGCATTATGACGAAGCATAATATTAGGCACCTACTAATAACGGATGGGGATAAGCTCCTTGGGGTGGTTTCAGTAAAGGACATACTGAGACACGTGATTAAGTACCATAAGCTTAGGGGACGGGTGGATTTTGATATACCCATCTCTAGGCTAATGAGTCATAACCCAATAACCATTGATAGTGGTGCATCGGTATTAGATGCTGTTAAGCTCATGAGGAGGAACAACATTAGTTCCCTACCGATCGTTGAGGCCGGTAGGTTAATGGGTATTGTTACCGAACATGATATGGTAAAAAACATAGTAAAGTAAGGAAGAATAATCAGGATTTTACGTCATGTGTCTAATTCATATCTTAATTACGCCCTTTATTACATTGGTAACTTCCTTACTTAGGTCAGGAACCTTCTCCCTAACGCTTTTCCTTAACCCCTCATAGTAATTACTGCCATATGAATCAATTATTACCGTTAAAGGCCCAAAATTTTCAACCTCAAGTACCCACATAGCCTCTGCTATGCCTAGGTCGAGCCAGTTGACACCAAGAACCCTCTTTATCGCCTGCGCTGCTAGGACACCTGCTCCACCTGTAAATATTGCATAGGCCGCCTTATACTTCTTCATAGCCTCTGTCGTCTTTGGGCCCATGCCACCCTTACCAATGACTAACTTAACACCCATTTTCTCAATGACCTCAGGCTCGAAGTCCTCCATCCTGGTACTCGTTGTTGGGCCCATGCTGACGATCTTCCAGGTATCGCCCTGTTTAAGCGCCACAGGACCTGCGTGGTAAATAACGCCACCCCTGAGGTCCACGGGCAATTTCTCGCCCTTATGCAGTAGTTCAACCATCCTTACATGCGCAGCATCCCTGGCGCTAACTAGGACTCCGCTTACGTATATTGTGTCGCCAACCCTTAATTTAATAATATCGTCATCCGATATTGGCGTTTTAAGGTAGTACGTGCCCATACGTACCAATTAATTCCCCAGATTAGGTGTAATTAAGTATTCCTCTGAGTATTTTCCGTAAGCAAACACAGGATTAAAGCTTTAATACAAGTAAAGCGGTGTCCACATATGCCGAGCCTTGAGGAGGCAGTAAAGGAGGCAGCGAAGAAAATAGTGAGGATGGCTAGCGTGTCGCCAGCTGAGGACGTAGTTAATGCACTGAAGAACGCCGTTAGGATTGAAGTACATGAACCAAGTAAGGTTCAGTTAAACGCTATATTAACTAATATTGAACTTGCGCAGAAGTACACGGCTGCCGTGTGCCAGGACACTGGAGTCCCAACATTCTTCATAAGGTTGGGTGACGGATTCCCAATCAGGAGTAAATTATTCCCCATCCTTACCGAAGCCGTGAGGGAGGTCACTAAGGAGTTACCACTAAGGTCTAACTCCGTGGATCCACTGACGGAAAAGAACCCGGGAGATAATACCGGGGTCGGAATACCAGTCTTTGATGTTGAATTATTCGACGGAGATTACCTGGAGCTAATCTATACACCAAAGGGTGGTGGTACTGAGCTACCCAGTAAGGCCTTCGTGGTGCCGCCAGGTAATGCCTGGGAAAGACTACCCGAGCTAGTACTTAACGCTGTGATAGATGCAGGCCCAATGCCATGCCCACCGGTCATTGTTGGGATAGGCATAGGTTCTAATCTCGATGTTGCAGCAAAACTCGCCAAGAAGGCAGCGGTGTTAAGACCAGTGGGTTCTAGGAATAGTAATCCTGATATTGCTAAGATCGAGGATGCATTGTTAAATGCCATTAATAAGTTGGGCATTGGCGCCCATGGAACTGGCGGCAAAGTAACGGCGCTCGATGTCCATATTGAGTATACCTATAGGCATCCAGCAACCTTCGCAATAGGCATAGTCTTTTCCTGCTGGGCAACCAGGAGGGCTAGGGCAATCATTTACCCAAACGGTAATTATGAGATTAAGCCATTATGACATCGCCCAATTCATCAGTAAAAATTAATAAACCATTAACCAAGCACCACACGGGCTTTTTACCTTTGGTATTCACAAAAGGTAGTACGAGCAGTGTTGAAATTATCTTAATTACGTGCCCACCACTATGCCGGCGCCTATTACTATGGCATAGTATACCTTGGTTTTCGTTTCATTGAGCTTACGGCTTAACCGTGCTTATAATCCTTTTATATGTTCAATGGAAATATTGATTTCTATATACTTGATTAGCAATTATTTATGAGCATCCCATCCTTAAAAGTGAGTCCCAGAATAAGGGCCTTGGTAATAACCGCCTTGGTGATTGCGGTCGTGGTTGCCGCCATGCTTATTGCCTACTTGCCAAGGCTCCTCCTCAACCATGAAGTTGCGGTTAGAACAGGTGAAGCCGTGGCCAGGGAACCCACTGTTGAGAACCAGGGTGTTTCTGGGGCCACTCTGACCTCCTCCCTGCCCTGGAGGGTGAGGGTTTCCTTTGGGTGGTTCATTGGTTTGTGGTTTA
>DAJV01000092.1:8403-11794 GCA_002496475.1 Vulcanisaeta sp. UBA163 | reverse complement strand
TAAAATTTCTGAAAAATACCTAGAACCTGTATGGCACCTCGTTTAGGTGTTTCTAGGTCTGTGTTGGTAGCAATAATAGTTGTGGTGGTTGTGGTGGTCATAGGTGTTGGGTTGGGTTGGTATTACACAACGGTGAGTCATAGGCCAAGTGCGCCGCCAACGCCGGCGCCGACTACGGTTGAGTTTTTGACGTGGTGGGGTCCTGAAGATCCTCAAGGATTAGCTTGGGTCGCCAGTAACTTCTCGAAGTACTACCCGGGTTATTCTGTTGAGTACTACTCGATACCCGGTGCTGGTGGTACGAATGCTAAGTACGTAATTCTGGGTATGTTAGAGGCAGGTAAACCACCGGCTAGCTTCCAGGCGCACTTCGCGCCTGAGATTTTGTCTTATGTCGAGATCATGCCTCATGGATCGGCAGACTTCGTGAATTTCACACCAATCGCGATACAAACTGGCTTGTTGAGTAAAGGTGTGACCGAGGCTGTACTTGCAGGTATGTTTAACGGCACGATGTTCTCATTACCAACTAATGTACATAGAGGTGGTATGCTCTACTTCAATCCTCAAGTTTTGGCCGAGTATGGTTTGCCTATCCCGACTACTGTTGAGCAGCTTGCTAATGAGACCCTGTACCTCGCATCTCACGGTATGACTTGTATTTGGATTATCCCTGGTGGTGATGGCGGTTGGGATCAGCTTAACCTTTGGGAGTACATATTCCTCGGCCTTGCCGGTGAGAAGTATGGACCTGCCACAGCTGCCCAATTAATGAATGAATTCCTATACGGTACGTTGAACCTTAATGACCCAGCAATAGCCAGCCTAATAAACGAAACAGATTACTACTACCTATTATTCACGAAGTACGACTGCCCAGGATGGCAAACAATGACATGGTCATCAGGCCTAGCCTATATAATACAGGGTAAAGCAGCATTCCAAGTAAATGGCAACTGGATAGTTGAGTACGCATACATCTGGTATCACACAATAACCTACCCAGCAACACCGCCATACACGAGTTGGACAAACATAACGCTAATGGAGGAACCATTCCCAGGAACACAGGGCATCTACGTATTAGTCATAGACTCAGTAGCGGTACCTGCCTATGCCAATCCATATAAGGACGCAGCCATTAAGCTAGCGGAGTTTTGGGACTCATATGTAGGTATGACGATTTGGACCTCAAGTGGAAAGGGTGTGTTAATTTGGAGCAATGGTACCAACTTCTACCCAACACCAGCCCAGTGGTTCGACTACGAGCAATTAATATCAACACCACCTAGTCAGTTTACCATTGCTCCTAGTGATGGTGGTTTGTTTGATGATGTGTTTAGTAATTTGAACTCGCAGGTTTTGAATTTACAGCAGGTGGGTGCCAGTTATATACCGACATTTAATGAAGCCTTGATCTCAGCCGAGCAGACGACATATAGTGAATGGATGGCTGCTGTTAAGCTTGGCCTAGGTTATATGGGCTACCCAGGTCATCCATTTGCCAATTACCTACCACCATGGGTCAACCCAACAACCTATCACTTCCAACCATACACACCCTGGTGGCAAACAGGCGGCTAAATAATCATAGCCTTTGAATAGTAAAACTTAAAATCAATTATATATTTTTTATTTTGTGGTAAGGCAATCATTGATAATGGCAATACCCACACTATTCTTCGGAGGAATTATTGTATTTCTATTGGCATGGAACTTCGTAGTATCGCTCGAGAATTGGTCATTATTTAATCCAGTTCCTAAGTTCGTGGGCTTAGCATCTTATTTTTACTTATTCACGCAGAATTATTTCTATACATCAATAAGCCATACAATACTTTTTACAGTTGGTCTCGTAGCAGTAGGTAATATATTAGGCTTATTACTTGCGGCCCTACTTTATTTCTTGCCTAATAACACTCAACGAGCCGTGTATCTATCAATATTCATTTATCCAATGGCAATACCACCAACGGCAACTGCATTAGTTTGGCTATGGTTGTACAATCCGCAGATTGGCATTGACTGGTTATTGTTAAAGCTTCACTTGCCATCAATACCTTGGTTCGCAACGCCATTGAATACGCAATTAGCTTTGGTATTAGTTGAAGTGTGGGAGTATACGGGCCTAGCCGTACTCTTTTACCTAGCCTCATTTCTGAGCGTGGATAGATCAATAATTGAGGCCGCAAGACTAGATGGAGCATCTAGCATAAACCTATTGTTTAGGGTATTATTACCAAACTCTATGAATGGCTTTATTATAACTACCGCATTATTATTCCTATTCTCGTTTAGGATATTTGACATACCATTCATAATGAGCGGATCAGCAACAAGCCCGACATTAATGACACTGGTAACGTATATTTACTACCTATTTGCTTATTCTGAGTACTTCTCAGTCGCGGCTGCACTGGCTACACTTGTGGCTGTGATTGCGGCTATTGTAATAATACCATATGCATTACTTGGGCTTAAGAAGTGGGTCTTTAGGAGGTGAGAGGTATGAATAGTAAATACGTTGTTAGAGTAATTAAGTACGCAATACTTCAGTTGGTGGTGGCTATATTTATCATCTTATGGTTGACTCCATTATATGCAATGCTTGTTGGTGGCTTTAAATCAAATATGGAAGCTGCATCTGCCCCAATCCTACTATTACCTAAGCAATTCTCGACAGAGGCCTATTACTTTGATTGGTTTGGTTTTGGTACGTTGATTGGGCTTGAGTTTCCCATGATACGTCAATTATTGATCACCATACCAGTTGCATTAGCCTCCGTGGTTTTTGGTAGCATGGGTGCCTACTTCTTCTACATACAAATGGAGAGGAGACCTTGGGTTAGTAATATTGGTTTTTCGATAATATCATTAGCCACGTTCCTACCGGCTCAGACACTGACCGTGCCCCTAATTGCGCTAACTTCATCAATAGGTATTTACCAAACCTATTGGGGTCTTGCCTTCGCCTATTTCATCTTTTACTTACCAACGTCGGCATTGCTAATGTCAATATTCCTACCTGTCGTACCCAATTACCTAATAGAAAGTGCTAGGCTTGATGGTGCTCGTGATTGGTCCATATTCTGGCATGTAATATTTCCATTGGTCCTGCCAGGGTTTTTATCGACATTAATATTTGTATTCCTAATGGTTTGGCAGGATTTCTTCACACCATTAATAATAGCTACGAAGCCAAGCCTATACATGCTACCGGTAGCCGCTAGGCAGTACGTTGGGGGTTACGCAATACTTTATAATAGGTCATTCGCGGCTGGAGTCATAACATCATTGGTACCACTCATCATATTCGCCTTCCTAGGTAGATATTTCATAAGGGGCTTAGCCGCACTTGGTGGTGGTGCTAAGGGTATATAATCACACGATA
>DAJV01000092.1:6592-8347 GCA_002496475.1 Vulcanisaeta sp. UBA163 | reverse complement strand
ATGGAAGAATTAACTAAATATTTCAGGAAGGGAAAGAATATAATCAAGGCCGTAGATCACGTGACTTATAAAATAAATGATGGTATAGCCTTCGGCATTCTCGGTCCGAGTGGTCACGGAAAAACAACACTACTAAGATTAATTGCTGGTCTTGAGATACCCACAGACGGCTATGTTTACTTTGATGATGAACTTATGTCAGGGCCGGGCAGAATTATCGTTGAGCCGGAGAGGAGGAACGTGGCCATGGTCTTTCAAAACTGGGCTTTATATCCCAACATGACGGTTTATGATAATATAGCCTTCCCATTAAAAATGGCTAAAATGAGTAGGCACGAAATAGATAGGAGGGTTAGGGAGATCGCTGAGGAGCTCGAACTTACACGAGTCCTTAATCATTATCCAAAGGAATTATCAGGGGGGCAGATGCAGAGGACGGCATTGGCAAGGGCATTAGTGAAGAATCCTAGGATTTTGCTTTTAGATGAACCATTCAGCAATTTAGATGCGGCATTGAGGGATAGCGCAAGGGCATTGGTAAGGAGGATACAGAGGGAACGTAAATTGACAACAATAATAGTATCTCATGATCCTGCTGACATATTCTCAATAACTGATGTAGCTGGTGTAATAATAAATGGTAAATTTGTCCAAATAGGGAGTCCAGCCGATATTTACAACACACCAGCCACAACAATAATAGCGACACTTAGTGGTGATATAAATCTGCTCTCTGCTAAGGTTGTTGAGAACACGGCACTCATAGCCAATTTAAGAATACCGCTAGGTAAAGGATTAATTAATGATAATGAAGTCATAATTGGCCTAAGACCAGATGAAATGAAATTGCTTATGGAACCGCAGGATATACGCGGATTCATTGATATTGGTAAGGTAAGGGTTAAGGTCTCAAGCTATACATTGGGTGTCTTTAGGATAGTCGTATCCCCGATATCCGACGAGAATATAAACATCATAGTAGTATCGGATGAATTCATTGAACCAGGGAGAGAAGCTCACTTACTTATTAAGCCTGATAAGATAAAGATTTTTAATAAGGAAGAGAAATTAATATACCCCGAGTTAAAGAATTTAATAACAGCATTATAGAAATCAATCTAAATGCTGAAAAGCAGAGCCTTAATCATCATTAATAATCCCGGACTCACACCAATCAATAGACAGGAATTAATGAGTAAACTACGATCAGAGGGGCTTAAGGTAATAAATGTAAGAATAGCAAATGATCACATAGAAATAGATCTATACATCAACGATACGGCTATAGAGAAAATACAGTCACTTGGTTTCGTTATTAAAGAATCAATAAATATAAATGAAGAAAGTGAGGATAAAGAACTTAATGAGGAGTACGTCATGAGGAGGTACGTTGAACTATTTAATGAGGAGAGGTTTTGGGAGGCCCACGAGGTGCTTGAGGGTGTTTGGCGTAGGAGTAGGGATGAGGGCCTGCGGGGATTAATAATACTGGCCGCGGCCTTCGTGAAGATTCAGGAAAACAACCCAGAGGCCTTCAAGAGATTAATAACTAGGGCGAAGGAGTTAATAATGAGTAATGAAATACCCTGGATAAACAGGGAAAACATACTAAGAAAAATAGACAGTGCCCTAACAACAATGAAACCCTTCAAAATCGAAGGACAGGACCTAAGACCAACACAAAAAACTTAAAACTCCCTCAAACTTAACCTTCCGCGCGGCGGCCGTAGTCTAGCCTGGTCTAGGATGGCGGCC
>DAJV01000092.1:0-6537 GCA_002496475.1 Vulcanisaeta sp. UBA163 | reverse complement strand
CATACTTAGTGGTGCTCGCCTTCATGAAATTAAGTCAGTGCCCAATAATCGCGTTAGTGGTCCTTAATCATGGGCCTAGGCTTCATGGATCGTGATACCCACTCCACATTAATGATGAGTGTGGAGACAATATCAATAATGAATTGTCGGCATTGAGAAAACAATTACTAGGCGCTCGCCAGGGATTAAGAATGAGGTATAGAGGAATTGAGGAAAACAACATTGCCAAGCAGGGGTGAAGGGTGGAATAAAGGATGGTGATGCATCATGAACTCCCGCGTTTATTGAATAGGATGATTACGTAACATAGTGGAAAGGAGGGATTTATCCCACGCGACAAGTGGCGATAGGCGCCACGGAGATCCTCCCCAGGACTGGCTTAGTATTGTGTTAAATTACCTCTTTAAAACTATCTCTTACGTAATTCTCGTTAGGTAGTTCATGTGCAGTCAGGGGCTTGCTAACATTATTATGCCTGTGTTTCACGTGGCCCTTAAACAATGGGTTTATGATTTTTACGTTGGCATTAAATCATGGGGAATTACGAAATACTTGGTAGGGTTGGTCTCGGTGTTTTGTGGTAAGGGGTCTATGTATAACGATTGCTGGTGTCATTACAAAGGTTTAAATGCGCTAACCTAAACCAGGTCTGGTTTCGGGGATTATCATTACAATTGAAAGTCTCCACTTCATTGATTTCCTGGTAACGTACTGATCTTAAGGTTAAATGCCGTATTGTTGAAATCATGATAATGGGTAATCGCGTTAAATTATTTATGCGTCCTTAATTTACGACATTGTTCATGCCTACTTTCTTCTCAAGAGTTTTCATGTCATAATCAATATTAACTAGGTACTCCCAGAGTGTATCAAGTGCGTCATCCTTATCAATAAAGCCCAACCTAGCCCTAACTATGGTATCAAAGGCGCAATCAAGTATCTTTTCCCTACATTGCCTTATACTTTTCCTCACATTTTTAATTTCTCATTTTCGTTTTTCAATTTTTTGCCTATATCGAATAACAAGATAAAACTGAAAATATGAAGGTTATAATACACATATGTTATACATATAACTTATATGTATTTTTAGTTGCATCGATAAGAGTAAATAATATAAATATAAGTTAAATAAGTAATAATGAAGCCCATACCTGCCTTGCATTCACGCCATTGGTACGAACTCAACGACCCGGCTAAAACCGGGCCGCTGGGCCTACGCATCAATGGCGTGAATGCATGCAGGGGGCAATTTTCCTGATTAATTATTTGTTGTAATTATTACCGTTAATTGTAGGGAAAGTCTTTTAATGAGTTTTTCATTGGTTGTTTTGATGGAGTTCCTAGTCCTTAATTGGCAGAGGCTTGTGGATTTATCACTGGATTTATCGCTTATGATTAAGGACTCTGGTTATAGACCTAGCTCAGTTGTTGCCATACTCAGGGGTGGCTACATCGTGGGTAAGTTGGTGTCTGACTTTCTAGGTGTTGATGAACTTGTTGTCCTTGGTTTAACCAGTTATGGGACGAGGGTTGGTCAGGGTGATGAACCCGTAGTTACGTACCCAATAATCCATGACCTAAGGGGCAAGAGTGTGCTCATTATGGATGATGTTGCGGACACGGGTAGGACGCTGGCCATGGCTAGGGACATACTAAGGTTTTATGGGGCTAGGGAGGTCAGGACAGCCACACTGTATGTTAAGCCCTGGTCCAGTATAAAGCCCGACTACTACTTGGGTGTTGTTGATAGGTGGATCCTGTTTCCTTGGGAGGTTGGGGAGGTGGTTAGGAATCAACTCCGTAATTCCAACGTAGACTCAGTGATTAGGGACCTAAACCTGGTGGATTACTTCGGTGAGGACTTTGCCCGTAAACTCATGAAGCTACTTCGTTGATTCCTACTCGTACTCAATCGTCGCCGGTGGCTTGGGCGTCACGTCGAAACCAACTGCCGCAATCCTGTCATCGTTCATGATCTCCCTAGCCACGTTAACCAAGGTGTTGTGGTCCAGCCTTGGTACATCGGCGGTCATAAAGTCCTCGGTAAGCACAGCTCTTATGGACACGAAGTACCTACCTGGGCCTCCCTCAGTTAATTCATAGGTAACGTGAGTCACGTCACCCATGGTTAAGTACCTGTGTAATTCATATACATCATGCCACTTGGTTAAGCGGCCCTTAACTAATGCCACGTGCCCGTAGGACCTCGAATCACCCTTAACACCCGTTGCCCTAACCCTGAACAACTCCACGTATAGATCGCCTAGGTTAACCACGTTCTTTGATAATTCATCACTGTGCATGGTGCTGTATTCCCAGGCAGCCGCGAACCACTGACTAAGTCCCATGTTGCCCAGTTTTCTTTCAACTACTTCGGTAGCCATCCTAACAACATCGAGTTTCTCAAGGGTTAACTCACCCACGGCCCTAATGCTAAGTCCAGGCCCTGGGAAGGGTTGCCTACTGATTATCTCACTCGGTACACCGAGCGCCTTGGCCACCTCCCTAACTTGGTCCTTGTATAATTCCCTTAATGGTTCTATTAGTTTGAAGCCGTACTTCGTTGATGTATCGATCCCAATCTGCTCAAGAACGTTATGCTGTGTCTTAATGCCACCCTTTGTTTCGATCCAGTCGGGTGCTATTGTGCCCTGAACCAGCCAGTCACAACCATACTTCTTCGCAATGCCCGAGAGGACAGCGTAGAAAACCTCCCTAAACCTTATTCTCTTCTCCTCCGCATTGCTTAGTCCAAGCATTACTCCGTAGAATTGCTCACGGGCATCCACGACCTCAACCGGTAAAATATCCCTGAGCAACTCCTTAACGTGTGCGGGCTCGTTGAGTCTCATGAAACCCGTATCAATGAAAACCGCCCTAAGCCTATCGCCCAGGGCCTTCCCTGCTAGGACCGCTGCAGTGGTGCTATCCACACCACCACTGATTGCCGCTAGGGCGCATTTAATGGGTAACGACCTCATGCCTTCCACGGCCCTATTAATGATTTCAATCGTGCTCATCGGTAATTGATTTAATTAATTATTTAAATACCTTGCCTCTAAATAACCAGGGGTTTTGCACGGTATTATTTAATTAAACATAATAAGATGCTGAATAATGTAATTTACTGCCCTGATCTGAAGAGCGCCTAAACTCAGGTCGCAGGGGTGGAATTATGGTGCATACTGAGTAGATTTAGCGGCATAATTCAAGGAAGTTCCTCATTATAACTAGGCCATGTTCCGTGTGCCTAACCTCTGGGTGGAACTGCACGCTGAATCGCTTGAGGGTTTCATTGGACATGGCCTCGATTGGGACTTTCTCACTATGTGCTAATATTTCAAAGTCCCTCGGTGGCTTAACCACACTTATGTTATGGCTTTCCCAGGCAGTGAAGGAATTGGGAATACCCCTGAGTATTGTATCTTCTCTGTCAACATGCACCCTAACACCACCGAACTCTGGGTACTCCATTGCCAACTCACCTCCGTATGCATACGCCATTAACTGGTGACCAAGGCATATGCCCAGGATAGGGCCGGGGAATTCAAGTATGTAGTTAATAGCGTTTCCTGTCTTTGGTAGGTCCCCAGGTATGTTCCATGGGCCGCCACTGATTATGAGACACCCGAAGGATTGCCTAATCCTATTGATGGATTCATTCGGGTCTAGGAAACTACCCCTGAACCCCAGCTCAAGCACGCGCCTAAGTATTAGGTGGTTGTATTGTCCACCGAAATCAAGGATTCCAACTGCCACGTTGATGTAGTTTGGGAATTGTTTAAATTCTTTATTATTAGGGCCTAGCACGTTAATGTTATATTTATGGATCTTTTATTTAATTAATCCATTAAATAAATTAAACAATTCATTAAATGGAAAACCCGTGTTTAGCACGCAAAAGATTTTTAAATGTTTCATCCCTCGATGGAATAATGGAGACCAAGCAGGGCGTATTTCTTAGGGAATCCACGGGTTTAGTCAAGGAGGCTAGTTTTTGGGATGCTGTTTCAATAAACATTGCCAACATGTCCATTGGAGCCGCGCTGGGTACTGTGGGTTTCACATTGGCGGCGCTACCCAGTGTTACTGGTGTGAACCTGGTCTATGCATCACTAATTGCTTTTTTACTTTCAGTACCTCAAATAATAGTCTACACACTATTAACCACTTTAATACCACGCACGGGTGGTGACTACGTCTGGTTGACCAGGGCATTTGGTCCGAGAACCGCTTGGCTAGTTAATGGCTTGGTTATGGCATTCGTAATACAGGCCCTAGCCTACTACGCACTTGTTGCAACGGCTGGCGTTTTTCAGCTTGAGTCCGTACTACCAATATTGGGTATAAATACATCGTTCAATACCTGGTCCATGATACCCATAGCCATTGCCTTCTTCGCAATAATAGTCATAGCAAACATACTAGGTACTAAGTATGGCATTAGGCTAATGACCGTGCTAACCACAGTGTCACTCATTGGGTTAATAATAACAGTAATAATATTATTTACAACACCCAAGTCCATGGCCATTACCGCAATTAATAAGTTGTTACCCAGTGGCTACACATACTCATCACTCGCCAGTAGTTATAAGGGTCCTGAGTTCACGTTGAGTGGCGCTTTCATGGTGATACCATTCTTCGCACTCTATGTTTATCCATGGTTAATGGCTGGGCCAGCAATAGCATCTGAAATTAGGGGTAGGGGTGCCATTAAGTATAATGTGCCGGTGGCGGCCTTAATAACGATGGTAATGGCAACAATAGGCTTCGAAGCCCTTTACAACTCGCTTGGTTTTAACTTCGTGACCGCCGCATTATCCAATCCCAACATTAATAGTATCCTGAATTACTGGACCATTGCCATGGCCATATCAAGCAATAACGTGCTCAGTTGGGTCATTGGCATATCATCAGTTACCTGGTACCTGGCAATACTGGCTTACGGCGCCATTGTAATTGTTAGGTATTGGTTCGCCCTAGCCTTCGACAGGGTTTGGCCAAGCCTCTTCGCCTATGTAAGCCCTAGGTTTGGAACACCAATATATGCACACATAACAGACCTTGCAATAACAGCAATGCTCATTGCACTAACGGGCATATTCTATGGAACATTCACAGCACTGTACGGTACTGAGGTTGGCCCACTAACATACTTAGCATTGGTTGGTGTCGCCGCCGTGTTGATAGCCCTCAGGAAAAACAATGAATTAAGTGGTGGGGTTAAGGCAGCGCTTATCGTTTCTGGTATTCTTCAATTTATAGTGTTCATATTCCTCGACTATGAATTCCTTGCTCACCCGCAGATTTGGGGTGGTAATTGGTTGGCTTACGGTGTGGAACTCGGCGCAGTAATACTCGGTATTGCGGCTTACTTAATTGCAAGATCAATCTACCTCAGGAGGTATGGTATAGACATATCAGTGGCTTATGTAGAAATACCGCCAGAGTGATTATTAATGGAGAGAACTGACCTAATTGTGAGGGGTAAATACGTAATAACAATGTCAAATCCATTAATTATAGAGGATGGTGCCGTGGCCATAGATAATGGCCTAATCAAAGCCGTGGGTAGGGCAAGTGACGTACTCAGTCAATACAGGGGTGAGGAGGTCATTAATAGGGATAAGCACATCCTAATGCCCGGTCTCATTGATGCCCACACTCACACGCAGCAGGTCCTGCTCAGGTCCTTCATTAATGATGAGGGGCTTGCGCTACCGCCATTATGGACAAGGCTACTAATACCCTTTGAGGAATTACTTACTGATGACTTGGCGTACCTCTCATCATTAGTGAGCATCATCGCCATGGTTAAGAATGGCGTTACATACTTCATTGATGCCGGTGCGCCGAGACCTAGGGAGTTGATTAAGGCAATTAATGAAGTCGGTATTAGGGGTGTGGTTACACCATCGACCTTTAATGTACGTGGGGATAAAATAATTGACACTAATGAGGCCATACACAAGGTTGAGGATTTAATGCCGGAGGTTAATGATAGGGTTAGGGTTTGGTGCTCCATTAGGCAGATAATGATGGTTACTGAGGACCTGCTCCTCAGGGTAAAGGATTTCTGCCTAAGTAGGGGGTTGGGCATAACGTACCACCTAGGTGAGTATCAGGGTGAGGTTGATTATGCGCTTACTAAGTACGGCGTTAGGCCTCTCGAGGTCTTCGATAGGCTTGGCTTAACACTAATAAGGCCTACGGTAATAGCCCACGCGGTTTACCTATCCAATAAGGAAAGAGGCATTGTTAGGGATAGGGGATTAGGCATTGCCTGGTGCCCCACCGTGGATTCACTAATAATGGGCTACCACTGGCTGCCCATGTTCAATGACGTATTGTTCGGGTTCGGCAGTGACGGCGGTGCCTTCACAACACTCGACCTACTCCATGAGGTTAAGGTTGCCAGGGCCGTGGGTAAGGCATTAACCGTGGGCATTACCTATGACAAGTCCTCCTTCAACTCGATGATGATGCTCAGGGCACTCACGGGCTGGAGTGGATTACTGGTTGGAGACAATG
>DAJV01000036.1 GCA_002496475.1 Vulcanisaeta sp. UBA163 | reverse complement strand
CCCGGCCTTCATACACGTACTGGCGCCATGCCCGCCCGGCTGGGGATTTCCTGATGAGAAGATGATTGAGGTAGCCAGGCTGGCCGCAGAGACAGGCTACTTCCCGCTGTATGAATGGGATCGTGATAGGTTAATCATAAATCCGCCTAGCGATATGTATATTGATAAGAGTCTGCGTAAGCCATTAAGGGAGTTTGTTAAGGCCCAGTCTAGGTGGTCTCATGTGACTGATGAAGAAATTAAGGAACTCGAAAAGGACATTGACGACTTCTTAAATTACCTATGGCGTTTATCATTGAGTTCAGGGATATCCACGCCCACATAAATAGTTCATTAATTACTGTTATAACTTATTCATGGATTTCATTACGATAATTCATAGCTTCTGTATTATAAGGTAATCAATATAAATACTATATATTGAAGAAAACCAATGGGCCTAACACTAACTGAGAAGATACTCAATAGGGCATCAGGTAAATCCGTAAGCCCTGGTGATGTTGTGGAAATAAGCGTTGACTTGGCAGCATTCCACGACCTCACCGGTTATCACGTGGTTGAGGTCATGGAGAGAATGGGCACCGTTAGGGTTTGGGACGTCAATAGGTTCGTATTGGCCTTCGATCACTTGGCACCACCACCAACTGAAAGAGCTGCTGAAATACAGGTTGGGCTTAGGAAATTCGCGAAAACAGCCAATGTTAAGTTCTTCCATGATGTTGGTGATGGAATCCTGCACCAATTACTACTTGATCATTATGCATTGCCTGGGCAAGTGGTTATGGCTGCTGATAGCCACACAACGACTGTTGGTGCCGTTGGTGCCTTCGCGCAGGGACTTGGCGCCAGCGATGTTGCTGCCATAGTCATAACAGGGAAGACTTGGCTAGTAGTTCCAGAACCCTTTAGGATTAGGGTGCTTGGTAAACCGAGCCTGGGGGTTTATGGTAAGGACGTCGTACTTCACCTACTTAGTGTATTTAGGGCTGAGGGACTTAATGGTAAGTCCGCAGAATTCATTGTGGAAGAACCTAGGGCTTTTCCAATGGATTATAGGGCAACTGTGTCGAACATGGGTATTGAACTGGGTCTTGATGCAGCCATGTTTGTACCCGACAGCGAGACCATTAACCACATTAAGGAGAAGAGGGGGGTGGATATTAAACCAATAACCCCTGACCCAGGTACCAAGTATGCCGATGGGTATGATATTGAATTGAATAGGCTTGAACCACTCGTGGCAGCGCCGCACAGTGTTGATAATGTTAAGTCAATAAGTGAGGTTGAGGGATTGGATGTGGACTACGTTTTCATAGGTTCATGCACGAATGGCAGGCTCAGCGACATTGAGGTTGCGGCAAAGATACTAAGAAATGACAGAGTGAGGAGTAGGTGCGTTGTAATCCCAGCCTCACGCGAGATCTACATAAAGGCGTCAGAGCTAGGCTACATAGACACTTTGGTAAGGGCAGGTTGTGTGGTGACCTACGGCACCTGCGGCCCATGCCTAGGTGGTCACTTTGGACTTGTTGGGCCTGGGGAAGTGGCTATATCCACGGGTAGTAGGAATTTCAGGGGTAGGATGGGCTCGCCCGAGGGCAGGGTTTACTTGGCCAACGCCGCCGTGGCAGCGGCAGCCGCACTTAACGGGAAGTTCGTTGACCCTAGGAAGTACTTGGCGTGAGGATTAGGACTTATTAAATACCTTGGTTCACCCACAAAACTAGTATTAATAATTATTAATACTTAAGGTAGGTAGGATTGGACGTATGTATGTTATTAGGCGCATCTGAGTGGTTGGTCATGGTGGTGAGGGTAGAGGTGAGACCAAGGATGGGGATAATGGCGGCGCTGGTTAATATGGCTTCGAAACCGAGAGGTAGCAAGTACTAATACCACTCAATCTGGCTAGGGCTTTGTCGCTATGGTCACCACCGGACAGCGATACCTGGTCCAGCTTGGTATGGCTGGGAGTACGGTTAGGGAGTACGTGGCGCCAAGTACTGTGCGTTATCGTGGTGACTGGTGATAGGAAGAGTAATGACGTTACTTGCGACGCAGTTATATAAGCTATGCGAGGAGTTGGACATTGCTATCTTGGCGGTGGGTAGTGGTGAGCGGAGATTCATTGATGGTGACATTAACAGGGTCGGGTCCTCAGAAACTCCGCAATATTAGTGATTCAATTCAGACCAATGGTGAAGAAGTCGTTACTTGATTCATCGCTTTCCTCATTCCATTCATCTAATTCCAGGTTTTCTTCCTCCTTATCCCTTAACTCCTCATCCTCATTTATGATGAACAACTCCCTACCGCCCAATGCCTCCTTAATGCTGTTGATTATTGGGTCCCATAGGGCCCTGGGTGCATATACGTGTATTGGCTGTGCGATGGTTTCATAAGTCCCAAAGAGTTCATCAAGCACTATGGACCAGGTGGAACCCTTCACATCTATTGAGAAATTGGCATTATGCTGCGCCCTGACGCCGCTAAACATCGCCACCTCATTTATTGAAACCCTCCCATCGGTAAACACGTACTCCTCAGTACCTATGGCACCACCCAGGTACTCACTCGTGTTTAGGTGTAGTGCCACTGAGTCGGCCATGGAATTCCTTATGACCTCCTTAACCCTCTCCAGCGAGTCCTCAAGGGAGTACCTATATATGTTGGGTGACGGCGCGTATCGCCTAGTAACGCTTAATGGCGCGCTGAAACTTATGAAGCCGTATTTACGGCCCTCACTACGCATGAAGCCCGTAATTATGCCACTTAATTCTCTTAGATACTTAATCGGCGCCTTCACGTATACATGGGCCTCGCCCTCCACGACCTTCGACCTATCCCTCCCGGCACTAATCAGTAGTTTATGCCTTTCGTAAGACCAGGCCTCGCACCTAACACTCCTACCCCTGTCAAGCCTTATGTATACCTTCCTTACGTCCCTCTCGTTAATCCAATTGAGCACTCTACGCCACAGTTCCTGTGCCTCAATATTATTAGGAGCGCCCATACTCAACCACCCACCATTATTAATTTATACAGACTAATTTATTAGGCACTCTCTCCGTAGTTTCACAGCCAACATGGGCCCATGCTGAACCCTATATTAGTCATGATCCATAGCGCGACTTGACATACTCAAGTAATCCGCCACTGATTAGTATCTCGAGGGCCATGCCCGTTATCGGCCTTGCCCTAAGCACCTTCTGGCCATTATTGATTACCACCTCACCAGCACTCACGTTAATTCTCACGAAGTCTCCCTCATTAACCTCCTTACTGACGCCGGGCACCACGAGGATTGGTAATCCATTGTTAATGGCATTTCTATAGAATATCCTCGCAAAAGATTCGGCGAGCACGGCCCTAACGCCAGCCGCCTTTAAGGCCATGGCTGCCTGCTCACGACTTGAGCCCATGCCGAAGCCCCTACCTGCAACTAGGATCACACCCTTACTGGCCTTCTCGAGGAAGTTTGGTATTAATGGCTCCATTGCGTGCTTGGCGAGTATTGATGGGTCTGTGTAAACGAGGTACCTGGCAGGTATTATCACGTCAGTATCTATGTTATCTCCAACCTTAATCACGGGTCCCTCAACTATGAATTCCCTAGACCCCACAGTAAAGGCACTTAATGAATATATTTAAGCTTTATATATCTCGAATATTTATAATTAGTTCGCCACGTAGGTAAAGCAGGGAAGAAGGGCGTGCGCGTTAATCAATAACGACAGTATCCATGCGAATCATGCAATACCGCGGCAAACACCCTGCACTAGGTCCTGAAGCCTAGACCCCATTAGGTCCTCAGGACCTAATCTCATTATTATACTTAAATAACGCTTCCCGGGAATAATTATGCGGTTGTGCGGTTTCCTAGTTATCATGCACTTAATTTCTATATTAATTAGTACGGTCCTTAATATATTATTGTTGTAAGGTAATGCTTATATATACATGATATAACTTGGACTTGGTATGGTAGGTGGTGTAGAAATCCACGAGGGTTGAGGTTCTGGATACGACGCTTAGAGACGGAGCTCAAATGACTGGTATATCATTCACGCTTAATGATAAGGTTAGGATCGCCCTAATGCTTGACGATCTAGGTATTGACTATATAGAGGGTGGTTGGCCCGGTAGCAACCCCAAGGATGCTGAGTTCTTCAGGGAAATGAAGAATCACCCATTGAGTAATGCTAAACTGGCTGCCTTTGGAATGACCAAGAGAAGGGGCGTTAACGCGAAGGATGACGTTAATCTAAACGCCATACTTAACTCAGATGTTGGTGTTGCAGTTTTGGTTGGTAAGTCCTGGATACTCCACGTTAGGGAGGTCCTTAAGGTTAGCCCGGAGGATAACCTGGACATGGTATATGATAGTATTCGTTATCTCAGGGACCATGGTTTGACCGTTATATTTGACGCCGAGCACTTCTACCAGGGATTTAAGGAGGACCCGGACTATACACTTAGGATTGTTAGGACTGCGGAGGAGGCTGGGGCTAGTGCAGTCGTATTGGCGGACACTAATGGCGCCATGCTTCCTCATGAGATTTATGAAATAACGACTAAAGTCGTGAAGGAACTGAAGACCACGGTCGGTATACACATGCATAATGACTCCGGTTGTGCCGTGGCTAACACAGTGATGGGCGTATTGGCTGGTGCTCGTCATGTTCAGGGTACCATTAATGGGCTTGGGGAAAGAACGGGAAACGCTGACTTAATACAGGTAATACCAAACCTAGTGCTTAAACTAGGTCTTAAGGCACTTAGGGGCCTTAATGACCTTAAGAAGTTAAGGGTTGTGTCCAGGTTTGTCTATGAGACTGCAGGTCTAAGTCCAAATCCATATCAACCATACGTTGGTGATTACGCCTTCTCCCACAAGGCTGGTTTACATGCTGATGGCGTGTCCAAGGTGACCAGGGCTTATGAACATATAAACCCTGAACTAGTTGGTAATAGTAGGAGGTTTGTGGTTTCGGAGTTAGCCGGCTCATCAAACATACTCATGTACCTTAGGGACTTGGGCTTTAATGTTACTAAGGACGACCCGAGACTTAGGCACGCCCTTGAGCAAATTAAGGAGCTTGAAAATGAGGGCTATAGCTTTGACTTAGCGCCGGCATCTGCTGTACTCATTGTACTTAGGGAAATTGGGATATTTAGGGATGCGCTGAGGATTGATTATTGGAAGGTTGTTAGTGATGATGATATGCACGTAGCCATGGTCAAGGTCAATGGTGAATTAGGCGTCGCCGAGGGCGTTGGCCCTGTGCATGCAATTGATAAGGCATTAAGGAGTGTTGCGTCGAGGTTATTCCCTGAACTTAATGGCGTTATGCTTACTGACTATAGGGTTATACTCCCTGGTGAGGTTAAGAATACGGAGAGTGTGGTTAGGGTCCTCATGGAGTTTAGTGATGGAAAGACCAGGTGGAGGACTGTCGGCGTCTCCACCAGCATCATTGCCGCAAGTGTCGCGGCATTGCTTGATGGCCTTAATTATATATTGATGATTAATAATTATAAAGATATCAAGTAAATTATAGATGTAGAGCAATAATTCATTGTTTTACAGTTTAGTGTTTTATTATTGCTATTTACATAATGAACATGGGTATATACTATACCCGAGACAGTAAATTTTAAATATGTGTAATGTTCGTGCCTATATAGAGGTGACCCGATGGAAATGGAAACCCTGTACTAGACCTGGGCGTACGAGTGTCAAAGGTAGGTGGTTCATTATTAACTAATGGCAATGTCCTAAACGTTATAAACAAGGTAATGGACAGGGAACGCCTGTACAATGGTAAATTAATAATAGTCGTCTCAGCCATGAAGGGAGTAACGGACCTCCTAATAAGGGCCTTTGATGGCCATGATGCGGGGGCGCTTGATGATGCAATATCAATATACATCAACGAGGCATTAAGCCTTGGATTCAATAAATTGGCGTCATTCCTTGAGTTAACCCGTGAGGAGTTGCTCAGGTTCATAAACCTGAGGGAGCCTTGGATTAGGGATTATGTGGTGATCCATGGGGAATTACTGTCTGTACTTCTCGTTGAGAACATACTCAGGGATCTACTTGAGTTAAACGCCAAGGCCGTCTATGAACCTGGTATTATAACAAATGATTCCTGGGGTTCCGCATTGGTGAATCATGAATCAAGTATTAAATACGTGGTTAGCAGGTTTGGGAGGGTGTTTAGTACGTATGATGTGGCCGTGGTACCCGGCTTCCTTGGAGTTACAGGCGATGGTAGGTACGCATCATTGGGTAGGGGAGGCAGTGACTACACAGCTTCATTACTCGCCAATTTCCTGGGTGCATCACGCCTAACCTTCTACACAGATAGTGGTGGTTTATTGAGTGGTGATCCTAGGATAATAAGTGATCCCGTCTTAATTAGAGAAATTAGTTATGGTGAGGCCAATGTGGCCTCAATGCTTGGTGCCAAGAAGTTTCATCCAAGAACCTTTGAACCACTTGTAAATAGTAGGGTTGTTACGTTCATAACGGATCCCTGGCATGAAAGCGGTACATATGTAATTAATAACTGCATTACTACGCCGAAACTGGTCACAGTCAGTGAGGCGGGCGGGGATAGATTCAAGGTATCTGTGGTTGGTTGCAACCTCTCACTTAATGACCACTTGAGGAATGAGGTCGCGAAAATTGCCTCTTCATATGAAATAGACGAGGTCAGGAATGAACATAACCATGCAATATCCACGCTAGTAAGCAATTGGGATGATGTAATAGCACTGGCTAGGGATGTACATCGGTGGGTGAGGGTATGGATCGCGTGAGGGTCTCCATACTGGGGGCCACGGGACTCGTTGGGCAGTGGATGATTAAGTTACTGGCTAATCACCCATTCATTGAGGTTGCTGGTTTATCAGCATCGCCGGGCAAGGTTGGTAGTAAGTATGGTGATGTCGTGCACTGGTTCATACCTGGCGATATACCTGAGTACGTGAGAGACATGGTATTAGTGTCAACTGACCCGGCTGATCACAAGACAGTTGATGTGGTGCTCTCTGCGTTGCCGAATGACGTGGCTTGGTCCGCGGAAAGTAAGCTAGTGAACGCTGGTATAAACGTGGTTTCCAACGCGTCTCCCGAGAGGATGAACCCAAGGATACCACTGATAAATCCCGAGGTTAATTGGGAACATCTAAACATACTTAGGGAGGTCAAGAACAACTGGATAGTGAAGAATCCGAATTGTACCGCGGCTATAATATCAATGCCCCTTAAGCCAATCCAGGACCTCATAGATGCGCTACACATAGTAACACTACAGGCGGTCTCTGGAGCCGGTTACATGGGCTTGTCCTACTTGGCGATTGATGGTAACGTGATACCGTTTATAAAGGGTGAGGAGGAGAAGATTGACATTGAGATAAACAAGATCCTTGGTAAGCAATTTCTTGATCGTTATGAACCATGGAGTAGGCCCATCTACGTAACGGCAACCAGGGTGCCCGTTAAGTATGGCCATACTGCAGTGATCCATGCCATACTCAACAGGGACACGGATGCCAACCAGATTATTGAAAGGTTAAGGGGATTTAGGTCGTTGCCGCAGGAGAAGGAGTTACCAACGGCACCCAGGGAACCAATAAAGGTGCTTGATAGGGTTGATGCACCACAGCCGGCCAGGGACTTGGATCCCATGGCAGTAAGCGTTGGTAGAGTGGTAACGAGGAATAATGTATTGAGACTTGTGATTCTTGGCGACAACCTGGTTCGCGGTGCGGCTGGAATAACCATATTAACGATAGAGACCATGAAGGCCCTAGGGCTTCTCTAAAATCATTAATTTCATGACGAAGACTAAGGCCCAGGGGTCCCGAGGGCGGACTCAATGACCTTGACCGTGTTACTATCAATGAACTCCTCACTTAAGTGCATTAATTTTCCGTGAAGTATTGTGGCTACTACGGCGACGTCAACCTCAAATCCCTTAAATGGAGAGAACCTCGCCTTGGTTTTAAATTTCTCCGGTTCAATCCTGTGCCTAGCCTTTGTATTCATTATTGATAAATCGGCGCAGGACCCCTGCCTAATGCCTATGTTTAAACCGAGAAACTTAGCTGGTCTTTCCTGGATTGCCCTCATTATCGTGCCCAGGTCCGCAAAGCCCCTACGCCAAAGCGTTAGTAGTAATGGCGCGGTGGTTTCAAGGCCCACAATGCCCGACGGCGCCTCATCATATGGCTTATCCTTCTCCCAATCAGCATGTGGCGCGTGGTCACTGGCCACCATCGGTACTTCACCCCTAATGAACATCGTCAGTAACTCCCTCCTTGTTGGTTCATCCCTGAGTGGTGGGTTAACCTTGCAGTAAGCCGGCTTTTCAACCCTAGCAAGGCACTCCTCTTGACTTAGAAGCATGTGATGTGGGGTTACGTCAAAGGTCATGTTAAGTCCTGAGAACTTAATTATACCAATTGACTGGGGTAGCGTTAGGTGAGTTATGTGGACCTTAGTGCCGTACCTATAAACCAGCCTTATTACGTTATGTATGCATGACAGTTCAGCCCTCGGGTTCCTAATAACGTTGTGGTGCTCAAAGTCCCTGGGCCCACTGTACTGACCTATGATCAATGGATCCTCACAATGCATTATAATGGGCATGCCAACCCTAGCGGCCTCCTTAAAGAGTAACTCCAGGTATTGATCACCACCGTACTCAGCGACCTCCTCAGGAAGTACCTCACCCACGGCATACGCGCCATTACTTAATGCATCCCCCAGTAGTGATGGATCCCGTGGCGCACCAAAGTAATGCTTAATATGCAGGCTTGTTTTCCTGCTGAACTCCTCAATCTTCCTCCTCAGTAGTTCCACTGTCTTTATTGCCGGCTTCGTATTCGGCATATCACCAACGGCCACATAACCACCAGCCAATGCAGCCTGGGTACCACTAACCGCGTCCTCCTTATAGGATAGGTCGAAGTCCCTGAAGTGCACGTGGATATCCACCAGGCCAGGGAGGACTATGTATTGATTAGGTAATTCAATCCTGTTCTCAGCCTCAATTGGTTCATTACCAACATAGGATATCTCACTGCCGGTTATGCCTATGTAGGTTGGCCTGAGTGTGCCCCTTACGTAGGCCCTAGCCCTAATTAACGTATTAACCTTAGCACTCATTAATTAATTATAGACATTCCTGATTAAATAATTATTTCCTTCACTTCGCAGGGTTTGGATTGGCAATTTCCTTGAGGAACTTCTCGTAACCCATGGATTCTATAGCCTTAACAACATCCTCACCACCCACATGCACCACTGAGCCCTTTACCATTACCACAACCCTAGTGGGTTTCACGTAATGGAGTATTTCCGCGTGATGCGTGGTGACCAGCATTGCTGTTCCTCCCTGGGCTAGCCTCGCAATTGATTTACCTATTATGGCTATGCCATCTACGTCAAGCCCCGAGTCCGGCTCATCGAGCATTGCCACCTTGGGCTTGTACATTAGGAGTTGAAGCATCTCAGCCCTCTTAGACTCACCACCACTGAATCCGGCGTGTACACCCCTCGATAGGTGCTCGGGCTTCAGGCCAAGTTCAGTCGTTAACTTAGTCATTTCAGCAATGACTTGTGGCGGTGGTGGATCCGTAATGCGTTTGCCAGTCCTCTTATTGAGCATTGCAGTTATTAAGGTCGATAATCTGACTTCCGGTACAGGCGTTGGGCTTTGAAGTGCAAGCAAAACACCCCTCTGAACCCTCTCCTCCGGGTATAGTTTCAGTATTGACTCACCATCAAGCCTTATATCGCCACTGACTACGTTATACTTCGGATGACCGGCTATTGTTAGGAATAATGTTGTTTTACCACTACCATTTGGCCCCATTATAGCTACAACCTCCCCTGACTCAACGGTTAGGTTAACGTTGTTTAGTATCCTCTTACCATCAACCTCAACACTTAGGTTAATTATCTCAAGCCTTGTCATAGTTGGTCGCGTAGCCTCTGTGACACTGATTAAAAACTTTTCGGCAGTGTCTATGTAACCCAATCATGAGAAAACTTAATAACAATGCAAAACTAGGAATATTCAAGAGAATAACCATGAGTAAGAACGGTGTCAGACTCGAGATCTCGAGGACCGAGGAAATCTCAAACATGCTGGGCCACGCTAAACCAATTAAATGGAGCATAGAGATCAGGGGTAGGATCACTAAGGATATGATTGAGGAAATCAGTAGAATTAAGGGTGAACCTGATTGGATGAGGAGACTTAGGCTAAGGGCCCTCGAGATGTTTGAAAAACAACCCTGGCCCAATTGGCTCCCGCTCGAGGGAAACATAGACCTTGAGTCCCTAGTCCTTTATGCAAAACCAAACGTAGAGAGGGCAAAGTCATGGGATGAATTACCCAGGGAGTTGAGGGAATATTATGAGGCACTTAAGATACCTGAGCTTGAGGCCAGGGTTTTGTCTGGGGTTATTGGGCAGGTTGATGGTGGAGTCACCTACGAGAGCATTAAGAGGGACCTTGAGAAGGCCGGCGTCATTGCAATGAGTATGGATGAGGCTGTTAGGAGGTATCCTGACCTAGTTAAGCAATACTTCGCTAGGGTTTTTCCACCGGAGTATAAGTTTGCATCATTGAATATAGCCCTTTGG
>DAJV01000081.1 GCA_002496475.1 Vulcanisaeta sp. UBA163 | reverse complement strand
GATAGGTTCGGCATTACTGCAATGATTGGTGATGGGGTTAATGATGCGGTGGCGTTGAAGGCTGCCGATATTGGAATAGCCATGGGTGCTGGTACGGATATAGCCAAGAGCGTCGGTGATGTTGTGCTGTTAGATAGTGACTTGGTAAAAATACTAAGCTTCATTAAATTATCAAGGAAGATACTAAGTAACATTAGGTTCAATATACTGTATGCATTCATGTACAACGTAGTGTTAATACCGATAGCCGCGGGTGCCGTGCCCGGGCTAACCGTAAGACCCGAATGGGCGGGCTTGGCGATGGCGTTGAGTAGTATAACGGTGACGCTTAATGCACTACGGCTTAGGTACAGCCGTGTCTGAAAATAGGAAAGACTGAGATAGGTTAAATAACACCCCCTGTGTATTACCTAGTTAGTATGGGTGTCATCGTGGAGATAGCCATCGACCCTATAGGTACCAACTCCCCGAGTGTTAGTAATTACATTAAGGTGGCGATAGACGTGATTAAAAGAACGGGCTATAAGTACGAGGTTGGCCCCATGGGCACGTCGGTTGAGTTACCAAACGTCGAGGCTTTAGGCAAGTTACTCCAGGATATTCACGATGCGCTCTACAGGGCTGGCATTAAGAGGATTGTAACCACAGTTAGGATTGATGACAGGAGAGACAAGGCAGAAACGATTGAGTATAAGGTTAATAGGGTCAGGGGTTAGTGGGTAATTATGGTTAAGATAAGCGTTAAGCTTGGCACGGTATTTGACGATACAGAGTTCTTCGAGGTTAAAATGAATTGTACTAAATGCGGTAAGTGCTGTTTAAATACACAAATGGAGCTTTTGCCCGAGGATATTGAGAGGATAACAGGGCTTGGTCATAGGATTGAGGATTTTGCAGTGCTCGATGGCGAGATATGGAGACTGAAGAATGTAGATGGACATTGCGTGTTCCTTAACGTGCAAACAATGGAGTGCCTGATTTATGAGAATAGACCGATTGGGTGTCGTTTATACCCACTGGTGTATGATGATGCTGACGGTCCATATATTGATAGGGAATGCCCCGCATGGAATACCGTAAAGCAAAACGAGATAGACAGATTGGGGAGGTACTTGGTATTGTTCCTAGCGAGATCGAGGCAGACTAATCAGTGGGTCAGGATTAGGCATGGTTTTCGTCACTGATCATTTTAACTTTAGCAAAGATATTGCTAGTTTATTCCCGGTGTATTTCCTCAGGGTCTTTCATTATATTAATTTAAGCATATTTCCAGTTCATATGGTCAGTGTCTTTATGTGCTTCATAATTATTTTATTAAGTCATTCCAACATCCCTATGAGTTTATATTTAACTATTTTTATCATTTAGAGATAAATAATCTACCAGAAGCATTTATAAAACCCTAGTATTTACGATTCATGGATTAATATGACAGGCGTAACCGAATTCGTGATCCTAGGCAGAGGAGGACAGGGTGGCGTCACTGCCGCCAGGATCCTAGTATCTGCGGCTCTTAAGGATGGTAAATGGGGTCAGGCAATTCCTGAGTTTGGTGCTGAGCGTAGGGGTGCCGTTGTTAAGTCATACGCGAGAATTGCCGATAAGCCAGTGCCTCTTCACAGTAATGTGAGGAAGGCTGACGTACTTATTGTACTGATATCCAATGTTCTTGACTTGGTTAATATCGATGAATTAATGAGGAGCAGGGATTCAATAATCATTGTTAACTCTCCGTCTCCAATAAGGACAGGCTATAGGACTTACTATGTTGATGCAACGTCAATAAGCGAGAAACTAGGTCTCATTATTGCCGGGTGGCACATAGTGAGTACGCCATTACTTGGCGCAGTAGCCAAGGTCACCGGCGTGGTTAGTCTCGAATCTATTATCAATTCGTTGCCTGAATTCGTCGGTAGGGAGAACCTTGTTAAGTTAAATACCGAGGCCGTTAAGCTGGGTTATGAATCTGTCAGGGGTGGTGAAAAATGAGCATTGCCGAGAGAATAAGTGGTTACCTGTTGTCAAAACCTTCGGAAGGAGCTGGTGGTAGGACAGGTACCTGGAGGGTGTATAGGCCGGTCATTAATTACTCCAAGTGCACGAAATGCGGTATTTGCTGGCTTTACTGCCCTGAGAATGTCATTGATTGGCTTGAGGATAAGAGCGTTAGAATTAACTATGATTATTGTAAGGGCTGCGGTATATGTGCGGATGTCTGCCCCGTCAAGGCAATAGACATGGTAAAGGAAGGGGTGGTATGATATGAGTAGTCAGGTACCACTTGCCAAGCAGGCTAGGAAGGTCTTGGTCGGGGATCACGCGGTTGCCGAGGCCGTTAAGCTGGCAAAGGTCAACATTGTTTCCGCCTATCCCATAACACCGCAGACATTGATTGTTGAGAGAATTAGTGAAATGATCGAAAAAGGAGAGTTAAGGGCTGACTATGTTAGGGTTGAGAGTGAATTCGCTGCACTGGCCACGGTGTATGGAGCAGCGGCAGGTGGCGCCAGGGCATTCACTGCAACCTCTAGTCACGGGTTATTCTACATGTATGAAATGCTTTGGTGGGCGGCGGCTTCAAGGGTTCCCTTGGTTATGGCAGTGGTCACCAGGGCATTGGGCCCTCCGTGGAACATACATGATGAACACACGGATATACTGGCGATGAGAGACAGTGGTTGGATAATCGGTATGGCCCAGAACGTGCAGGAGGCCTTTGACATGACATTAACAGCCTTCAAGATCAGTGAGAATGAAAAAGTATTATTACCAGTAGCCGTGGGGCTTGATGGTTTTATCCTCAGTCATACGGCTGAGCCCCTCGATGTACCATCACAAGAGGATGTGGATACGTGGTTACCTCCAAGGAACCCGAGGATTCCATACGTGATTGAACCTGGTGGTGAAGCTATAACCATGGGTAATTTACCTGGAAACGATGTATATCATGCAATACTTAAGAAGTACATGGATGAGTCCATGGAGGCTGCTAAGAAGGTTATTGCCGAGGTTTATGATGAGTATAGCAAGTTGACAGGTAGGAACTACGGCGTATTAACCGAGTGCTACAAGTGTAGTGATGCTAAGTACCTAGCCGTGTCAATGGGTGCGTGGAGTGGGGATATATTAAATGCAGTTGAAAGGCTCAGAAATGAGGGTTACCCAATTGGTTTATTGAGGATTAGGTACATCAGGCCCTTCCCCGAGGAGGATATTGGTGGGTGGATCAACGGCATGAAGGGCGTTATAATCTTTGACAGGGATTACTCCGCAGGCATGGGAGGTGTATTAGCGAGTGAGATTAGTGGCTTAGTGCCTAGTAGTATTTCCTTCGAGGGTGTCTTAGCCGGCCTTGGTGGATTTGATGTTTCAGCGGATGAGTTCAAGACTATAATGAGGGATTTTGTAGATAAGACTGAACGCGAGGGCCTAGTGAAAATTAGGAAGTATTGGTATATACCGAAGATTGAGAGGTGATGGGCATGGTCACCATAACAGAACTGCACAGGTACGGTAGAACCAAGTTCATAATGCCTGGCACAGCTGCATGCCCTGGTTGCCCATTGCAAGTTGGCATGAGACAGTTGGCGATGGCGCTTGATGGGAAGTTCGCCATGGTAATACCGGCTGGTTGTTCAAGCGTAATACCTGGTATCGCTCCATACACTGCATATACAGTGCCTGTGCTTCATGTGCCATTTGCATCAAGTCCAGCGGTAGCCAGCGGTTTAGTGAGGGCTGTTAGACAGAGGGGTATTAATGGGCCTGTGGTTGTTTGGGCTGGTGATGGCGCTACTGCAGACATAGGCTTCGCCGCATTAAGCGGTGCTGCCTATAGGAATGAGGACGTCCTCTATGTGATGGCTGATAATGAGGCCTATATGAACACGGGAATTCAGGCCAGCGGTACTACGTCGTGGATGGCTTGGACAACAACGTCACCTAGAGGCAAGACTGAGGATAAGAAGGACGTGGCACTGATAATGCTCATGCATAAGGTACCCTATGTAGCCACGGCAAGTATTGCCTACCCAATGGACTTCATTGATAAGGTTAGGAGAGCCATGCAGATTAAGGGCTTTAAGTTCATACACTTGCACGCACCCTGCCCACCTGGTTGGAAGATGGATGACTCCTACACGGTTAGGGCTGCTAGGCTGGCTGTTGAGACAGGCGCCTGGATACTCTGGGAGTACAATCAGGGTAGATTGACTATTAGCCCACCGAGTATACCATATAAAGATAAGTCGAGGAGGAGGTCCCTAGAGGAGTACATAAAGATCCAGGGCAGATTTGCTCACCTAAAGCCCGAGGATATTAAGCTTATGGAGGATAAAATGGATAGGCAGTGGGATCTCATTCTAAAGCTGGCTGAGATATATAAGTAGGTCTCGTGATTAAAATAAAATTTAATAATTCCATAATCAATGAACCAAATAATGAGCTGGAGCTTGTTGGATGCGCTGAGGAGTAAACCAGATATTATTAGGGATTCGATTAGGAAGAGAAGGATGGATGTTGGTATTGTTGATAAATTTATTGAGTTGGATAGCAAGTGGAGGGGTCTCAAGGCGGAGATTGATGAGTTGAGGCATAGACACAACGTAATTACTAAGGAGGTTAGTAAACTAGGCGGTGCCGAGAGGGATGCCAAGATTAGAGCGGCTAAGGAGTTGTTGAGTGAGATACAGAAAAAGGAGGAGGAACTGAGCGCCCTTGAGAAGGAGAGGGAGAGAGTGCTTAGGTCAATACCTAATTTGGTGCATGAAAGTGTACCATATAATTGCCCCGAGGGTGTTGATTCAATACCTGTTAGGTTTTATGGAACGCCAAAGGTTTGGGTTGGCTACCTAGAGGACTTTAAGGGCCAAACGGAACGCTTTGGTTTCAATGTGATGTATGAAACCATTGATTGGAAACCCATTGGGCATGCTGATATGCTCGAAGTCGTGCTAGGCATGGGTGATACACTCAAGGCCGGCGAAGTAGCTGGATCTAGGTTTTATTACCTATTTGATGACTTGGTGATGCTTGATATGGCACTGTTATCCTACGCCATTGATCATATAACCAAGAAGGGTTTTAGGCTGGTGCTTCCGCCATATATGCTGAAGTACGAGGTATTATCAGATATTTTAGATATGGAGACATTCAAGGACATGGTCTATAAGGTGGAAAACGAGGACCTGTACCTAATAGGTACCGCTGAACACCCGATAGCCGCCTACTTAAGGCATACAGAACTGCTTGAGGATCAATTACCTCTACTCTTTGTTGGTGTGTCGCCAAGTTTCAGGAGGGAAGCCAGCGCAGGTAATAGGGATATGAAGGGGATATTTAGGGTTCACCAGTTCCATAAGGTTGAGCAATTCGTTTTTTCATTGCCTGAGGAAAGTTGGAAATGGCATGAGGAATTAATGAGGAATGCAGAGGAGCTGTGGCAAGGGCTCGGCCTGCCTTATAGGGTCGTGTTACTTTGCGCGCATGACATGGGTAGGTGCGCTGCTAAGCAGTATGACCTTGAGGTTTGGATGCCGGCCCAGGGTAAGTATAGGGAAATGGTATCATGTAGTAATTGCACTGACTGGCAATCGGCAAAGCTTAGTGTGAGGGTTCTTAGGAAGGACATGCGTAGAGAATTTGTTCATACACTGAACTCCACGGCCATAGCGAGCACTAGAGCCATAACTGCAATACTCGAGAACTATCAGGAACCAGATGGAACAGTGGCGATACCCAAGGTATTAAGGAGGTACCTGGAGATCTTTAACAAGGGTCCTACTGACGCTATTTATCCAAGGAAGAAGCTGACCTCCTCCCCGCCCTAGGGGTTCACCTACCAAGACCCTCCCCAGGAATACACCAGGGAATAACAGGGTTAAAAGCTCTTCACTTCATCCCAGCCCTAAAGGACTGGGACTTTCAGTTGTAAGGAGGATTGATAAGGGAGACTCGGTAATCGAATAACCCTAGCGCTGGATTGCCTCTGAGCCGTTCCATAGGTAATTGAAGTACGTCTTGGCTATATCAACTATGTAGTCCTGCCTTGAGTATAGGCTTATGTAGTCCGTGCCATGTTTGATCACCAGGACAACACCACCAACACCCACAAAACCACCACCAAACAATTTATCCCTAACTCTAATGTGTATTCTTGGCGGTAAATCCTTAACATAATTTATGATGTCCTGGGAAACTAATAACCTAACCTCATTATTGCGTGATACTTCCTCAACCATAGATAATATCCTGTAATCAAGCAGCTCTATGTATGGCGTGGCAACATCCAGGTTTCTGTAGCCCATTGACTTCATTATTAGCTCCTTAGTACTATCAAGGCCTCTAACTACATAAAGCGATTCGCTTTGGGCGGTTACCTTACCCTTATAAGTTGATTCATACATTAATTGCAATGAATCTATTAATGGTTTTGTGGAGTTTATGTATTCGGAAAATCTTTGCATTAACCTGCTAAATACGTCCAGTGGAGATACTGCATAGAAGAATTCAGGTCTTTTCTTATCATCGATCTCTACATAGCCTAGTCTATACAATTTCTGAAGCACTGAGTAGACCTTCGATGAGGGAATGTTTGCCTTAACCGCAATGTCTCTTGCGGTTAATGGGCCGTTCTCCACAAGCGCTATATAAGCCTTTATATCATAACTCGTTAAACCCACAAGTCTAGCAAGCTCCTGGAGTCTCTTCTCTATGCTCATACTAAAACACTTCTGAGAGTATTAGTTAGTGACAAAGCTTTTAAATAGTTAATCCTCAATTACCGTAATGGTTCAGGCATTATCGGCAAGAACCGAACTTATTGAGACGCAAAAGCCAAGGAAGCCACTCATCAATCTGAGCAGGTTTAAATTACCTAGGCATTATAGGAATGCCCTAGAGAATGAGAGGCTCCAGCAAACGTGGAAGAAGCAATTCGGCCTGCCTGACCACGTTAGGGTTGTTAAGGTCTCGGTGTCGGTATGTCCAGTCTGCAGTAGGCAGATACCGATGGTTGTTTATGAGGAGGATGGGGCAATATGGTTGAAGAAGACCTGCCCAGAGCATGGTTCCTTTAGGGACCTTTACTGGGGCGATGCCGAGCTCTACTACTACTTCCTCCAGTGGGATGCCCCTGAATACATTGGTAAGGGCGCGGCAAACCCAAACACAGACCTTAACTACTATCTGGCTGCAGGTAGTTGCCCACAGGGATGTGGATTATGCCCTGTTCACAAGACAAACACAGTACTAGCAATAATTGATGTGACGAATAGGTGTAACATGAAGTGCCCCGTGTGCTTTGCCAATGCCTATGCTGCCGGCTACGTGTATGAACCAACACTAGAGCAGATAGAATACATGCTAAGGACGCTTAGGACCCAGAAGCCTTGGGCGCCAAATGCTATTCAATTCAGTGGTGGTGAGCCGACGCTCAGGAACGACCTACCAGAGATCATTAGGATGGCTAAGGCTCTTGGTTTCGACCATATTGAAGTCAATACCAATGGTATAAGGATCGCCAATGATATTGATTACTACAAGAAGTTGTTAGATGCGGGTATGTCAACGATATACCTACAATTCGATACGATAGATCCGAATAATCAGGGTGTTTGGAGACATAGGCTTTATGACCCTAAGGCGTATGCGACTGTCAAGAAGAAGGTTGTTGAGAATGCCAGGAAGCTTGGTCATAGGTCCGTGGTTCTCGTGGTCACCATGGCCAAGAACTACAATGATAAAGACATGGGCAAGATAATAGATTTCGCAATTGAGAATAGGGATGTCGTTAGGTGGATTAACATACAGCCCGTTGCCTTCGCAGGCAGGGCCAAGGAGTACAGCCCTGAGGAGATTAGGCAGTTCAGAATCACAATACCCGATGTAATAAATGAGATTGAGGCACAAACAAGTGGTAAGGTAAGTAAGTGGGATTGGAGGCCGGTTAATTGGCCTGTGGCTATTGGGAAGCTTGTTGAGGCATTAACAGGTAGTCCAAAACCATTATTTGGAAATAACCCAGTGTGTGGTGCATCAACGTTTATTTACTACGATGATGACAACAAGGAAATTCTACCAATAACCAAGGTTGTTGATGTTGATGGCTTCGAGAAGGCCGTGTGGGACTTACACAGCAAGGCCGTTAAGGGCGGTGTCTGGAGGGGAATAGCCGCTGTGGAGACCCTTAAGTTGCTAAGGTACGTTAAGCATAAGGGCTTTAGGAATGTACTCGCGAACTTCCTAACTAGGAAGGATTATGAATCACTGGGTCGGATAATGTTTAATGTTATTGGGCTTGGAATAATGCACTTCATGGATACATTTAACTTCGATGTTCAGAGGGTCCAGAGATGCGATATTCATTATGCGACACCAGATGGCAGGATAATACCCTTCTGTACAATGAATAACTTCCATAGGGATAAGGTTGAGCATAGCTTTAAGATGAACGTGGAGGATTGGCTGAAGATAAAGCTTGCTAGGAATACAGCGGTCTATATATGAAATTATCCTATCGTATTTATTTATCTACCTCTAAGTAATTATTAATAAGGACTTTTGCAGCACAAGTGATGTGAAATCCAAGGGAAGATTTATCTTGGATTCAATAATAAACTTAAGTGATAATTTATTAATAATTACACCACCATTTATTAACTCATTGTTGGCGTCGATAATAATATTACTTGAACGATTTAGAAGAAACCTACTAACGCATGTAACTCCTTTGACGCTTGAGTCATTAAGTGATCTGAGGGATGTGGTGGGTAGGTATAATTCAATTCTATTTGTTGAGCCGCCATCAATTATGAAACTTGGTGAAATCACGAATTCGCTTAATGGCAAGAGATTATTTATAATAGGTAAGGAGGATGTGGAGTGGGTTAATGCGGATACCTACCTTGAGTATTCAAGTTCCATGTCGCAGTTAATATGGCAATTACTGAATAATGAGCTAGGGCAGGATTCACTTAGATTCCTAGAGGCGTCGATAATCTATGAACTAATGGTAATCCCCGATTATGACATTTCCTCATTTAATGGTTGGTCGGTCACGGAACCCATTAACTTCCCCGCATTACCAGGCATACTTAGGCTACCATTAAGTACTTCTCTATCGCGTGCCTTTTCACCGATAATACCAGGAATTACCGGTAATGAGACTGAGGCTAGAAATCTTGTGAGGATCATTACCAAGAAGGCGAATGCTACGTATAGGGAACTTGGCGAGGATGAGGTAATGACCTTATTAAAGTATGTGGGTGATTTCATGCTTAGAGCAGGTTTTAGGGGTGATTATTTAGATAAGCTAATACTCACGCAAAGAAAGTGGAGTAATACAGATGTTGATGTTTTGGAATCAATACTGGCAATAGAGGCTCAACTATCACTTTGGGAGTATGTAAATGGAATAATGAGCCCAGTACTTAACCCACAAAGCGTTAGGGATACTGATAATGTGATTGCTAAATACATGTCTGTGATTGGTGAATACCTAGGTCAGTTGGGCAAGGCTAATGATATTATCATAAGACAGGGTTATCAATCATTAACCCTAGTGGACAGATTATGTTCAACAATAAGCTTCCATACAGAAAGCCATAACCAAGCATTCTCAATAGAAGGCAGTCCACTAAAGGTAATGTGCGTATTCAACGATGAGGAAATTACTGACACAGAGCTAGTGCTTAAACGCGCTGGCTACTCAATGGCCGTAAGGGGACTAAGGCAATGAGGGTTAAGGGAAAGGTTACCCTGAGCATTGTAATGAAGTCGTTCGAGGATTGTCAAACAGCTCTCCTTTCATTATTGCCTGATGAGGGGGATTTACCGCCAGGTCTAACATCAAGCATTAAATGTGTTGGAAACCAGTTGATTTATGAGCTAAATTATGATATTGATAGCGAGAAGTTATTAAGTATTTATAACACAGTTGATGATTTCATTAGGAACCTAAGGATCCTCATGGATTCCCTCAGCATTTCAGGAAGGTAAAAATATAAAAAGGGTTTTTTGATTCTCGATAAGACCACCGTGTCAGCGCAAAAGCAGGCTAAGACAGGTAAGTGGATGATAAAGAAGTGGTTTACTATTTACGCCCCTACGCTATTTAACGGAGTGGAGATTGGCGAGGTCCCTGCTAATGAACCCAATAGTATCATTGGAAGGACGATAGAAATAACATTATTCGACATAACCAAGGACCTTAGTCACTTACACATTAAGCTTAGGTTCCAGGTAGACAGAGTGGAGGGCGATAGGGCGTACACTAGGTTTAAGGGTATGGAGTTAACGAGGGATTACATTAAGAGCCTAATTAGGAGAGGTTCAAGCCTCATACAATTGATCCAGGACGTAAATACCACAGACAATGCCGTTCTAAGGGTCACAATACTTGCAATGACACCAACTAGGTGTAAATCAAGCCAAAAGATGGCTATTAGGAGGGAGTTTATAAAAGCGTTAATGGATGTATCAAGTAAGGTTGACTTTAATGGTTTCATAAAGGCCGCGGTATATGGCGATATTAGTAATCAATTATTCGCCGTCGGTAAGAGGATATACCCGCTAAGGAAGGTTGAGGTTTACAAGATAAAGGTCTTGAGGTACCCAACTGGTGGCGGTGAGACAAAGCCTACAGAGGAGGTAAAGATTACCGAGGCTGCCACTCAGCCTTCATCCTCGCCTTCACCACCCTCTTGATAAGACCTACTTAGTCTCTCCATTAATTCCCTGTACTTATTTTCTCTCCTCCAGTTTTGTATCCACCTGTAAACAGTAGCATGTTGCCTGCCTCGAATAAGCATTTCCAAGGCCTCCCTTGCGATTTTCACGTTCTCGTAAAAGCCAAGTATTGCAATATACTTATCACCAATTACAATATTTGTATCCGTTAATTCCTGGAGAACCCTCTTGGCCCTTCCATCTTCACCAATTATCCTAGCCTTAACTCTATTCACATGTTTGGCCTTGTACTTATCCACATAATCCCTCAGGTCTATGATCTCGAGCGTATAGTTATCATTCCTTAGGTTCTGGGCATCATTATAATCAAAGCCATATGATATTGCCTCAATTATATTCTTCGCCTTCATTAATTGATCAAAATTCGTATTGTTGTCTGGTACTATCGTAACTTCGCCCTTGTCACTATCAATAATTAACTTAACGCCGAATTCCTCCTCAATAAGCTTTGCGGCGTCACTTATTGCCTTTAATCGATTTTTCTCAATTGCAATCCTAAAACCACCCTTCATGTAATCACTAATCATATTCCCATTAACATGCGGCTTTTCGGTTTAAAAAACTTGATTTTGTCGTGGACTTGCTAATTATTTATAATTATAATTATTACTATGGTAAGAAAATTTTAAATATACTACCAAATAGAACTCTGTGATATGAGTTTACTCAGTTTACCCAGTTCACTTCCCGCAATAAACATGTGCAGCAAAGGTAGGGTTCTGGTCAGGGTGGACATGAACGTTCCAATAGACAAAAACACCGGTGAAATACTTGATGAGTACAGGATCGAGGCTCACTCAAGAACCATAAAACACCTAGTGGACTCCGGCTTACCCGTTGTCGTGGTCACTCATCAAGGAAGACCTGGTGACGCCGAATTCGTATCCCTCGAGAAACATGCGCAGATATTAAGTAAGTACCTTGGTATGAATGTCCGCTTCATTGACGATGTAATGGGTCCCAAGGCACGCGAGGAAATAAGCAAGTTAAGACCTGGTGAGGTGATTATGTTAGATAACCTGAGGTTCGTTAGCGAGGAGATTATTGAAGGCGAACCCCAAAAGCTTGCAGGTACTTACCTAGTTACGAGGTTAGCGCCATTATTTAACCACTTCATTCTTGATGCCTTTGCCACCGCTCATAGATCACAACCAAGCATTGTTGGCTTTCCCTATGTACTACCGAGTTGCATGGGGCTCGTTATGGAAAGTGAAGTTAATGCATTAAGTAAGGTATTGAACGCCAGAGGTGTCTTAACCGTGTTAATAGCCGGTGGTGCAAAGGTGCCTGAGACCGTGAAGACAATAAAGACGCTTCTAAGCAAGGGGTTAATTAGCAAGGTGTTACTTGGCGGTTTGGTTGGTCAGTTATTTTTGGCCTTGGAACACGGCAATAATAAGTTAATGAGTAATATTAAGGTTGGTCAGGAAACCATTAATGATGCGTTGGAGGTAATGAAGGTCTTCGGAGATAACGTAGTGCTTCCTGTGGATGCTGTTCAATCTGATGATAAGGTTGTTGAGCCAGGTAATGCACAGTCAATGCTAGACATAGGCCCAGCCACGATTGAAATATTCAATAAACACCTAATGTCCGCTGATGTTGCAATAATGACGGGACCACTCGGCCTAGTGGAGATGGAGAGGTATTCGAGGGGTACCAGGGAGGTCTTTAGGTCTATGGTAGACAATGCGCAGTTCACCGTGATTGGTGGCGGACACACAATAATGTCAGCCAGAAAATTCGGGCTAATAAATAGGATAAGTCACGTGTCCACTGGTGGTAGGGCATTTATTCAATTTCTAGCGGACCCGCACTTACCCGGCATTAAGGCGCTTGAGTTATCAAGGTCAAGGTTTTGGGTGTGAGTAAATGGTAGTTAGAATCGGACTAATGGGTTACGGAACAATTGGGAAGAGGGTTGCCGATGCCATAATGATGATGGACGACGTGGAACTCGTCGGTGTTATTAAGCAAACGCCGGATTATGAGGGTGAGATTGCGATTAACAAGGGCATAAAGCTATACACTTATGATGATAGGATTAATAAGTTTGAGAAGCTAGGTATTAGGGTTGCGGGTACTGTTGGTGATTTAATCAAGAACGTTGATGTGGTGATAGACGCCACACCTGATGGAGTTGGTGCGGAGAATAAGGTTAAGATCTATGAACCAATGGGGCTCAGGGCAGTATTTCAGGGTGGTGAGGAGGCTGAGGTTGCTGATATAAGCTTTAATGCGCTTGCTAATTATGATATGGCCGTTGGAAGAAGGTTTGTTAGGGTCGTTAGTTGCAACACAACGGCTCTCTCGAGGTTAATAAGCGCCTTCCTAATACACGGCTATAGGATAAAGAGAGTTAGGGCTTATTTGGTAAGGAGGGGTGCTGACCCGAGGGAATTCAAGAAAGGGCCCATTAATGACGTTGTTTTTAATCCAGCAACTGTACCCAGTCATCATGGGCCGGACGTCATGACTGTAATACCGACAGTGGATGTAGTGACCATGGCAGTTGCAGTCCCAACAACAATGATGCACCTGCACATGGTGAATATAGAGTTTGATGGGCAAATAACCAGGGGTGAGGCTGTGAAGGTTCTCGAGGAAACGCCCAGGATATTACTGTTCAATACGGCATCCAGGAAATTCGATTCATTGGCACAAATAATAGAATGGGCTAGGGACATGGGTAGGCTTAGGGGTGATGTCATGGAGAATGCTGTCATAGAGGATTCAATAACGGCATTCCAAAATGAGTTATTCCTGATGCAGGGTGTTCACCAGGAGAGTATTGTGGTTCCTGAGAACATTGATGCTGTGAGGGCCATGTTTAAGCTAACTGATAAGTGGTCCTCCATTAGGAAAACAGATAGTGCGCTTAACCTAGTTACAACGGGAAAGAGTTACAACCTTACTTAGGTTATGATAAGTTTTTAAGCCTAAGTTAACACATTACGGTGTATAATATGGATGTAGAATTACTAAGTAGATTATCCATGGAAATAGGTCCCTCAGGCTTTGAGGACAGGGTTAGGAGGGTCATTAAAGAGGCCGTGAGTGATTACGCAGATGAGGTTATGGTTGATAATTTGGGCAACCTAATTGCCAGGGTTGGTAATGGTTCATTTAGAGTACTAGTTAGTGCGCACATGGATGAGGTGGGAGTCATGATATCCCACATTGATCAAAGGGGTTTCCTGAGGATAGTACCGATAGGCGGCTTGGACCCCTGGGTTCTTCTAGATAAGGAATTGGTGTTTATGGGTAGGAATGGGGATGTCATCGGCGTTGTCGGCGTTGATCCCCCACATCTACGTAGGGAGAAACCACCATCAAAATTTGAGGAGTTGTATGTTGACGCGGGCTTCAATAATAGGGATGAGGCATTGAAGAGTGGTTTAATTCCAGGTTCTCCAGGTACCTTCGCAGGTGATTTCAGGCAAAGAGGTTCCGTAGTAATCGGTAAGGCCTTTGATAATAGGGTTGGCTGTACCGCCCTGATAGATACCCTGAGGGGCATTAAGGGTAAAGTCGGTGGTGATGTGTCCATATACTTCACGTGGAATACACAGGAGGAGGTTGGTCTTAGGGGTATAAATGCGGTGGTTAACCAGGTAAATCCACACCTGGCCTTTATTATTGAGACCACGGTGGCTGCTGATGTTCCTGCCAGTAGTGAGGAGTTATGGATTACGAGAATCGGCGGTGGAGTAGCGCTTAGGGCCTTTGATAGGTCTATGATAGCTAATCCCAGGTTATTGTCAACTGCCCTGGAGTTGGCGGAGTCTAATGGCATTAAGTATCAATTGCAGGTTAATCCCTATGGTGGCACAGATGCAGGTGTGGTCCATGTTCATGGTACTGGTGTACCGTCACTGGTATTATCAACGCCGGCCAGGTACATACACTCACCGGCATCGTTAATAGACATTGATGATTTAAGGCAAGTGGAGGCACTACTCACGGCGTTGTTACTAAATCTTGATCTAATTAGAAATAAGGCAGTGAATAGTGAAGGGTGATGGAAGCAAAGCGAATAATGACCTTAATAAGTAAGGAGCAGGCCATTGTTGGAAAAAACTTTAGACTATACTCAATACCTGATGAGTGTAAGCGGTGCAAATTATTTAACCTATGTGTATCGAGACTTAAGCCAGGTAGGGTTTATAGGGTTGTTGAGGTTAAGCACGTTGGCCTGCCGCAGACCAACAAGTGCCTCTTGACGGGCGAGGAGGTGGTTCCGATAATTGCCGAAGAATTGCCGTTAATAATCCCCGTTCCCGCAAAGCTATTTATCGAGGGGGTAGTAATAACCTACGCCAAGTCAGATGTCGCGTGTGATAATGTAAAGAGGTATTTACCAAATGAGCAAGTGCTTAAGGAAGGCACCAAGGTAAAGATAGTTAGGGAGACTGGCAGGATAAAATGCAATAATGAGAATTACGTACTGGCAGAAGTCATACCACTTGATTAATATGCAAAAATTGAAAATAACCTAAGCCCATTGGGAGGCGAAACCAACCTATTCATTAAAATATTATTGATTAAAACTATGCAAGCATTGAAAATGCCTCCGGTGTGTATACGAAGTCCTGCGGCAACTTACCAACACGCTTATAGTACTTGACTAACCTATGTATCTTGGACTCAACGAGGTTCAAGCCCCTCTTTGCGCTCAAGTCCTTCGGATGCTCCTCAAGGTGCTTCCTGATCCTCACGGCCTTCCTGATTATGTTCATAAGGTCCTCAGGAATTTGCGGAGCTAGGTCGTGCTCCTCAAGGATCTTCGTTATCGTCTTACCAAGGATAGGCTTTATGAGTGGTATTCCGTACTGATCCCTAAGTATTATGCCGATCATTGATGGTGAGAAACCCCTCTTGGCTAACTCAATGACTAGTTGTTCAACCTCCTCCTGCGTGTACGAAACCCATGATGGCGTTACCTTAGACACAGGCCTTGTACTTACGCTCCTACCATGCTTATGCCTACTACGGTGAGGCACGCCTAACGATACTAAGAGAACTTTTAAAGCTTATTTGTTCGTTAAGGAACGGAAACAATTACCTAACGGCGTACCTAACCATCTTCCTTATCCTATTAACCATTGCCTGAACCCTACTCGCCAATTCAGAACCAATGGTGTCTTTATAACCATTAAGGAACTCCGTAAATAGTAACTGACTTTGGTCCTTGCATAACGCTTCAAGTGATCTCAGGGTTACATTGAGATCAAGGGCCAACTTATACAGTATCTTGGCATCCTGCCTCGTGGGTGCCCTGCCGAGGATCTCCGACAAGCCAAAGTCTATGAGGTATAACTTACCCTCAACAATTAATGCATTGGCAAGTGTTGGATCTCCATGTAATATGCCATTCCTATGCAGCATACCAATGTAATTACCCATAACCCTTATGTAATTAATAACAACATTACTGGCTTCATCACCACTACTCATTAATAAACTAACCAACGGTACCCCATTAAGGTACTCCATCCTGATCCTCATGTTAACCGGATCAACATCATAAACCCTAGGTACAGGTATACCAAGCTCCCTGGTCCTTATCATGGTCCTCGCCTCATTAATCGTCCTCGTTCTGCGAATATAATTATCAAACTCAATCCTCCTATAACCCTTCGGTCTCCTCTCCTTAACAAGAACAGTTAATCCTAACCAATACTCCAGGTAAAGAACAGCCTCCGCCCCAATAGCGATTATCTTACGGTTCACCAAAAATGAATCAAAGCCTTGGGGTAAATAATTTTTACATTAATCATATCATGGAATTTCCTTAGCCTCCTGGGATTTAATAAGCGACGATCTTACAATCTCTGATATATCTAGTATCTTCACCTTATCCTCCGTGCCCTTGACCCTAGCAGCGTCAGTAAGCATGGCATTGCAGAATGGG
>DAJV01000083.1 GCA_002496475.1 Vulcanisaeta sp. UBA163 | reverse complement strand
TTTAATGAGGATTAAGGTGAAGATATCACCACTGGCCTTCAAGTGAGGTGGTTAGAGTGAAGGTCCTACTTGCGGTTCCACCAGGAATTGATAAACTGGAACTATACAAGGTCCTTGGGCTAAAGGCACCACCACTCGGTCTTGCTTGGATAGCCGCTGTGCTTGAGAGGGCTGGTCATAAGGTTAGGATTATTGATTCGCCGACGGAGGGTATTGATTTGAGGGCATTCATGAATGAGGTTAAGTCCTGGCAACCAGACATTGTTGGGTTAACGGCAATAACGCCAACGATTTATAAGGCATATGATGCAGTCAAGGCAATTAGGGAGTATGATAGTGACATACCGATAATGATGGGTGGTCCGCATGTGACGTTCATGTATGAAGAGGCTTTGAGTAACGGCGTTGACGTCGTTATTAGAGGTGAGGGTGAATACACAACACTCGAACTTGTGAATGTAATGGAGAGGTATGGCCTAGATCCAACGCATTTAAAGGCAATAAGGGGGTTGGCATTTAAGGATGGTGATCAAGTCGTAAGAACACCGGATAGGCCGCCGGTTAGGAACCTCGATGAATTACCACCGCCAGCCCGCCACCTACTGCCAATGGATAAGTACACAATATTCGGTAAGCCGATCAGGATAGTTCACGTGATGGCCAGTAGGGGGTGCCCATACGGTTGTTCCTTCTGTTCCACGTCATACTTCTGGGGCAGGATGATTAGGTATAGGTCGGCTAAGGCCGTGGTTGATGAGATTGAGGACTCCATGCAGAGGTACAAGACTAATATCATTGTTTTCACAGATGATGAGTTCACCCTTGGTAGGAGATTCGTGCATGAGTTCCTTAGGGAGCTTGAGGAGAGGAAGCTTGACATAAACTTCTCCTGCGGTTCGAGAGTCGACACTATGGATAAGGAAATGATGACGGCGCTTAAGAACCATGGATGCACAGCATTGTATTTCGGAGTTGAGTCCGGCAGCCAAGAAACAATAAACAGGATTGGTAAGAAGATAACCCTTGAGCAAGCAATTAAGGTCTTCCAATGGGCTAAGGAGGTCAGGATCGATCACGTGGGCTCCTTCGTAATAGGCTTCCCATGGGAGTCCATTGATGGTATGAAAAACACCGTGAAATTCGCAATGAAGCTCAATCCAACCTACGCCCAATTCACAGTGGCCACTCCATATCCAGGCACACCACTTTACCAGCAGGCGCTTAATGATGATCTAATTGATGATTGGAACTGGGAGCATTACACCACGCTCAGGGCAGTGATGAGGGGCTACAAATTCACTAAGGACCAGGCCCAGAAAATGCTCCAGTGGGCTTACGTGAAGTACTACAGTAGGTTTGGCTTCCTAATTCATGAGTTAATACATGGTAGGCTGGGTACGATAATGTCAGCAATAAGGAATTCCCTGGTTCCCTGGTTCACTGAGAGACTGCTTAGGCGTAGTGAGTAATTATGTGCTTGTGCTAAGTATTTCCTTTAAAATCACCAGGTTTCTTCTACCTGGTAGTGTGGCATTGATGAAGGCATCCTTGTCAATACTTACACCCCACTTACTGATTATTTCTAGTACCTTATCAAGATCATCGGTGAAGGTGCCATTCTCGACATAATTATGTACCATGTTTAATGCACTATACACGGTATCCATGCTGTACACCCTGGCAAGCCAAACAAGTATGTCAGGTACATTCAGCACCACTAGGTTCTTGTCGCTTAACTTAACGACTAATCTCATGTATAGTGTTGTGACGTTATTCACAGTGATGCACTGCACCTTATTGCAATCATTGTCACTGACTATGTAAGTATCATGAATCCTAATACTATCCGTACCAAATTCTATGGATAACGAGGCGCTTAATTTACCTAACCTAAATATTTCTATTTCATTACTAAGCTTCTCCACAATCCTCCTCATGCGTCTAAAGAACTTATGAACATCATTCCTATCGCAATTCCTAGCCACCAAAGGTGTTGTGGCCAGTACTGGTAAATCCATGCAATTAAGGTTGAGGCTCTTACAGAATTCAACCCTCTTATGAAGTATGAATAGTAATAGGTGCAGTGTATCGAGATACTTTATTGGGCATTCATTAATTGGTACCTCCCTAAAATCCATAAGTATAATCACCCATTTCTCCAGTGGTTGCTTAAAAATTTATCGATAAAACCAGTAGAACTACAGATTAACTTATTTCTTACCAGACTTCTTCTCAGTCTTTTTCTTCTTCAACTCTTCACGGAACTTCTTAGCCTCGTCTGCCGGCATGTTCCTGAGCTTCACATAGAGTGGTTCCAGCTTCTCGCCAGTGTTTGGATCATCATATACATGCGCCTCCACAGTGCTCCTGTGCCTACCGTACTCAGTGATCACCCTTAGCACATACACCTGCTTGGTATCAAGGCCCATGGCCTTCGCAACCTCCTCCCTCAATTGTAACCTACTTGGCGTTGGTAAACCAACGTGCCATGCCTCAGCAATCACCTCCTTACGGCCAACCGCCTTATTCTCCCTAATATTGAGTAACTTAAATACGATCTTCCCAGCCTCCACACCCTCAGGCAATTGTGGTATTGACATCCCAGTATGACGTGGGGCAACCCCTTAATAAGTATTAAACTCTTAAGGTGGGATCACAGGACCTCGATTGCGTACATACCGGCCTTGGTAATCCCAAGTTTCTTGGCTATGCAGGACTCCTCGGGCTTAAGTATTATTATTAAGCCCATCCAGTCCTTAGTGAAGTCCATACCACCACAGACAGGGCACTTGTCACTTTCCTCCGGTACAATGGCCTTACAATTCCTACAAGCCTTATAGCCAGGCAATGGACTACGCCTTACCGGTCTCCTGCCCCTGGTGCTCATTACATGTGCTGTGCGGGTTTACTTTAATAAACTTTAACTTTTATTCATCATTAATTATTGTATTTTCGTAATTACCATAGCCATAAATAGGCATTGAATCCAAGCTAGGAATATCGAGGTACGTGTGAGTAAACACTCTTTAACCCATTCAATATCTGTAAATGGGCCATGAATGGCGTGATTGATAAACTCATCAAAGTATTCAAGGGAATGAGGAGTGAGTTAGAGAGTGTTGGTTGGTTTCCTGGGGATGCCGAGTCGACCAAGTGGTGGGGCGGTGCCGAGTCCCCTGACGAAGTTGTGATAACCGCAATACTGGTTCAACAAACCAGGTGGGATGTGGTTCACACAGTCCTTAACAGGCTTAGGCAAATGGGCCTTAACGGGCTGGAGAGTGTGGCTAATACGGAACCTGGCTACTTGGCTGGGGTTATTAAGGGCGTTAATTACAGGTTCACAAAGGCTGTGAGGTTGGTGAGACTTGCCAGGAACATAACGATGATTGGTGGATTGGAGACACTAAGGCATAAACCTAGTGTTAGGGAGTTCCTGCTTGGGCAGGAGGGTGTTGGTAAGGAAACCGCGGATTCAATAATGCTCTTTGCCCTCAACATGTTATCAATGCCCATTTCGCAATACACAAGGCGAGTGCTTGGTAGGGCCCTAGGGATCAAGTTGAGTGAGGGATATGAGGAATGGAAGGGTTTCCTCGAGGGATTACTACCGAGAGACCTTTATGTGTATAAGCTTGTGCATGCGTCAATAGTTACAATAGGCAAGAAGTACTGCCTACCAAGCAACCCACTATGCAGTAAATGCCCATTGAGGGAGGCTTGCCTTTACGCTAAGGGCAGGGAATTACCTTCCATTCAGCAACGCCGCGATTAAGTGCTTTATTCCCTCCTCGACATCGTCAATGCCCAATAACTCCCTCTCAGGCGTTAGATCGTTAGCGGCATACCTCTCCAGGTACTTGGCGTTTATGTTGAGGAAGTTCAGCCCCCACTTATAAAGTCTCAAAACAGCATTGGCTTCCTCTCTGAAACCCAGTATGTATAGTGCAGCTGCCGTAGCCTCTATGGTGCTCAATATGTATGGCTTACCATAATGAGCCGGGTTAACAGCTATAAGAAACGGTAGCCTCCTCCTTATGAAGTAATGCCTGGGCAACCTACCGTGTAAATCCACGGCTTTTTTCCAGGAGCAATCTATTATGGACAAACCCCTGTGCATCACCGCCTCTCTATCGCCTGGTGTTAATGATGGCTTGGCAGTTGGATCAAGGAGTATAGAGCCCCTTGGCAAGTGCCTAACGCTATCAACTAATTGCGCGAATCCAAACCTGCTCATTTTTACCGAGGTGTTCTTACTTGGATCATCCTGCGGCAACCTATAGATGAAGATCTTAGGCATCATGATTATTCATAACACTATAACTTAATACTTTAATAACTAATCCCCAATACTAAGTTAATGAGTAAATTGCCTCATTATAGGGAAGGCCTCCGTGCAGTCACGGGCTCCGGCGAGTACATTGACGACATACCCACACCCCCAGGCACGCTCTACATGGCGATTTACAGAAGCCCCTATGCCCACGCCCGTATACTCAAGGTTGACTTAAGCGGAGTCCTTGAGCATGGTGGTATTGCCTACGGACCAGACGAACTGGCCAAGGTGATCCCGAACCCATTCCCGCTCGCCGTGGATGCGCCGATTAAGTACTACCCATTTGCGCGGGATAGGGCTAGGTTCGTTGGTGAGCCAATAGCCGTAGTCCTCGCTGATGACCCTTACAGGGCAATTGACCTGCTTGATTATGTCCAGGTTGATTTTGAGCCCTTGAAGCCCGTCCTTACCCTTGATGATGCATTGAGGGGTGATATCCTCGTTCATGAGGAGCTTAAGTCCAACATAGCCATGTATAGGCACATGAGGTTTGGGCCGGTGGATAAGGCGTTCTCTGAGGCTCCTATTGTCATAAAGCGTGAGTTCTATTACCAGAAGCACAATGCAATGCCTCTGGAGACTTACGGGGTCCTTGCCCATTATGTGAATGGTGAATTGAACGTATGGGCTAATACCCAGGGACCATTGTTAATAACGTACTTCGTAACAAGGGCATTGGGATTACCAACGAGTAGCCTAAGATTATTCAGCCCTAGAGACATTGGCGGTAGCTTCGGTTCTAAGTACTCACTATACCCATACATAACCCTGGCTGCAGCTGCATCAATACTTAGTGGTAAACCCGTTAAATGGGTTGAGAGTAGGACCGAGCACCTAGTGGGTAGTAACTCTGGTGGTGTTAGGAAGGGTGTTGTGGAGGTTGCGGCAACGAGGGATGGCTTAATCCAGGGATTTAGGTTTAGGTTTTATGAGGATGTTGGTGCGTACCCAAGGCCTCCTGATCCAGGTGTTTTGTTTAGGGTCCATGGTAACATGAATGGTGCATATGATGTTAGGGTTATTGAGGTTGAGAATTACGTGGTCGTAACGAATAAATTACCGACTGGATTAAACCGTGCCTATGGCGGTCCACCATTCTACTTCATGCTTGAGGTGGCCGTTAATGAATTAGCCCGTGAACTGGGCATAGACCCACTTGAACTTAGGGTTAAGAACCTCATTAGGGATTTCCCGAGGAAGATTGGTGATGAGTACTTCTACGAAACAATAACTGGAGGTTTATACCCAAGGCAGGATTATGAGAGGGTTGTTAGGGCCATTGAGCCTGAGTATAGGCGTTGGCTTGAGGAGAGGAAGAGGAACCCAAACATTGGTGTTGGTATTGCAGTACTCGTGGAGCCGGCAGGAACGAACCTGGGTTACACGGATTTAGCTATTGAGCCCAATAAGCGTAAGTACCCGCATTCCGGGTCTGGTTCTTACGTGACTATTAGTATTGATATGAGCGGTTACATTAGGGTTTTCGTTAACGGCACAAATGAGGGGCTTGGCCATGAGACAACGCTCGCTGAAGTCATTGCTTCAGAGTTTGGTGTTGACCCGTCAATCGTAACTGTCGAGAATAGGGTGGATACGACTAGGGTTTGGGCATTATCTGACGGTTCCTACTCATCCAGGTTCGCCCCAATAGTGGTTAGTGCGGCTATACTGGCGGCGAGGCAATTGAGGGAGAAATTAACCAGGCTAGCCATGGTTGCCCTGGGCACTGAAAGGGTGGGCTTCGAGAATGGGCAATTCTATGACATTAATAACCCAAGCAGGAGGATAGACATTAGGAGACTTGCGTCATCCATTAATTGGGACCCAGGTTCACTGCCTGAGGGTTCGGATGCCTCATTGAGCACCACTGTGTTTTACCAACCACCAACAGTCAAGGCCCCTGAGGGCGATAGGATTAATTCCTCGGCGACATATGCCATACAGGCCCAATTAGCCGTTATAGAGCTGGATCCGGCGACATATGATATTAGGGTTAGGAAGTACGTGATTGCCCATGACTCAGGCAGGGTTCTAAAGAGGGAGTTCGTCGATGGGCAGTTAATGGGTGGTTTAATGCATGGGCTTGCCCTAACGCTGTATGAGGAATTGATGTATGACGACCAAGGAAATCCAGTAACAACAAGCCTGGACATTTATGAGTCCCCAACACTTGCCGAGGCGATTGGTATGGATGTGGAGCTCATGCACTTTGAGACACCGACGAAGCACCTAGTGTCCGGCGCGCATGGTGTTGGTGAAGGCGTCATGATGGGAGTCCCCGCAGCAATTGTCAATGCGCTCGCCTCAATAATCGGTAGGGCAGTGACGGATCTGCCGTTGAGGCCTCATAAGATCATGAGGGCAATGGAGAGGTGATGAGTATGGCATACTCGCTTGGTATCCCCAGGGGCTTTAGGTATGTTAGGGCCTCAACGGTTAATGAGGCACTGAGCCTACTCAATGAATATGGTGGTGATGCTAAGGTATTGGCTGGCGGCATGAGCCTTATGCCCATGCTTAAGCTCAGGATGACCGAGGTTAAATACCTAATTGACATACTTGGCATTAATGACCTCAGGTATGTTAAGGTTGAGGGTAATTACCTAAGAATTGGTGCGTTAATGACGCATGGCGATGTGGCAATGAATAAACTAGTGAACGAGCATGCGAAAATACTTAGTGAATCGGCTTGGCATATAGCGGATATCCAGGTTAGGAACCTGGGCACGATAGGCGGTAGTTTGGCTCACGCTGATCCAGCGGCTAATTACTACCCAGCCCTAATAGCCCTGGATGCCGAGGTGGTAATCAGGGGTGTTGGTACAGAGAGGGGGATTAAGGTTTCGGAATTGTATAAGGGGCCTTATATAACTGATTTGAAGCAGAATGAGGTAATCACAGAGGTCAGGATACCACTGAGTGGCTTAAGGGGTGTTTATGAATTCTTTAGGAGAGGTGGTTCATCATTCCCAAGCGTGATAATTGCAGTCACTTATCAGGAGGGGGATGGTGTTATTACGGATTCCAGGATAGTCATAGGCGCGGTTTACCCAGAACCCGTACTGGTTAGTGGTCACTTAAACGGGCTTGGGATTAAGGAGGTTGGGACTAGGGTAAGTGATATTGTTAATTCAATATTCTCGTCAATAGATACGAAACCACTTGAGGATACCCACGCACCCAGTGATTACAGGGTTAGGGTGGCCAGGAACCTATTGACCAAGGCGTTGATGGATATAGCCAATGGCTCAGTGCAGCACCTGAGGACACCCACTAAGGAGGAGCTGATTAGGTGGGAGTTTAGGGATGGGGTTGAGTACGTGGGTGACCTAGTCAGGGTTAGGGTTAATGTTAATGGGCAGTGGATTGAGGATCTGGTGGAGCCTAGGCTATTGCTCTTGGACTTCCTGAGGAGACATGGTTTTAGGGAGGTTAGGAGGGGTTGTGATGAGGGTAAGTGTGGTGCATGCACGGTGCTTGTTGATGGTAGGGCCGTTAAGTCATGCATGGTGCCCGTGGTTAGGGTTTCAGGGCACTCGGTGACCACGATAAGGGGCTTGAGCAGGGGCATGGAATTACACCCAATACAGAGGGCGTTCCTTGAGGAATATGCAATGCAATGCGGCTACTGCACGCATGGCTTCATGATGGTAACCCACGACTACCTCACAAACATAGACCCAACAGTTAATGATGATATACTGAAGTTGAGCGTGAAAAACATATGTAGGTGCACAGGCTATATGAATATTATTAAGGCTATTAAGAGGGCTGCTAGGTACATGAGTGGTTCCTCTTGAAATTCTCTTCCTACCTATTCAATATTAAAGATCGGATTTGATATAGGTATTATACGATGCTGAGTTCCACTAAAAATATTAAAGACCTAGTACACAACTCCTTCAATAATGAGTACTACCATCAATTTAACAACGAAGCAACTTGAGATATTTGGTTTCATACCGCAGAATGTATTTTACACGGTGCTTGCTGCCGTGGTTATAATAATCGTGGGTTACGTGGTTGGTAAGCTCGTGGAAATACTAATCAAGAAAGTATCATATACCACGGGCCTGGATGCCTTTTTCAGGAAGACATCCGTAGGCCGTGCACTACTGAGAAGTGGTTATACGGCTGGTGATTTCCTCGGACTATTCGTTAAGTGGGTCATATACATAGCGGCGATCTTCTACGCACTCCTCGAGTTATCCTACGCAAGTCCAAACCTAGCCTTCCTATACGACACATCCAAGAGTGTATTAGCATACCTACCATATTTAGTATCCGGCGTGATCATACTAATAATTGGTTTAATAATGGTTGATTGGATAAGTGACTACTTTAAACGTAGTTACCCAACTAATGATCAATACGCCCAGACACTGCTCAACTTCGTGGGTGACGCCTTCAGGTTTATACTGTACTACATGGTCATAACAATAGCCCTGAGTGTCATGAAGGTTAACGTGACAATACTCTATATCTTTGCCCAGGGACTTGCCTGGGCAGTGGCCATTGGACTCGGCATCGCCATAGGCCTAGTATTGGCTGTACCATTGAGGGAACCATTAAGAAGGCTCTTAGAGCGTGAGCGGGTTCAAACCGAGGGTAAGGAAGGTGAGAGTAGTGGTTAAGCCAATTATTGGGATTATAATGTACCAAACAAGTGGTTCCAAGGGACAGGAGTTAGTGGCCCAGAGGATGGTTAAGTGGTTTCTAAGGCTTGGTTATGAGGCTTACCTAATAACGAGTATTTACCACGATGGTAATGAGGTTGTTAGGAGGAGGATAGTGGAGACTTCGCTGGAGGGTTACGTATTTCAGGAGAAGGATGTGGCCATTAGCCTACCCACGATTAGGGTTGATAGTTACATGGCCAAGTGGCCCCCTAGGAGGATCATGTTTAAAAACTTTGTCGATGTGCTCAGGAGGATTGGCGAAAACTTCAGCATTAACTCATTAATAACACACTCCACGCTTTGGAATGGGCCTGAGGACACGGCTAAGTACGTAATGTGGAGGAGGATGTTAAAAACCTTCAGCCTTGAGAACAGTAATGTGTTCTTTGGCCACATGAGCCATTACCAACCACCGGATCCTACTAGGTATGACGTTGCTGAGAGGACGTATAGGCTTACGTGGAATCACATGGCGTTTCCCGAGATCTTCAAGGCAGCCAACCTAATACTATGTGTAACGCCGCTTGAGGGTGAGGAAATGATTAGGATGGGTGCAAGGCCTGAGCAGATTTACGTGTTTCCAGGGGGTATTGATGATGATGAGGTTGCCGACCTAGGCGTGGTTGACTCAAGCGACTTCAGGGTTAAGTATAGGATACCCGACAATGTTAAGATCGTGGCATACCTGGGCACGGTTGAGGAACGTAAGAACCCACTCGCCGTTGCCAGGGTTGCTAAAATGCTTAGGCATAGGCGTGACGTACACTTCGTTATTGCCGGTAAGTCAGGTGATCAGTGGGATGATGTTGTTAATGAGACTAGGGGTTTGGACAACGTGACATTGACCGGGGAATTAAGTGTTGAGGATAAGAAGAAGTTGATTAAGGAGGCGTATTTGAACATAATAATGAGTAAGATGGAGGCCCTCGGGCTAACACAGCTGGAGTTCATGTATGGCGGCGTGCCGGTAATAACCTCAGCCATCTACGGGCAGAGGTGGGTCGTTAGGAACGGCGTTGATGGGATACACGTCAACGGCCCAGACGACGTAGAGGGCGCCGCCAAGGCCGTGGAGAGGCTCCTGGACAACCCGGAGGAGAGGGATAGGATGGGCAGAAATGCCAGGGAGAGAGCTTCGCAACTACTAATGAGTAAGCTCGTTAAGGAGCTAGCCGTCAAGATTGAGGAGTACCTACACTAGGGATCCATTAGGGCTTTGTTGAATTGATCAATGATTGAGTACACGACCCAAGCCATCTCCACGGACCACAGGAAGTAGATGAGGGGTGTGATGTTTACGGTAACCCCATACGCACTAACCGTGCTAGGCACCGAGAGGAATATCGCGGTTACCAACACTGACTCACCAAGAATGACCGGGTAAGCGAACACGTGACCAGCCAATAAGCCCCTCAGGAACGCCAGTACGGCGAAGGCGATTATTAACGTGAGGTACTCACTCAATGCCACGAACCTAAAGGGTAGGTGGACCATGAACGAACTGAGTAGTGAGTAGAGTATTAGCATTAGGATCAGGAGTAGTGCGTCAGTTACGGCATTAACGGCACCACTTATTAACCTATCCCTGACCCTCATGATGGGGTCGCCGTACTCGTGACATTGGCAATGCCGGGTATGGACACGGTTATACTTATTGGTAGGCTCAATGACGTTATTGGCATCGTGAGGTTACCGAAGCCGTAGGGCTCAACATACATGCTTCTTAACACTGCGCCCTGCCTAATCACTATCACTATTGGTATCGGTAGTGGGTTGTGGGTCGTGAAGACCAGGTAATAACCACCGCCTGCTTGATAAATATTGGCACTAACGTACCTGCTTAAATTACCAGTTGTTAATGCTGAAATTCCAAGAACAACCAGCGTAATCACCAGTGATAGTATCGCTAGTCCAATGGCAACCCTCACAGTAATATATTCAATCACGGGTAAATAAGCATTGCCCTGTTCCCGCATTTCGGCATTTCTCAATCATCTTGCCGGCTTTGTCGAGTCTCCGGAGGCGTATTATGCGCATTAGGCGTGGGCTTTATGCCCACGTTAGGGATTTGCCCAGTGGAGCGCTAATAAGTTAGTCACGAAGACCTTGAGGCGCAAGGCATTGATCACTATTGATGACCTTATCGAGGAGTCCGGGCATGAGTTGCTTGAGGATGGCTTATGTAGTGGTTTGACAAAGCTTTACCTAGCCAGCCTAAGGAGTTTCGTGGAACTACTAACAAACCAACTCAAGTGGTACGGAGTACTGCACCAATTCAAGAGATTGCCAAGTAAGGTATACCCAGTCTGCAACCACGAACTAAGGCAACTACTGAACAGAATAATGACAAAGTGAAGGGGCAAGTCT
>DAJV01000111.1 GCA_002496475.1 Vulcanisaeta sp. UBA163 | reverse complement strand
GAAGGCGTGGTTGAAGGTTCCATATGCAAAGAAGCTCGTTAATGGATCAACCCTGAGACCGTTCCAGTACATGCCCTCCAGTGCCGCCAACTTAAGCGGGTCATACTGCAGCACCAACTCGCCCTGAAGGTGCCCAAGTACGAAGCCCTGTATCGCCGTTAGCACAGCCACCGTTGGTACGAGTATCTTAAGCATCATTAACCTCTCGGGTTTCCTATCACGTATGTAGAGGTATAGGTATATGGCGGCTATTATGGACCAGGTCAATATTACAGCGGCCAGTATTCCGTGGAATATGAAGGCATTCGCACCCCACCAAAACATGTTCCAAGCATCTATTGGCGAAGTCCACTTAATTACGTAATCCGTTAAGCCAACAACATTCTGCCCAGTGGCCTGGTACAGATTTACCACCTCGAGGCCGGGGGGTCTTATGCTGAGTGATGCCATGACGGCGAGGATATTATAGGCGCTATAGTAACCACCAAGCGCTGCCACTATGCCTATTACCCAGTGTAGAGTTTGGTTCTTGATCTTGTTCCATGTGAATACGTAAAGTGGTAATATGACCACCTCTATTAGGAAGGCAAATAATTCGAGGTAAAACGGTAGTACTATTGCCTCGCCAATCAGTGATATGAAGTTGCTCCATAACGTGACTAGTCCGAACTCGACTAATGTGCCGAAGGCGGCGCCAACGCCGAAGAATATCGTTGATATTACCGAGAATATCCTAGCTGTATTATACCAGAATTGATTGTGGTTCCTCATGTAAAGGAACTCCGCAACTATGGCTAGGAGTATTGTGCCAAGGAAGCTCGATGCGAGGGACAAGTGGGCTAGTATGCCCACTGCGGACGCAACCCTAACATCTACTGGTGCTCCGAGTGTGAGTTGATCCATACACTAATAATGTATTCTATAAGCTTATATATCGATAGGGAGTTTATAATTTTCTAGGTATTGTACTATGTATGTTCATTAAAAATAACAGTATTTATTAATAATATAATGCATAATTATATATACAATTGAATATAAATCATTCAATCCCTAAGGAACTGCCTAGCCGCTATTATCAACGGGTCCCAGACCTGGGTCACAGCAGGTAGGTAGGCCAGGTCAGTCATGAATAGGTCCTCAACCGTGGAGCCCCTAGCCATCAATGCAGCCAGCACGTCAATTTTACCAAGGACGTAGGAGCCATTATCACCAATTACCTGAGCACCCGCAATCCTCATATTACTCTCATCAACTATTAACTTTATTGTTACATAACCATCGCCAGGGTAGTACCTAGCCCTGGTCCTCGCAGTTATTGTTACGCTCCTTGCCCTAAACCCATGTTTCACTGCTTCCTGTGTTGTCAAACCGGCGCTCGCTATGTATAGGTTCATGAATTTAGTCATTGATGTTCCAACAACTCCAGGAAAAACCATGGGCCTGCCGGCAATATTACTACCGGTAACGAACCCCATCTTATTAGCAGTTGTCCCGAAGGGATGCCAATATGGCTTACCCGTTATTAAGTTCCTGGTTTCAGCAATATCACCTGCGGCATAGATGTTATCAATACTCGTCCTCATATGACCATCAACCCACACAGCCCCGGTCTCACCAATACGCAAATTAAGTTGCTTAGCAAGTTCCACATTCGGTCTTACACCTGTTGCCAGCACCACGGCATCAACCACGTACCTACCACCATCCGTGATTATTACCTGCTTACCACCCTGGTTATTCACCTCAAGCACCCTTTCATTTAATTGCAGTTTTACACCATGTTTAATTAATTCATTCTTAACGATATTACCAATATCCTCATCCAGGGACTTACGCAGTGGATAATTTGATCTACCAATCATTATTACGTCCTTGCCCCTAAATCTCAATGCCTCAGCAACCTCAATACCCACGTACCCAGTTCCAACAATGCCAATGGTACCTGCGGAGTATAGTGCATCCCTTAGTCTCAGTGCATCGGCTGGGTGATGAATCGTGAACACGCGATCACCAATGATTGGTATACCGGGTATGGAGGGCACGGATCCCATTGCAAGCACCAGGTAATCCCAATCAAGTTTACTCCCCCTATTGGTCCTTACGTAGTTCCAACCAACCTCAATGACTGTCTCATTAAGTCTAACGTCAATGCCCCTGGCACTCCTGAAGTAATCCGGCGAGTAATGCATGAACAACTCATAATTATCAAACAAACCCTCTAGGTAATAGGGTATTCCACAGGGTGCGTGACTAACCATGCTGCTGCCCTCAAGTACGATCACATCAGCATCGCTCCTCAACCTCCTTATTCTCGATGCAGCGCTCATGCCGGCAGCCCCACCGCCAATTACCACAATCCTCATACCTCGGTTTAACTTAAGAGGCAAAAATTAAATTATGCCTGTTATCCTGTAGTTTGATTATTAATGAGTAATGACGATAGTGAGGCATTACTTAGGGTGATAGACATGATGAGGGAACTGGAGAGGTACTTAGCGATACTCTATAGTATTGCAGCCTTTGGCATTAAGGATCCATACATAAGCGCCGTTATGAGGAAGATAAGCATTGAATCGGCGATGCACAGCTACACATTAACCATGCTAAAGCCCCTAATCCACGAGTGCCCACCAAAGAAGGTACTTGACATTGAGGCACTCTTTTCCCTGCAGGGAAGTATTGAGGAGGCAATAACACATGCTAGGTCATTAATGGATTTCATGGATTCCATGNNCGAGCTTGAGAGTTACGAAGAGAACGCCGTAAGGATATACAGCTTCCTACTCAGGAGTTACTTACCAATAACCAGCACTAGGGTGGGTCCCAAGCACCGTACGTTCTCAAAACTCATTGTTAAACTGCTAAAGAGTATTTCAGATGATGAGAAGCACCACGGTGAATTACTGCAATCCGTTAGGGAATTAATAATGGAAAGAAAGTAGGGCCGCTCAGCGGGCTTGTTGTTACCCACGGTACCGTAAGGAATTAAAGGCCTTCAGCACGGGCATTAACGTGGATAAACCAAGGCCCTTCTTAAGGGAGTCAACAGGGCTTGTTAGGGAGATTGGACCATGGACAGCGCTGCTCATGAATACTGCATTCATGGCCTTTCAATCAGGGTTTATACTCCTATTGTCAAGCATGTTCAATTTCCCAAGGGGGAACCCAATAATTGCAATAATAACCAGCGCAGCCCTATTCCTACCACTCACAATACTACTCAGTAGGGTTGGCGTGACGTACTACAGGACAGCCAGTGACTACATATTCATAACCAGGAACCTACACCCATCCATTGGCTTCGCGACCATGCTCATGTTTATAATAGACCAAATGTTCTTCAACGCCGTACTAACAAGCCTAGGACTAGTTACGGGACTTGCACCTGCATTATTAGCCATAGGCCTCTCGAACCATACTACGAACCTTATACTTCTTGGAAACTCATTAATGAGCAATCCATTACTGGTATTCCTGACAAGCTCCATAATATTAACAATCTTCATATTGGTTAATGCAGTATCCATAAAGGCAGGTAAGTACTTAGCCTCAGCAATTTCCTTATTCGGTATCATAACATTCATACTAACAATAATTCTATTCCACGCCTACACACCACAAATAATTAATTCAATAAATGCGACTGCACCAAACCTGTTAAACCAAGCGGTTTTAGTATCAAGAGTATTACCAAGTCATGGAGTAATCACGGATACGATATTCCTAATACCATACCTGGCCTATGTATTTCCCTTCGTGAACTTCATACTATCCATTGGTGGTGAGGTCAGGAGGGGTAGCGCAATGCCTATTGCTATATTTGGCACCTATGCAATAAGTGTTCTATTCCTAGTACTTAGTGTTTGGGCAGTGGTGGCGTCACTGGGTACTAATGCACTGAATGGATTATTCGCAATATACTACGGTATTGCCAATGGGGTTTCTTGGCCAAGTACATTACCACCACCATACCCACAGGCATTACTCATACTTGCCATCAAGAACCCAGTGCTTCAGTGGTTAATAACCATTGGTTCATTTACCTGGTACATCAACGTTGTTTCGGTCCTAATAATACAAATAGCCAGGTACCTACTCGCCCTATCCTTTGATAGGGTATTGCCATCAATCTTCGCGTATGTTAGTCCAAGTACCCATACTCCCGTAATAGCCCACATAACTGACCTGGTAATAACCCTGGTAATAATGTACATATATAATTTCGGTGTTGTTCCTTTGTTGTCAGCCACCATGGACGTGAGTACCCTAGTCACGATCTTCATGTACTTCATGATCATTACAATAACTGCAATAGTCCTTGGTCTGAGATCGAGGAAAATGGGCACTGTGTTGCTCGGTACGTACACAACGGCATTACTCTCCTGGATAGCCTATGAAGAAATAGTGAACCCAATGGACTACTTATTCATACAATCAATAAACAACTACATAATAGGTCTCTTTATGGCAATATTCGTAATGGGCCTAGTAATTTACTACGTAATGCGACTATACAGGTTAAGTAGGGAGGGTATAGACATAAACGCATTATTCAGGGAAATACCACCTGAATGAGTTAATTAATCTCCATGGTGAACGCATCAATTATCCTATTACTCCTTATCCTGATCACAATCTCCAACGGCCCATTCCTAACCACCACGGTTATTATGCCATACTCATGGTCAATAAACGAAGCCTTCCACTCATAATCAAGCTCCATTAATTCACCATCTTTCCAAACACCAATAGCCTTGGGATCAACATGGACTATGGATAAGCCATCATTTACCCAACACCTCCTCCTAACAAGCTTTACGAAGTATCCAAAACCACTTGCCACCAAGGTCTCCCCACTACACCTCATGGATTCACCTGAATACTCACCATGGACTTCCCGTTAAAGTCCACGTGGAGCTTTTAAAGGCTTCCCATCCAAGGGATGAGTTAAACAAAAGACCTATATAATGCCCCAGGCCTGGTTATTACAAGGTGCGAATAAACCCAGCACTGTGTATCAGGTGTAGAGGAGAGAATGGCCTATGCGGCTTATCCTACTGCCCAGTCCTAGCCGAGTTACGTGCAAAGTACACACTTAAGAATGTTATTAATAGGGAACGTATTGATGGTTCATCACCGCCAAGCGTGTTCATTGGGCGTGTTGGCTACCCAGGGGTTAATGTTTACCCAGCAACACCGCCTATTCATGGGAATACAAGTAATCTAGAGGATCCAAGGAGTTGGCTTGGCATGGAACTCGAGGACTTCCTATCAATTAGGTTATCACTGATCAGGGGTTCAGTGAGGGTTAGGGTTGAGAATGCTGGAAACCCACCAAGGACACTTCATGACATACAGGTAATGGCGTTATCAAGTAACCCCGTGGATTCAGAATTAATACTCGAAAGACCAGTCAGTAATAGGTATGTTCTTGATGAACACTCACCACCCTTCGGCCCATCATCACCACTACAGAAATTGCGTATAAATTCATTACCGCCACCACCAAGGATAATCGATAAGGTATATAGCGATACTGACTTAAGTGCCACTGAGGCTATTTGGACGTTGTATAACCACGGTATTGACGTTCACCACATATCAAGACTACTGAGCGTTGGTACACTCGGCATTAGCAAGAGGAGGAGATTAGTGCCAACTAGGTGGTCGATAACGGCCGTTGATAAGCAAGTCTCTGATAAAATGCTTAATGAGGTTCATGACTACCCATTAATAGGTGAGTATAGAGTTTACGTGAGAAGTATTAAGGACAATACATTTGTCGGCATATTGGCGCCACACACCTGGCTTTATGAGTGGGCTGAGGCTTGGTGGCCTGGTTCAACATGGAACATGTGGAGTGGAGAAACTGCCCTAGAGCTTGATTATGAGGGTTACTGGGGACGTGATGAATACCCATCAATAGGCGGCTGCTATTACGCAGCTAGGATAGCCATCCTTGAGGCTTTAAGGACCATGCGCAGGCAAGCCGCGGTCATATTGTGGCGTGAGATTTACCCAGGCTTCAACCTACCCATTGGTGTTTGGTGGGTTAGGGAAAACGTTAGGGCAATGCTTAATGGCCCACATGAGAGGTTTTACGACCTGAAGGACGCGCTAAAGTACGTGGCTGGCTTCCTAAAATTACCAATAAGTAAATGGATCTCAAGGTCATACGTGGTGAGGATCCTTACTAGGCAATCAAGCCTGGTTAATTGGTTGGGCGGTAAGTGAATGACCACTACAATCAAACCAGGCAGCATAATTGTGAAGGAGATAAGGGTTAAGACAGCATTATCTAGGTCGGGCTTACCCGAGTATGACTACGCCCTTAATCCATACCTTGGCTGCCAACACGGGTGTATCTACTGCTATGCCATGGACTTCACCAGGGGTGAGCCTGGCGAGAGGTGGGGTGAGGTGGTCTATGTTAAGGTCAACTTAATACAGGCGTTGCTTAAGGATGTAAGGAGGTATAGGCCAGGCATTGTCGGCATATCGACAATAACAGACCCATACCAACCAGCGGAGTCTAGGTATAGACTGACCAGGAGGGCCATTGACATATTGTGTAATGCGGGTTACCACGTCAGTATTCAGACGAAGTCCGCACTGATCATTAGGGACTTAGACGTGATAGGTAGGTGCAGTGGCTCCATTGACGTGGGCTTCACAATAACCACAATGAGGAATACCTACAGGGCCATAGAACCCATGGCAGCGCACCCAATGGCAAGAGCCTCGGCACTGAGGAGGGTGGCCAACCTGGGTATTGGGACCTGGATATTCCTAGGCCCTGTAATACCCGGCGTCAACGATGGGAGGGAGGATTACGAACCAATAATAAGGCTGGCCGGGGAGACGAATTCCCAAGTTATTATTGATAGGTTCAGGCCAAGGCCCATAGTGCTCAGGTTCATGGGTGGGAAATTAAACCCAATATACCCAGTGACGAGGGATTGGTGGGTAAATACGCTGAGCTCAATAATGAGGCTCTGCAGGAATTATGGCGTAAACTGCGTCACGGCTGAGGACGAATGGAGGAGCGCCCGAAAATAGGGGTATTTAAATAAAGTGGGATTAAATCATGATTAATGAGGGGCGTGGTTAAAAATCGATAGTAAGGATAGGATTAGGTTGCCTGGGAAACTCGCGAAGTTCGGTTCGGTAATTATAATAGATATTGGTGAGTACTTCATTGGCATACCCATACCCAGGGATTCCTTGGTTTCAACGTCAGGCATTATAAAGGGTGAGAAGAGCATCAATGAGTTGAAGAGGGAGGCTGAGGAGGCCGCTAGGGATGCTCTGGAAAGGGCTAGGAGGATGAGTCATGCTGATTGATACCGATATATTAATTGCGCACCTAAAGGATTAGCTTAATTTCGTTTAGTATTGTGTGCCTAGAAACCTTTATTAATTAATAGTTGATTCTTATTCGGCGATTCAGTGGCTCAGTCAGGGAATGAGGAGCAAATAATTAGGGAGATAATGAATGCTTTGTCAGGTTCTGCACGTTATATGGCTGATGAAATCAAGAGTACCTTCTCGAGGTATATGGATATTTACAGGGGTGTCTCGGGTTTTGAGACTCAGCAGGTTAGTCTTGGTACTGTGGAGAATAGTAAGAGGATTTTTCTGATACAGTCCTCGGTTACGGAACCTAATTACGATTCAGGTAATTACCTGGTGAATGCATTCAAGGGTTTCTTCAGTATTGATGAGAATTTCTACCCAACATACCTAATGGGTGGTATTGAGTGCTATATGCAGTCATCACCAAGTGAACCCATTGGGATTAAGGTTGGTGGTTCCATGGTTTCTATTTATAATGGTGTTGAGTCTGTTGAGGATAAGGACATGGGGCAGGTAGTTTGCGCAAAGAAGGCGAGTATTAGGTTCTCAGACAACGTTAATGGTGAGGTAACCGCAAACCCAAGCGACTTATTCAAGGCCGCACTGTACGTCCTGAATAATGTTAGGGGTAAGTTTAACAATATACGTGATGATTTTGTGAATACTTACGGCTTCGAACCAGGCGATATAACACTAACGGGTAACGAGGTTATGCTAAGTACCTTATTCGACCTAAACATGTCAAGTACAATGAGGGACTACATACAGAAGGTTTTCTCTAGCGTTGTTCCTGGGCAAACCCCTGAATTAGTGGGTTTGGGACTGCTGTGTGGTGCCCAGCCTGACCTGGTGTTTTCATACGATGATGCAGAGAGGATATTGGTGCTCGGTCATCCGCACAAGGTTAATTCAGGGGATTGCCTTAAGTACTCAATAATTAAGTACATGTGATTTTAATCGAATAATAATCACTGACTTAAAATCTCGCCATTCCTCCCCTTAATTGCATTCACCAGGAAATTAATCACTCTATTAATCTCGTCCTTAGCAGCACTCTCGTCCTCTGAGCTCACGTATACGTGGATCTCGACAAGCGGTGACCTAATCTCATGACCCTTGGGATGACTCTTAATGTAAACCCTGTTACTCATTTTCATGCCCCTCTCGATTATTGGGGCCAGGTCAGCCTCGGGTACCCCCCTCACAGTTATTGATCTCTCAACAAAGTGAAGCCTGGGGCCCATCTCGCGTAGTTTTTGCTCTACGTAGTTCTCGAATATGCCCATCATTTCCGTGGGCACGCCGGGTAGCGCAATTATTACCGTATTGCCCTCCTCAACCCAGATGCCTGGCGCAGTGCCAACTGGGTTTGGGAGTGGTTTCGCGCCCTCAGGCATTTTCGCCTGCTTAAGCCTTGGCTCCGTTAATTCCAACCCCTTTGACTTGAAGGTCTCTGTGACTAGTTTCAAGGCGTCGTTGTTAACTATATACCTCCTGTTGAGGGCCTTGGCGAGGTACTCACTCGTCCTATCATCGAATGTCGGTCCTAAACCACCCGTGGAAATCACAACCCTAATACTCCTCCTAATCGCGTCCCTGAATACCTCAACCTCATCCTCCTCATTGTCGGGGATTGTTATTATCCTTCTGACGTCATAGCCAAGTAGCGTTAATTTCTTGGCGAGCCAGGAGGCATTCGTATTCACCGTCTTCCCAATCAATAATTCATTGCCTATGGATATGATCCAAGCCGTATAACTCATTGCTTCCCTAGCTTTTATCACTTATTAAATTGCTTTTTGTGGTTGGTTAACGAGGGTATATTAATAAATGAGTCAATTTAGTTAATGGGTGGTTTTGAGTATGAGGAGGTTTGCAATCATAATCCTGGACTTAGATGATGTTCACCCAAGTGAGGAGGATAAGGCCAGGATTATGAAGATGATTGAGGAATCCCTGCAGTGGTGGCATGGTTACCTGGGACATAGTGACAGGTTGGAGTTTGATAAGTGGAAGGTTTACTACATGGAATTCGGTGATGAGTTAATGGTTGCTAGGGTACTCAACGCCCTTGGTAAATTCAGGGAGTACATAAAGGGAGAAATATGACGCTTCCCTGAGGGCTACTCCACCTTTGATTCCTCATAGCCGCAGTTTGGGCAGTGCAGTACGTACTTAATGGCGTACCTGCCATCAACCTGGACAAGGGCCTTGTCAGTGATGGTCATCCTATGGAGACAACGCGGACATGTATAACCACCCCTATAACCATGCCTACCCAATATTCTCCTCACGGCATATAGGCTTATGCCCAGCTTGGCAGATATTGCTCTCTGGCTTAATCCCTCCGTGTATAGTTTAAGGACCTCCTCAATTACGTCCCTGGGCATTAGATCAACCTTGGAAACAATCTTACCCTCCGTCCTGAGCCTCTCCATTGCAGCCTTGGTCCTCTGCCTAATGAATTCTCTCTCCATGGATGCCACGAAGGCCAGGACTGTCCTAAGGAACTGCCTGTAGGCGCCGTCAAGGTTCTGAAGCACTGACTCCTTCTCACTGGTGCTAACTATGAGCAAACCAAGCCTATTCTCAACAATATCAAGTAACCTAAATAGTTCCTGGAAGTTCCTAACAAGCCTCGAGGTTTCATAAACCAATAAGACCATTGGTCTTGGACTCAATGCACCGCCCTCCACGTCCTTAACCAATTCCCTGAATGCCGGCCTTTCCATGATTGGGGAGGCGCCACTGATTGCCTCATCAATGTAAAGCCTCAGTATTTGGAACCCCCTGGACTCACTCCATCGCCTTAGGTACTCCACCTGGTTTGCTGGGTCCTGCATTTCTGTGGATACTCTAACGTAGGCTACTGCTGGTATCACTTCGTTGATTGTTGGATGGTTGTTTTTAAATGATGCGTCGGGGTATTATTGTTTTAATAATTATAAATAATATAAATAATAATGCTTAAAAAACATAGCCTATTTAGGTTGTGAATGGTTAGGGTATTAATAACGGACTCCGTGGACGAGTACATAGTAAATGAGTTGAAAAGCCGGGGTATTGACATTGACTATAGGCCCGGGATAAGCAGGGAGGATTTGCTTAAGGTTATACCGGGTTATGAGGCCTTAATAGTTAGGGGTAGGACCAAGGTCACTAGGGATGTTATTGACGCAGCCGGTAAGTTGAGGGTCATAGCGAGGGCTGGCGTTGGACTTGACAATATTGACGTTGAATACGCCAAGGCAAGGGGCATTAAGGTCATTAATGCGCCCGAGGGTTCAACGCAATCTGTGGCTGAGTTAACCATTGGCTTAATGATTGCGGCTGCAAGGCTTGTGTCGCTTCAGGATAGGCTAATCAAGGGTGGTGAATGGCCCAAGGGCAAGTACATGGGTATTGAGTTGCTTGGTAAGACTCTTGGTGTTATTGGATTCGGCAGGATTGGACAGAGGGTTGCCGAGCTTGCTGGGGCGATTGGTATGAGGGTTATTGCCTATGATGTAGTTGACATTAGGGATAGGGCGTCAAAACTTAGTGTTGATGTTGTAGGCTTCGAAGAATTACTGGGAAGTAGTGATTTCATCACAATTCACGTATCCCTAACACCAAGCGCCAGGCATTTGATTGGTGAAAAGGAGTTTCAGGCCATGAAGGATGGGGTAATAATAATCAACGCCTCCAGGGGTGAGGTAATAGATACAAGGGCGTTACTGAAGGCGCTCAATGATGGTAAGGTGGCTGCTGCAGCACTTGATGTACTTGAGAACGAACCACCCAGGGAACCTTGGGAAATAGAACTAGTCAGACACCCAAGGGTCATTGTAACGCCACACATAGGTGCGGAGACCAGGGAAGCACAGAGAAGGATCGCGGAGATACTGGTTGATAAACTAGTGAATTACCTAAAGGGTTTCAACGCATGAGTGTTAATTAATCCCTAGGGTGTTTAAAATACGTGAGAGGGGCTAACTACCCGTATCACTGTGATTCACCAACTCCCTACGCAGGCATAATACAAGGATATGGAATGGTTGCCCTATATTATTTTTCGCTTTACCCTCGGCAATTAGGTTTATTACTAAATTAATGGGAAACCTAGTGGTCTCAATATGACGGGCATTAGTGGTATAGTGAATAAAATACTCAATGCTGCCAGGGAGTTAGGTATTGCTGCGGAGGTTGATGAGTATGGCCGTGAAAAGATCGTAATACTAAACCTAACCGAGGACTTTAGTATCTATGTCTCCGTGGTTTGTAGTAATGAGTGTAACATTGAGTATGCCATTGGTGATGAGAACTTCACCTTTAAGCCAGGGCAACTTGACCTACTAAAAAGATCTGTGGAGATCATTGAGAGGATTAACAATGAGTTCATTAAAAAGGGTGATTTAACCCTCACTTGACCTGGGATAGCTTATGGTAACCTATTATTGCATATATGTCTGCAATGAGTACTAGTATTGCCCCCACGAGTATTATGATCAGTACCACCCCGAGCCAATACCACCTTGATGCATTACTAAACTCATTCACACCATTATGCCAATTTTAGTTTCTCGATGGGAATAGGGGGATTAATTATTAAATGCAGGTTAATGAATTTTTAGACTTACTTGCTTCGTGGGCTTTTCAACAATTCTATTAATTCCTTTACGATTTCCCTATAATCACCGACTACTCCATAATCTGCATACTCGAATATTGGTGCGTTGGGGTCGCTGTTTATTGCTACAATGATCTTGGACTCCTTTATGCCAAACACGTGCTGGATGGCGCCACTAACGCCAACACCTATGTACAGCGTAGGCCTTATGGTCTTCCCAGTCTGCCCAACCTGTCTATCAATATCTAACCAACCTGAATCAGTAGCCTTCTTTGTTCCGCCTATGGTACCACCGAGTAATTTAGCGAGTTCCGTGATGAGCTTAACGCCGTCCATGCCTCCGACACCGCGGCCAGCCACTACTACTATGTCTGCCTTCTCAACCGGTGGTAGTTCCTCGCCCTTTACCACAGGCCTTACGTTAATGAGCCCATGCCCATTAATACTTGGTGGCGTATCTATTGTCTCAACAATTATTTCACCCTTCCTGTTGGTATCTCTTGGCGGTGTTGGAAATACATTGGGCCTAACACTGGCAAGTTGGGGTCTCCTGTTTGGGGTCCTTATATGGGCTAGTATGCTACCACCGTACGTTGGCCTTACTTGGTCTAGATCCCTTGTCTTTGGATCTACGTCTAGCTCAGTGCAGTCTGCTGTTATTCCAGTCCTAAGTGTATTGGCTACATATGGTGCGAGTTCCCTGCCCCTCTTTGTTGCTGCGAACAGTATTATCTCTGGTTTGTACTTGGTGGCTAATTGCACTATGACGTTGGAGTAAATATGTGGTACATACTTTTCCAGGGCTGGGTGGTCTATGTAAATGACCTTATCTGCGCCGTAGTAAATGGGTTCCTTAACCATATTACCGAGGTTATGGCCAAGCATTACTGCGGTCACGTCAGTACTTATCTTATTGGCTAATTCCCTGGCCTTTCCAATTAATTGTAGACTACCATCTTTAATAGCCCCGTTAGTAAGCTCAACATAGACCCAAATACCCCTGTGCTCATTCTTATTAACTGGATTCCATTCACTACAAATCTTCTGCTGAGACTGTGCAGTGCTCATAGCTTGATCACCCCCTCCTTGACTAGGTTATCCAATAACCACTTAGCCGCCTCCCTTGGATCACCCTTGAATATCTGCTTCTTCCTCTCAACCGGCTTTGCATCCTCAATCTTAGCCACAATCGTTGGCGAACCCCTAAGACCAAGGCACTCCCTCTCCAGTTTCAACGTATTGTTATCAACTATCTTAACCAGGTTATTTAACTTAGCCTCCACCTTCCTAACCAGGCTTATGTCCCTGGGTGGATTACTATTCCTGTACACGCTCACTATTAGTGGTAGTTTATACTCGTAAGTCTCGTAAACGCCCTCATCCTCGAGGTACCTACTTACAGTAATTAGCCTATCCTCAAGCTTAACCTCCGCATCAACGGCGTAGTAAATATAGGGTAGGCTGAGCCAGGAGGCGACTTGGGCAGGCATGTGAGCTGTTGAGGAATCCGTGGTCTCCTCACCAAACACAATCAAGTCGAAGCTCGAGAATAACCTCTGTATGCCCCTTGCCACTGCATAGGAGGTCGCCAGCGTATCGGCACCGGCAAATGCCCTGTCAGAGAGTAGGTACGCCTCGTCGGCGCCCATTCCTATTGTTGACTCTAGGAAGTCCTTACCACTCAGCGGCGCCATTGATAGTGTAATGACCTTACCACCATACTTATCCTTGAGCCTGAGTGCGAATTCAAGGGCGTTTCTATCGTATGGATTAATCATCAGTGGTACACCTTCACGTACCAGGTTGTGTGTCACTGGGTCCAGCTTAACGGCTGTTATGTTGGGTACGGCTGCCTTCACAGGGACTATTATCGTTAATCCATCCATCAAATAGGGGCAAACATTTGACTTAATATGTATTTCTGATATATAGCTATATAGTTAGTGTCGACCTAACCAAATCAATACCGCACACAATCATTACCACACCTATTCCTATTAGCCTACCGTACTATTAACCTCCGCAGTGAAGGGTATATTATTACCTTATTAATTAACTACCTAAGGATAATTGGCGTGTTAACTATTATACATCTAAATCCATATATTGTAATTTAAGGCACTAACGCAGGGTAGTGCCATAACTGCAATACTAACCAAACCTATACTGCACGCCGAACCCGCTTTTTGGATAATTCCACTCGATGTTGTTTTCTGGACAGACCACACGGCATGTACCGCACTCGAGGCAGCCTTCGTGTGAGAAGAGGACTGTTCCATCAGGGCCTGGTGTGTAGCACCTGGCTGGGCATAGGTATAGGCAGGGTTTTTGGTCGCACTTCCTGCATTGGTCTGGGTCTATTATCCTGATGTGTGGTCTTTGGTCAACGTCCCAGGCATTACTGTTCAATCTCTCCTCAATTACTATCTTCCTCTCCAGGCTCATAGGTTCATCACCAGTCTAATGGCATCCTTTGCGAGGTCAATTAGTGTTAACTTACCCTTGCTGTCCAGGAAGGTTGAGCCTAACTTCTTTGGAGTACCGTCTACCTCGAAGTACCTCTTCAACAGGTTATTTATCATTCTCACGTAGTCACTGTATAGGCTTGGCTCTATTAAAACCTTGTGTGCATTCCTAAAGGTCTTAAGTTCCTTAAATATGAAGGAGTCCTCAAGTAACTTACCATAAACTGACAGGGCCTCCTCATCATACTTACCTAAGTCATGGGCCTTCGTAATGGCCTCCGCAGCTAACCTACCGCTTTCCATGGCAAAGTCAACACCTCTAATTATTATACCCAGGTGCAGCAGGAAGCCAGCTGCATCACCAACCACTAGGTAACCATTACCGTATAACTTAGGCGGTGCCGCATTAATACCAGCAACTGGTGTTAGGTGCGCTGAGTACTCGAGGAGTTGACCACCCTTAATTAACCTCTTTATCATTGGATGCAGCCTAAACTCCTCAACTAGGTCATGGACAGGTATGTCCAGTTGATAACCATAACTTAGGTAAAGAACTATCCCAAGGGTAATTGCCTCCTTATTAGTATATATGAATGCACCGCCGGGTAGGTAATGCGTTGGGAATCCAGCTGCGACCCATGCTAAACCCTCATCCTCATCCAGGTTAAACCTCTCATTGATTACCTCCCTACTCAACTTAATGGCCTCCTTGGCACCGAGAGCCACCACCTCAGGACTTAACTTAGGCGCTAAACCACTTCTCTCGAGGACCAACCTGTTAATGCCCTCGGCGATTACTGTGACGTCGCCATAGACTTCGTCATTACCAGCCCTAACACCGAGAACCTTACCATCCTTAATTATTAATGAATCAATGGGAACCTCGGAAACAACCACGGCACCCGCGGACTCAGCCTTCTTATTAAGCCACTCAACGAAGTTTGTTAGGTAAGCAGTGAATGATTTATGCTCGACTTTCGCGGTCTCGAAGTCCACCGTCGTCCAGGAATCCTCAGTCATCATTGTTACCCTCTCCCTCCTAACCCAGCGTTCCACCGGCGCCTCCTTAATGTACTCTGGGTATAATCTATCAAGTACGTGGGCGTATATCCTACCACCATAGACATTTTTACTCCCTGGCTTCTTCCCCCTCTCCACGACCAGTACCTTAAACCCCTTACTGGCCAGTTGCTGTGCCGCCGTTAGTCCAGCAGGTCCACCCCCAACAACTATTACATCGAATCGAACTCCCACGGGGTCAAAGCTTAGACATATGCCTTATTAAGTATTAAGACTACATAGATTTATTATACAAGGTATCTAAATATCGATTTATCCAGGGAATGTCCCCACAGTACTTCAGCCTTCCTCAACCTAAAACATGAATCAAGCAATTAGGGCTTGTTTTGGTTTGAGCTACCCCCTCCTAAAGGAGGGAGCTTCCTGCTTCATAGCCCCGCCTTGCCAGTGCTNNAGCTCCACAGGCACTAAGGGTCGCTCCGACCCCGCATTCTTCAAAATGTTTAAGGAAGCGTTATAGTCTGTAACAAGTTTACGTAACTTTTAGTTATTTTTAATCACTTCTAATCCTCTTAAAGCTATTAAAGGTGGTTTGGTAACTTCCTTTTCATTGTGATGAAAATGAACCCAATGAATTGAATGATAGGGCTCTATCCTGGCTGAGTTAAATTAAAAAGAGAAATTCGCTTACTCGAAAACACGGCGTGAGTTACCCATGTGGTTATTTGAATAAACAGGCTTAATTTGATAATCAAGGAAGGGATCAAGTATGTCATCACTTGGGGAGAATATTGATAATTTTATTGAAAGGAAGGTTGAAAAGTCAGGAAATGGCACAGGCACATTAATAACGGCCATTAGGCTGTTAAATAGGGGAGCCGTTAGGTGGGCACTGAGGGCATTGACCAAGGAGGTTGAGTTCAATGGCGAGAGGAAGCCATTGATGGAGTGGGTTTTGGCTAAGTACGCCGGTGAGTCCCAATGCCCAACCGTGGCTCACTTCGTGGCTCCATTTTTCGAGATGGGTATGAAACTAGCCACCGCGTGGCTACACGCCGATGAGGAACCAGTTAAGGAATTACTCAGCGACCCAGCCATTAGGAGGGGTATAGTGACTACGTTAAGGGGCATTGCCCTGTTTGGCGTTACCACACCTCAGAAACTCCCAGCCCCATTCTTCATAGTATGGAACTTCACAAATGCCTGCAACCTAAAGTGCATGCATTGTTATCAGAATGCCGGCAAGCCACTACCCAATGAGTTAACGCTTGAGGAGAAGCTTAGGGTTGTTAAGGAACTCGATGAGGCTGGTGTACCGGCTATTGCATTATCAGGCGGTGAACCAACAGTTCACAGGGACTTCTGGCCCGTGCTGGCTGAGATAGGTAGGAGAGGCTTCTATCCAGCCATTGCCACCAACGGAACCACATTTGCAAGTATTGAGGTTGCCGAGAGGGCAAGGAAGCTTGGGCTTAGGTATGTTGAGATTAGTATTGATGCTGCCGACCCCAATGTTCATGATAAGTTCAGGGGCGTGCCGGGCGCCTGGGCTAAGGCCGTGAAGGGCCTTGAGAATGCCGTTAAGCTAGGCTTCAGCGCTGTACTGGCATTCACTGTGACTAAGTACAATATTCACGAGGTTGATAAGATACTTGACCTGGCCCAGGAAATCGGCGTCAAGAGAGTTGTCTTCTTTAACTTCGTCCCCGTTGGCAGGGGCCGTGAGAACCTGGAGATCGACCTATCGCCTGAGGAGAGGGAGGAGTTCCTTAGGCATATTTATAAGGAGATGAAGAGGAGGAAGATGGAGATCATAAGCACTGCACCGCAATATGGCAGGGTTGTTAATCAACTGAGTGGTGGTGAGGATGTATCACCAACACACTTCGTGGTGGCTAATGACCCGGTAACTAGGGAGTTGACGGAGTTCA
>DAJV01000124.1:14150-14785 GCA_002496475.1 Vulcanisaeta sp. UBA163 | reverse complement strand
AGTCCCTTGACTACGTAATCCTTAGGATGAGGCCCTGGCAAAGTTGGGCATTTCCTGTTGACGTGGGTAATGGCATTTTGTGCTTTAGGGACTAGCTGGGCAGGGCCTTTAGGGATTTAAGTTATTGCTATGTGTAGTAGTTCGTGGGTTATCGTGCCTATCGTATACGTTGCCGCGGCTGCGCCTAGGGATAGGGCTATGTTCATGAGTACCGTATGGGCAATGCGCCCGCTCCCAGATATTGCCGTTAATAGGCCGCTTACGGCCTGGGCTAGAGCCACGAGTATTATTGATACGTAGAGTGAGCCCACGTTACCGATTAAGTGACCGAGTAGTGGGAATGGAGTTATCACGAGTAGTGCGCCTACTAGGTAGAATATGCCAGTGTATAGGGCTGATTTTCCAGGACTTTCGAGTGCCTCCTTTGATAGGCCTACTTCACTTACTTCCGTTACTTTCTTGCTAATGTTCACATCGGTTGATAGGCTAGGGGCTATTTCACTGGCCGTCTTTTCATCAATCCCCATTTTGCCTAGGGCGTCCTTGATCCTCTTGGTTCTCTCCTCAAGATCGAGGTTCTCAAGCTCTATATCTATCTTCGAGAGCATGGTTTCCCTAATGTCCCTCTGGGCCTT
>DAJV01000124.1:0-13999 GCA_002496475.1 Vulcanisaeta sp. UBA163 | reverse complement strand
TCATCAAGTAATATCTCCCTAAGTTTATCGGCGTATGGCCCAAGTGCTTTACTCCTAATGAGGTTTCCATACCTCCTAATTGCATCTATCTCCGAGCTTTCCCTTAACTTAACAAGGAAGCCCAGCCCGAATACTCTCCTAATTAATATTGAGAATAATATTGCGAATTTTGAATGCTTGATTCTGCCAACGTCAATGCCCGCCTCATTGGCCACTTGCTTCCAGAACTCGGCGTGTTCTGTTTCGTATTGAGAGAGCCTTAATAATTCATTCTTTAACTCCGTGTTTTTCTCAATTCTTGCAAGTGCGGCGTAGATCTCGGCATCCGTTACCTCGTCCTTATAATTGTTGATTATATCACCTCGGCTAAGTCTCAGTTCCATTGAGTATTGCCTCACACTTGAAATTATTAAGTTTATATTCTGGGATAATTTATAAATACCTAAGGATAACTCAACGCGATGGTTTTTCCGTTGGATAATTTGCAGGACTATCAATTAATGTTTAAGCAAGAGCATGAAATGCTAAGAAAAAGTACTAGGGAATTTCTTGAGAGGGAAATTGCTCCGCATGCTCTTGAGTTTGATGATAAGGATGAAGTTCCTAGGGAAATACTGAGGAGGCTTGGGGAGCAGGGTCTGTGGGGTATTGGCATTGAGGAGGAGTACGGTGGTCAGGGTGGTGACACGGTATCGTCCGTGATCGTAATGGAGGAGTTAAGCAGGGTAGCACCGCCCCTAGCCGTTATACGCGGCACCAATGAACTGTTCTCAATACCTCTACTGTTATTTGGAAGCGAGGAGTTAAGGAGGAAGTACATACCGCCAATAGCCAGGGGTGAGGCCTTCGGTGCTCATGCTATGACCGAGCCGTGTTGTGGTAGTGATGCTGCCGGTATACAGACCAAGGCTGTTAAGAAGGGTGATAGGTGGGTTATTAATGGCAGGAAGATCTTCATTAGTAATGCCGATATTGCCGACTACATGGTTGTCTTTGCAAGAACCAGTGAACCGCAGCCTAATAGGCGTTGGTTTGGGATAACGGCTTTCGTGGTTGAAAAGGGAACACCCGGTCTTAAGATAGGAACTAAGTTCGAGAAGAGGGGTTTAAGGGGCAGTCACGCTATGGAGGTTATCTTGGATGATGTTGAGGTTCCTGATGAGAATAGGGTTGGTGAGGTTGGCATGGGTTTCATAATAGCCATGGAGACCTATGACAGGACTAGAGTTAGTGTTGCGGCTCAGGGGCTTGGCATGGCTCAGGTAGCCTTTGAGAGAGCCTTCCAATACGCCTTCCAAAGGACCGCCTTTGGTCAATACCTGGCTAGTTTTGAGGCAATTCAATTCACGCTCACTGAGATGATGGCCGAGTTAATGACGGCTAGGTACCTAACATACCTAGCAGCATACCTAGCTGATCAGGGTAGGGAGGAATTCAAGTACGTGGCTAGTTTGGCTAAGTTCTACACTACGGAGGTTGCCGAGAAGATAGTCTCTAAGGCAATTGATATTCATGGTGGTGTTGGCGTTATTCATGAGACTGGTATTGAGAGGTTCCTGAGGGATGTTAAGATAACGGAGATTTATGAGGGTGCAAATAATATCCAAAGGGTAGTTGCCTTTAGGCAACTCTTAAGGACTCTGACGAAGAAGGGTGTTATAAGCCAGGATATTGCAAAGTCAATAACCTAGACATGTACGATTTCTATCGCAATACTATCAATTAACGGACTATTTCTTAAATCATTAACAAATCCCCTCCTTGCCCTTGCGTATTCAAGTTCGTAGCGGTTAAGTACTGTAGTAAATAATCCCTCAACTCCTAAATCAATACTTAATGTAAGTTCACCATTGGGCGATGCCACGAAACTACCGCCAAGCACATCACGTCCATCCGGATACCTATACCCAGTCCCCATTGCTGATGCGAAGTAGGTTGAGTTCTCGAACGCCCTAATAAGCCCTAGGCTTCTCCATAACTGCACCCTATCCACACTTATGCTACTGGGATTTATAACCAAGTCAATGCCATGCATGACCATACGCCTTACTAATTCTGGGTATACTGCATCGACACATATTATGCAGCCGATCCGCCAATTGCCAAGCTCCACAATACCCAGTCTCTTGCCGGCACTTATTCCCATCCTTTCACCAGTGGCCCTTGATGGGTATATCTTCTCTGAGTAATTAATGAGCCCACTCCCACTAATCACTGGGCATACACTCGTGTTTTTACCATCAATATTGACATAGGCAGCCCCACCAATGATCAAGGCATTAATGCCACTCGCCAAGTCCTTAAGTAACCCTATGTAGTCATTAAACTCATCCTTACTCAAAACCTTAGTTCCAACCCAATTCTCCGGTAGTACTATCAAGTCCGTGGATAATTCCTTGGCATTATTATTTAGCCACGTCGCACCCTCAAGATAGTTACCAAACCTCCTTATTTGCGCAATTGTTACCCTTAACTCACTCATAGTTAACCCGTTATCAACTCCTCACCGCCTTGGATAGCCTCAGAGTTTAAGTCCTCCTCATTCAGTATGTATTTCTTAAGGTCCTTAAACATGTAGAAACTACCCGGGTACTTCCTATAACCAAGCGTCCTATAGTATTCCCTAACGCCCACGCCTGATATCACGAACATCCTATGGGCGCCAAACTCCTCAAGGGCTATGTGCTCAGCCCTAGCCATCAATGCCCTACCAATACCACGGTGCTGCCACCAGAACAAATCAGTAGCCCTACTGCCAATTGGTAGTTCAGGACCGTAGACATGCAACTCCCTAACCAAGGCAGTTCTGCCAATCCTTATTTCGGGCCTATGCGCATTATTACTCGGTATCCTGAGCCTAAGTATTCCATAGAGTGTATCCTCATCATCAATAACCTCCAGAAACACTTCATGGCCTCTCGATGCCTCATAATCAAACCTGTTAATCATTAACCTCCTTGGTATTGGTACTAACCCCCTCTTTATGTATTTATGACCAACCTCACGGCACCTAATTTCCACGCACCTAAGGCTCAGCTTCTCCATGTCCCTAAGTACGACCTCCCTCATATTACCCATTCTAGGCCCATCAATAACCCAGTGGAGTGGTATGTCCCTACCAAACCTCATTACCCTGACCCACCTGGGTATTGATGCCATGATATTAGCCAATAACCAACGCCAGGTCTCCTCATCATAACTCCTGTATAGACCCCTCAACCATTCCTCATACAACTCAGTGTCCCTGACCACGAAGGTAGGGTACACCTTGACGCAGTCCGGCATAAAGCCTGGGTCACTGAATATGGTCTTAACCATCTCGAGGTCTCTATCGGGCGTTGAGCTTGGCAGCCCAGGCATTATGTGGTAGCAGACCTTGTATGCTGCGTCCTTCAAGTACTGTGTTGCCTCAATGGTCTCCTTAACACTGTGGCCTCTCCTAACCACTCTTAACACGTCATCATATATTGACTGAACCCCAATCTCAATCCTCGTGAAGCCCAGCCTTAGCATCAAATCTATGTGCCTTGGCTTAGCGAAGTCGGGTCTTGTCTCTAACTCAAGGGCCACAACCCTAACCCTAGCCTTCTCATTACGTTTATGTTCCATTTCAATACTTGGTTTATCAGTTGAGCCTGTATCCATGAAGGGGTAATCATTGATTGCCCTGAAGGCGTTACCAACGAACCACTCCAGGTAGTCCTCGGGTAATGAGGTCACGGTGCCGCCCATGATTATTAACTCGACCTTTGACACTGGGTGATGGAGGGCCTCGTACTGCCTTACCCTAGCCACGACTTGCCTATATGGATCATAATTCAATGGGGCTGCCCTGAGGACGACTGGTGAATCCGGGAGATAGCTCTTTGGCGTATTCATCTTTTTCCCACCGGGACAGTATGTGCAATTGAATGGGCATGCCACAGGCCCAACCATTATAGCCACTGGGACTACCCCTGATATAGTCCTCGTGGGCTTTAACCTATTGAGGATCGTGTTAATGCTATTCATTACCTGGTTACCACATGGTTTTCGGGTTTAAACACTTTTGCGGCATTATTAATAGCCATGCGGTGTAATCCGCATCATAGGTTTTTAAGTCAAGTATTAATGCTATTTATTGGTATTCCAAGGTGTCTGGCATTGAGTCATTGATTAGGAGGTACTTCCCATACGATGCATTCAGGAGGTACCAGTGGGAGATAGCGAAGGCGGTATATGATGCAATATCAAGTGGTAGGGTTGCATTGATTGAGGCACCAACGGGGGTTGGCAAGACAGCCAGCGCATTGGCAGCCTCACTAGCATACTCCGAGGAGAGCAACACCAGGATTCTATTTCTAGTTAGGACGAAGAATGAGGCCCAGGCCCCAATTAGGGAATTACGTAGGTTGAGGGATAAGGGTGTTAACGTTAGTTATGCAGTGATTAGGAATAGACCAGACATGTGCTGTATGGTTAGTACACGTAGGCTTCCCTATGAGGAGTTCCTTGAGGAATGCAGACTACTTAAGTCCAGTGATGAGTGCCCCTACTACACTGGGATGAGGAGGGTCGATGTTGGTAATGTGATGATGAATGTTATGGACAAGGCAAGTAATATTAATGAGTACGTATCATCACTTTGCTCATTGGGTATCTGCCCATATGAGGTATCTAAGGATTACCTGGAGAGGGCTAGGGTTGGGATCATGACCTATTACTACGTATTTAGTATTAACAAACCCGAGACTGTGAATATTGACATAGAGAATTCCGTGTTAATAATTGATGAGGCCCACAACCTACCTGGTGCCATAAGCAGTTTAAACACCGTTATTTTGCCGCTAACTGTAATAATAGCCTCCATGACCGAGGTCAAGAGATTCATTGATGACGAGGAATTGAGAAATAGGGCATTGAGGATATTGAGGGGTCTTCAGTCATACATAGTTAAGTTGGGTAAGGTACTTGAGGAGGAGAACACGGTGTCCCTGGAGCTCGGTGACGTTCTTCAATTCTTTGAGGACTTCCAGGTAATTAACGAGGCCTACTATGAAATAATAAGGAAGAAAAGAAGTGCTGGAGTTCCAATACCATACACACCACTGTCCCGTGTATTAGACTTTCATAAAGCCATACTTAATAAGGTGAGTGGCTTTGGTATGTTTCTTACGAGGGATGAACAGGGCTTTTCCCTAGTTTACAAGTGCATTGATCCTTCAATAATAGGCAGTCCTGTACTTAATAATGCCAATGGGGTGGTACTAATGAGTGGCACATTGCCTCCTAGGGACTATGTGATGGGCATGTTGGGTATCAACAGGGGTGTTCTTGAGCACAGGATTGGTTTCAGGAATTATATTAGGCCCGAGAACTACGGCGTCTTTATATATGATGGCGTCACCACAAGATACGTGGAGAGGGATGAGGAGGAGTACGCAAAGATAGCCAATATACTAAGTAGGATTTATCAAGCCTTCACACTTGACAAGGCAATACTATCCATATTTCCATCATACGTGGTACTTAAAGCCGTTAGGAAGTACCTAAGTCCGGGCGTTAAGTATATAATGGAACTTGGTAACACGTCCATTGACGACTTGATTAGAGAATTGAGGAATGACCGCAGGAGGTTAATAATGGCCGTGGCTGGCGGCAAACTCGTCGAGGGTGTTGAGTATAGGCTTGGCACGGAAAACCTACTCGGGCTCATAATAATAGTTGGTGTTCCATACCCAGAGCCCAATGATTACCTAGATAGCGTTATGGAAATACTTGCAGCCAGACTTAATGATAGGAAACTTGCTTGGGAATTAACTTACCAGTGGCCTGCCATTGTTAGGATTAAGCAGGCAGTTGGTAGGGCCTTTAGGTCGGAAAGCGATAGGGCCTTGGTGGTCCTCATGGACCGTAGATTTCGGGAAAATAGACTAGCCAAGGTCTTTGAGGATTACTTTGGTAAATACGTCGTTGTTAATGATGAGGAATTAATAAATAAAATAATGCACCCTACTCCTCAGTAAGTTCCTCATTGCCTCCTTGTGTCGTGTCTTGTCCCTCATTTCCCTCCTGAGTTGTTACTGGTGATGGTTGTTGCTGCTGTTGTTGGGGCTTTACCTGGGTCGGTCTTGGTGGAGGTGCAAAGAACCTTTCCTGCGGTGGTTGATACTGTGGTGTGTATTGTGGGGCCTGTGTTGGTGCGGTCACTGTTACCTGTGGGGTTGTGGGTTGTTGCCTTAGTGCTCTCATTACTAACTCGAATCTTTTATCTAGGCCCATGGCTATTTGATACATTGCTATGAAGCTTACTATTAGAGCACCTGCTATGGCTATTAGGGCTGCCATAAATGCAATCGAGGAGTATGGCACATATGCATCACTTGTTGATGGGAGTATGGCTACTACGGTTATTATGAATACAATGGCTATTAAAGCGAGTGGGACGCCTAGGTAAAGCACGAGCTTACTCACATTAGGCGCCAAGTCTTCTATCTTGGGCTGACTAATTGTAGGTCTACTAACTGGTGCCTGTCTTGGTGGTAATTGCGGTGGCGCTTGGTATGTCTGTGAGTACTGCGGTGGTGGGGGCGGAGGCCTATATTGTGGTGGAGGAGGCGGCATTTGCGGTGGAGGCGGTGGGGGTGGATAGACAGGGTATGGTTGCTGATATGGCGGTCTCCTTGCCTGTTTCTCCTCAGGTTTTTTCTCACCCATTTATAACACCGTTTAATTACCTAGCCTTTAATTAATAAGTTAATAAATGTTTCGAAGCGCCTAGTTGGTGTAGGTTATGATTATCGAGTCTTTAGTTGTTGCGGAGAAGGACTCAGTGGCTAGGGCAATTGCTATGTACCTGAGCCGGGGCAATGCAGATGTCAAGAGAACCTATGGCATTAAGACCTATTGGTTCACAAGGGATAGCCAGCAATGGGTCAGTGTTGGGCTTAGGGGTCACATAATGAACCTAGACTTTTCTGAGGAACTAAATAAGTGGCATCAGGTTGAGCCATCTAAGTTATTTGATGTGGAGCCCATACTGGTTATTCGGGAGGATAATATTAATTATGTGAAGGCATTGGCGTACCTAGGTGCAAGGGCTAAGTCCATTTACCTAGCGTTGGATGCCGATCCAGAGGGCGAGGCCATAGCCTACGAGGCCATGATTGTTGTATCTAACGCGAATCCCAAGGCATTGTTCAGGAGAGTACTATTTTCAGCAGTGACTAGGGACGAGATCATGAAGGCCTTTAACTCACCTACAGGCCTAAACTCAGGTCTTGCGAGAAGGGTCTTCACTAGAATGATGCTTGACTTAACGTTAGGCGCCGTCTTCACCAGGGCATTGACGCTGAGTGTTGAGAGAGCGGATAGGAAGATACTATCGAGAGGTAGCTTCCTTAGCTACGGTCCATGCCAGACGCCAGTGCTCAACCTAGTGGTGCAGAGGGCTCTCGAGAGGGAGAGCTTCAAGCCCGAGAAGTACTACACACTTCACATAATTGTTGATGCTAATGGCAATAAAATAACCCTTAACCACGTTGGTACATTCAAGACAAGACAGGATGCAGAGAAGACCTTGGATATTGTTAGGAGTACCGGTAGTGCTAAGGTCGTGGTTGCCAATTATCAGGAGGAGGCATTAAGTCCACCAATACCACTTGACACGATTGAACTCGAGAGGAGGGCAAGCAAATTCCTGAACATTAGGCCCAAGGCAGCACTCGACATAGCCGAGGAACTGTATAGGCACGGGTACATCTCGTACCCAAGAACAGAGACTACAATTTACCCGCAAACACTGAACCTTAGGCAGATATTGCTTAGTCTCAGTCACGGCGAGCACAGTGACTATGTTAAGGACTTACTTAACTCACCAATTAGGCCAACGCGTGGTAACAGTAATGATGGCGCTCACCCACCAATATACCCAACGAAGGGCGCAAGGCGGCAGGAATTACTTAGGTATTTTAAAAACGAGAGGTATTGGAGGATGTACGATCTCGTGGTTAGGCATTTCTTAGCCACCCTGAGTCCACCGGCCCGTGTGGAGAGGCAAAAGGTCATTGTTGAGGCCGCTGGTCATAGGTTTGATACGGATGGACTGAGGATTATTGATAGGGGTTACTTGGTGATTTACCCATTTGAGAACCCCAGTGAGAGGGTATTACCTAGGTTGAGGGTTGGTGAGGAATTGAGGATTGAAAAGGCTTGGGTTGAGGAGAGGGAGACTGAACCGCCGCCATATATGTCTGAATCGGAGTTACTTAGGTTGATGAGAAGGTATGGTATAGGGACTGATGCAACAATGCAGGATCACATACACACCAACATAATCCGGGGATACTTCAAGGTTAGGAATAAACAATGTATACCAACACCACTGGGCAAGGCAGTGATAAGTGTGCTTGGCAAGACTGGTGGCGAGCTTATTGATCCGTGGTTTAGATCTAGGATGGAGAAAGCACTAATGGAAATAACGGGAGGTTCCTTAAGGCCTAATGACGTTCTGCTCACGTTCAAGAGTGAGGCCAGGAAGATTTATGAGAAATTCATGAATAAGCAGAGTGAGGTGGCTATGGAGCTTGTGAAGGCGTTGAAGGATTCACTAAGCAAGGGTGGCAGGAATAGGATGGCGGGTAATGATGGATCACAGAAATGAAATGCAAATACTTTAAGTACACAGATACGTTTTGGGTATTAATGGACAGAGTGACGGAGATCCTCAGGATTTCCTCCAATGATATATGGGAAAGAATCCTCAAACACCCATTCGTTGTAGAATTATTCAGGGGTTCATTACCGCCCGAGAAGTTCAGATTCTACGTAATTCAGGACTATAACTACCTGGTAACACTGACAAGATGCCAGGCAATAATAGCGTCTAAACTCGAGGAACCAGCAATCATTAGGAGGATCCTTGAGTTGGCGCTGGCTGACGTATCAACGGAGCTCGAGAACTATAATAAACTACTCAATGCGCTCGGGCTAAGTCTTAACGATGTTATCAGGGCAAGGCCAGCCCCCACAAACACCGCGTACATGAACTTCCTACTAACCACGTGTACCCTAGGCGGTCCTTACGAGGGTCTGGTGGCCATACTGCCGTGTTATTGGACGTACCTGGAGATAGCCAAGTCTCACGAGAAGGAGTTAGCCAATAATCCAGTGAGTATTTACAGGGATTGGGCGTTGGTATACCTAAGCCCTGAGTATGAGGGAATAGTTATGGATCTGAGGAGGATAATTGATGACGCCAGTGACTACCTAGTGCACGATATCAGTAGGTTGACCGGCATATTCAGGCAAGCGAGTATTTATGAATTTATGTTTTGGGACATGGCATACAGGATGGAACAATGGGACATATAGTTTTGAAACGAACCCACCTAATATTCCCTCACTTGGGCATATTCGCCAAGTGCCTAGCTGCAGGTAATATTGTTGAGCCGGCGTCTATTACGAAAACCTGCCCTGTTATGTTCCTTGCGGAATCACTCACTAGGAATGCCACTAAGTCTGCAACCTCCTCAGGTTCTATTATCCGACCGGTCAGGGTCCCAGACTTTGCCCACTCCTCATCCTTAACATTAAGTACTTGCAGTAGGCTCATGCCCATCTTAGTCCTTACTAAGCCGGGGGCTATTGCATTAACTGTTATGCCATAAGGGGTTAATTCAGCTGCAAGGGCCTTGGTGAAGCCTATCAAGGCGGCCTTAGCGGTCGCGTAAGGAACATTATATGCGGCGCCCATTATACCCTCTATTGAGCTCATGTTTATGACCCTACCCCAGTTATTCTTAATCATGTAAGGCACGGCAAATTTACTCAATAAATAGGCAGACTTAAGATTCGTGTTTATTATCTTATCCCATAAACCCTCATCAATGTCCACGAAGGGCCTCATTATGCCCAAGCCAGTATTATTAACAACAACATCCACAGAACCCCACTGTTTAATTGCCTCATCAATCACGGCCTTGGCGCCATCGGCCGTAGCCACATCGGCCTTAACCATAATAGCCTCGCCACCAACACCCTTAATTAATTTCATGGTCTCCTCACCCTCCTCATCATGTCTCTTATAATTAACAACCACGCGAAATCCATCCCTAGCCAGCCTAACGGCAATGGCCCTACCAATACCACGCCCAGAACCCGAGACAACAGTAATCCTCCCAACCATATCAAACAAGCGCATAATAAATGGTAAATTAAGTGTTACTTAGATTGGCTTAACTTATAAATATATAATCAATATAGTAATACATAAATATGTACTACGTGCCAAATGAACAGACATTATTTTATACATTAACACTAGGAATACCTTGACTCTGAACCTAATGCGTGATTCTTTGCAACTAATAAAATAATTTTAATCATTAATACTACGATGTACTAATATTGTCAATAACCGTAAAGCTCATCAGTAATGCATTGCCTATGGGGCATGTAGGAACGCTGGATTAATGCCTGGCAGTTTATGAAATTGGCGGCATTGGATCGAACATAGTCCAGGTGGCGAGTAATGTAATCAATGCGCGCGTAATAGCCATATAGACATTAGGGATGAGAAAATGGCTTCGCACAGAAACTTGATGCTGAGTACTTAATTAATTCTGCGGGATTAATCTGATTGATGAGGCCATGAAGATAACAAATGATAGAGGTGTGGATGTGGCCATTGAGGTCATTGGACTACCAATAACCCAGATACGGGCAATTGAGTTTGGTTAGGGTAGGTAGTGGGGCGGTCATTGAGTCAAAAAAGTATTGGGAACAATTCTTTTCTCAAGTGGTATAAGATAACACGTACAGATTTGATCATTAATTTTTAAATAAGACGCCCAATGTAAATGTTATCATTATTCTCAATAACTCTAACCTTGACTTGATTTCCTATGAGTATCTTTTCCATATGAGGACCAGCTATTACTGTAATGACCCTATCGTATATCGCTGAATTCCTTAATGGTAGTATGACTCCCAGGAACTCGCCCTTAATTATGCCTCTGCTGATTACTCTAACCTTAACATTATCACCCAACTTATATGGCCTCGGTAACTGGGGGGCCCTATGCACATTCAGTTCATCATTTGTAGCGGTTAACCTAACACCAAGCTCAAGCTCCATATCCTTAATTCTTCTCCAGAATCCCTGCCACGACATAATCCTCATCCTCACCCTCCTACCCCTCTTATGCGGTATATACTTCTGAATGAGGACAGGCGGTAACTCTCCCCTGCCTAACCCGTTCTCCCCGGCCCACTTGATTATATTAATAATGTCATCATCGTTGATCCCAGGTAACCAAACAGGTGATGCAATGACGTTAATGCCCAATTCAAGGGCCCGTGCCACCAACTCCTTAACGCGGTTAATGTCATACCAAGGCGCACCACTTATTCTCTTGGCAAGCTCTGGATTTAGAGAATCAATGCTTAAGTTAATCCTATCCAGACCGGCCTGCGCCAGTTCCCTAAGGGTATCATCACTAAGCATGTAAAGCCTGGTCTGCATGGATACCCTGGAAACACCGCTTATTGCCTTAGCACCCCGAACTAACTTGACCAAGTATGGATAAATACCGGGTTCACCCATACCATCGATATGAACCTCCACATCATTTACGCCCTTAAATCTAACAACCTCCTCCAAAGCCGGTAATAATGCCTCTGGAGTATCTATGAATTCCGCCCACCTATTTGTTGACCTTGGACCTGCATTAACCGAGCAGTATATGCAGGACAGTGGGCATAACGTTGTTGGCCTAACCTCAATTATGTTAGTGCCCCTATCAACAAGTCCAAAAGCCAGTACACCTACCTGTGGTACATCCACGCCTACACTAATTATTTTCCTCCTCCTCTCAATTTCATCAACACCATCTCTCCACGTAACACCAGTCAACTAAGCATATAGGTTATTTTTAGTAAAAAGGGTTTTGCCGTTAACTAACTCTCAGATCCATAGTCTTCATCATTACCCTGACTGTTAGATGCTGTGTAATTACCCTCATGCTCACCAACAGGCTTTATCGTTATTAATGGCTTATTAACAACGTTGGGCGGTCCCTTAGGATTGAGTTTAACTGTATAATAAACTGTTATTGATGTCGTGTAATTACCAGGCCCCAGGTAAACGACATATTCATCCCTATGTAAGTTGAGCGTTATTGCCTGGTTGCCAATGATTACGACTACGGTGAAATTACTGAACACATGGCCTAGGTCCTCATGGTGAAGCTCAACCTTGAAGTAGCCTGAGGAATTAACATATAGGTAGGTGGTTGCCTCAGCCGTGCCGCTCATTCCAGGCGTTAAGTTGCCGAGGTTTATGTATGCAGCGACGGTGCTATACGTTGGGGGTGGTGGCAGAATTAGGTGGTAACTTAAATAAGCAAGTACGCCATTCATATTCGCTGCAACTGCCATACCGCTTAGTCCCGCGAAGAATGCCAGTGCTATAGCTAGCCAAGTCTTCATATTAAAAATAGGAATTGATCATCATTTAATAAAAGTTGCGCAACACAAGTATTTAAAGAGTGTTACCTAAGGCGTAGTTAGTGATGTAAAGGTTTCCGGCCTGACAATTTGATGAAATCACCCCTTACTGAGCAGTTTCAACTCAAATTATACTCACCTAACTCCTCACTAAACACCCTGCTGAACACGTTAAACACCTCATCACCATAAAGGCAAATTATAATCCTCCTCACGCTCCTAAGCCCAAGCGCCTCCCTCCTAATCGCCCTAGCCATAACCCTGGCCGCTTCATCATAGGGACAACCAAATATGCCCGTGCTAATGGCTGGAAAGGCTATGCTCGTTAGGTTCAACTCCTCAGCCTTCCTAAGCGAATTAGTGACTGCATCATCAAGCTTTTCAATAGGCTCAATACCACACCTAGGACCAACGGCATGAATAACGTACTTAGCCTTTAACCTACCTGCACTAGTCACGGCAACACCGCCAACAGGTACTGGGCCATACTTCCTAATCCACTCACGGGACTCCTCCTGAATAACCCAACCACCCCTCCTAACAATCGCCCCAGCAACCCCACCACCATGCTCCAGGTACGAATTAGCCGCATTAACAATCACGTCAGCTTGTACCTCAGTTATATCGCATTTAGTTACCTCGAGCATGGCGCCATTCGGGAACTTAAAGCTGGGCATAGCATTTAAGCAGACTAAATGACCTTTATATGTATTGGGCATTATACGTATAATTATGTCTATACTTAGGTTCTGAAAGTAATACGATGCGCATCACACTTTTGATCTGGTGAGTAAATACCTTCGTACTAATTCCTTTAAAGGCTTAATAACTGATTACATACCCAGTTATGGGTAGGTAGCCAGTGCTCTTTGATGATGACTTCTATGATTATCTCATAATTGATTTGGCAAGTATTACCTACGGCTTGAGGGATCCTAGGGCAAATGCGTAGTTCTCGGTGGGGATCATGACCCATTGATAATAATGAGCGAGATGCCGTAGCCAATTAAGGTCAGCGAAAGGTCATTAGGAAAATAACCATAGACAGGGAGTACTATGCAGAAAGGGTCATAAGGTCAAGGACGAGGGGAAGAAACAATAATCGTTAAGCACCTAGCTTCGCTTAACACCCATGGAGGTAGCGACCGCGGTAAACCAAGATGAATTTGAAAGGGCGTTGAATACCTGGCAGGAAGGTTTGAGGAGACTATTAGGCAGGATTCGTGGGTTAGCATTCTCAGGGCGTGATTTTTGAGGTTAACTATCCAAATAATGGTACCTTAGTACGCTTTGGTGGCTTAGGTACTGCCAGCCATAGGGCTCCTGATATGAATGCTAGGATCAACACTATTAACAACGCATGCTCCAGGGCGCCTATCTCGCCGTAAATCGGCACGTAGTATTGGGCAAGTAGGCCCGTAATCAATGAGCCGAGCACGTTACCGCCGGTGACTGCGCCGTTCCATACTATTGATGTTGCCCAACTAACCTGTTCCCTCGGGAATAGGTCGCC
>DAJV01000085.1:5420-12041 GCA_002496475.1 Vulcanisaeta sp. UBA163 | reverse complement strand
AGGAGTATTAACGCGGGTAGTACTAGTGCTAGGGCTTTCCTCGTCATAGGTAATTACCATATTTAATATTTTTAAATATTACCCGTGTAGTACTTTCGGTGTACTTCGTTCTTTATTTCTATTTCTCTATTTCAATTTGTAAAGGATATCCTTTAGTAATGGAAAATGAGGAGTAGATTGGTATTAACTAGTTGAAAGACAGGTTGATCATGATTTACTCAGCACTCGGCAAATTCGTCATTTATCCGGACGGCGAGGTCCCTACTCATCACATGCATTGTTGCCTGCTCGGATTTAAAAAGTCTTGGGTTTATATATTTGTTATTTAATTATTATAAATAATTATTTATTTAATTGTTGCTAAAATACACTATTATTTTTACATATATAGTATATAATATATGGGCTTTATGCAATAATATTTATTAACTAGTTAAGAAAATTAGTGCTGAGTGATTGTCGTGAGGGCAATTGATATGGTTAGGAAAAAGCCTCTGGTTATTACTGAGGATAGGCCGTTCATCGAGGCCGTGGATTTAATGGCTAAGGAGAATACGGGTTCCGTGGTTATTGTTGAGGATTTAAATAGTATGAAGTTGCGTGGCATAATCACTGAGCGTGATGTGATTAAGGCCTTGGCCAGTAGGCTTCCACTTGATACACCGGTTGGTAAGGTTGGTACCATGGGTTCTAGGGTTATTAGGGCCAGGGTTGATGATTCCATAAGCACAGTTGCTTCCCTAATGGTTAATTACAGGGTTAGGCATGTGATTGTTGTTGATGAGAATGATGTCGTGGTTGGCGTAATCTCTATTAGGGACTTACTTGGTGATTTGGAAGCCGTTAGAGAGGTCGCTAGGCTTGATAGATATCCAAAGGTTAAGGAATGAATCTGTGTTAAACTTCTGCTTTTTGCCCTAAAAATCCTGGAATAATGGTTTTCATAGGGTTATCCTTAGAATTCTGTAGAGTATTGATGAAACCGCAACCAATATACCTATTACTATCCAACCAAGAGTTCCTAGGTATTGTATTGAGTAACCTGTTATTATACTTATTATTGAGCCTATTATTGAGGATACCGTTAGTAGGTAGCTGGTGGATTGGGCAATTAGTATTGGGCTAACGATGTCATTAACTACGTATAATATTAGGAGTAGAATTAATGTGAATACGAAGCCAACCAATGCCAAAACAAACTCCCAAGTATTGCCTACACCCATTAATGCCACCAGTGCACCAAGGCCTATGGTTAGGTATAGGAGCGATGCGTGTTTCCTGGTCTTCACGGAGTGCCTGAACCTATATAGTAATGGTGTTATGGCTATGGGTATCGTTAACTCCACCACGCTAAGGTAATTACCTAATTGCATAACCAATGGGAATAGGCTTAGGTACACTCCCCAGGGTATTGAGAAGGCTATGGATAGCATGAGGACGTCTGGATTATTCATAACAGTCACCATCGATATCCTCCTTATTATTACTGCATCCCTAGCCGTGAAGAGAATAAGTATGGCCAACACAAGAGATGCCACGCCAAGGTATATTGCCATGCTCCGCGTCATGCCCATGGTCAACAACGACGAGAGTGGTATAAGGATTGTTATTGACGATAGGTAGGCAACCTGGACCCACCTGGTCAATCCCCTGATGCTCCACCAACCAAGTATTAATAGTAATGACGGTATTAGGTATAGGCCAAGCCCCATGCCTGCCAGGAACCTGAGGAATAATGCCATGTGGTAACTACCAGTGGGTGAGAGGATGAGGGAAATTCCATTCAGTAATAGGCCTAGGAACATGGACACCCTATTACCAATCCTACTGAGTAGAAATGCAGCAGGTATCTGGGTTATGGCGAACCCGGTCATTGCAGTGGCCATGGGTATGATGTAATACACCGCACTGAGCACGATCCTCTTTATGGGCATTACATTAAACATTATTGATGATAACCCAAGCCAATTAAGCATGATTAGTGACAGGCCGGTTATGCTAATGCCAAGCACGTAATAGGCCCTCCTAATGACTAGGGTGTCCAGTTCCTCCACTGGCCTGTTATTAACACCCACAGAGATTACCCGATTAGGTTGCTTATCAAGGTTTCTAACTATTAGCGGTTAAGTTAAGGGGGATTTTGTTCATAGGTTATTAATGAATTGCCCAATTATTTATAATGATAAATCACTGCCCATCAAAGTCATCATGCAGCCGTATACTCACAGAAGCCCTATTAACCTCCTCCTTAATCCTCTCCCTAAATTCCCCGTACTGCTCAATCAACGAGCCAAGTTTATCCTTATACCTCTTGAGCACTAGGTTGAAGCTGCTAACGGCTAGGTAGCCAATGAGTCTCCTAACAATGAAGTTCTCAACCTTCCTAGTTATAAGGCTACTAAAGGCCTTGGCCTCCTCGAAGGACTTTATGAATGCCTTAAGTATGAACTCACGCCGTAATGGATCCTCAAGCAACCTATCAAGTATGGTGAAGTCCCTCTTCCTTAACGCACCCATTGGTATAAAGGGTAGTGGGAAGGTGAGGACCCTAAGTTTACTGATCCTATCAAGCAACTCGAGACTCCTTATCACATCATCATCAGTCTCACCAGGTAGGTTAAGTATCATCGTACCCACAACAACCCAGTGATTGTCATTGAGTATTCCAATGGCTTCCTCAACCACGCCTGGATATTGCTCAGGCTTATACGGAAGCGCCTTACCCGCCATTAACACCCTTAGTAACCTAGGTGATCCCGTCTCAATACCCATCTCTATGAAGTGCCAGGTACCGCCCTCATTCATGTACTCAGAAACCTCCTTAACCATATTGGGTGCGTACTTCACGACTGCGGCTGTGGTGAAATCCGTAGTCAATTCATAATCATCACCATACGACTTAACGAGCTTATAGGCTTTCTCGGTCAGGTCAAGCACCTTCCCTGGATTCGGTTCAATACCCTTGGCGCCATACCTGAAGAACTCCTCACTATGGAGCGTGATCTCCCTGAAGCCGCCAACCTCAATATTCAGTTTGATCTCCCTATCAATATGCCCCTCAAATGGGAATGACCTAATCATACCACTCAATGTCGGCGTACAGAATTGACAACCCCTGCCACAACCTCTGGTAACCTCAACCATACCGCCAATCGATGGTGTAACGATTGTTGGAACAAACTCAACTGGAACAGGTCTATGAGCCGCAACCCTGTTGGGCACGGGCTCACCCTTCATTAACTTATCAAAGAGTTGAGGCCCATCCTCCTCAAATTCACCCTCATAAACAACATCAATACTAAATTCGCTCTGCCTACCAGTATCAACAATCTGCCAACCAGCAGGACCTCCAACAACAATCTTTAAATGATCCCTATGCCTCTTAATGGCTGGATGACTTATGACCTGTAGAAAGGACTTTGCAATATATGGTAATCCTCTGTATGGTAAGTCTGCAAGCTTTAGAATCCAGTAGACAATACCCGAGCCATAGCTCAAACCCAGTGGGTCCATTACGTAGATACCAACTATTCGTGTATTTGGCCCTATTACCCTATCAAGTTTATAGGGATCTGCTATAATCACATCATTCTTTGTATAGCCATGTGCAAGGAGCGCCGCTTCAACCTTAGATAAGCCATAGGGAGCCCTGAAAACCCTACCCTCCCTATTACTCCTTACCCTAAAGAATTTGCGGGCAACCCAATCCCTGAAGTAATTCTCCGGTATTGCGCTTGCAAATCCAACCACAGACGAACCATGCGTGTCACTCATTGTTGCGATTTCACCAGTTAAAACAATTGAGTACCCACCAAATGACACAGTCACCGGAATACCTGTAGTAAATAAAAACCCTTCTATGTAATTATTGAATGATTAACCCCATATACTTTAAGCGAAAAATGCGGAGTTAACTAATGCCCTTTCTCGGCGTTCTGGCACCACAGGCAGTGCACACGAGTACGTATATCCTACCCTCCCTCTCAAGGTAGGTATCTATTGAGTGACATACGGGGCACTCCACGTAGAACTTAATGTACCTCTCGTAAACCGCCTCGAGGGTCCTCGGGCTCCTCTCGGCATAAAGAACAAGGGTATTGCCATCAATACTACCAGGTAGGGCCAGTTCCTTGAGGAAGAACTTGGCTATGTGGGTTGGATCCCTATTGAGCCTTTGAGCGACATCCCTGAAGTTCTGAATTATGGTCTTCTTCGGTTGGACCTGAATGCTTAACCTGGGTATTTCCTGCCTTCTTTGGATCCTCGGAGTTATCAACGTATATGCCCTATCCAATAACTTCATGTAGAGATTGTCATAATTAACATCACCCATACTAAAGCTAAGAGAATTATCACCCTTAATAAATCCTTACCTACACTGCGCCTCTAAATAGCTTTAAGGGTGCAATCCCTAACAACGCTAGGGAATTCAGTGGTAAGATGCTAATCATTATTTGTGTTCAGGTTATTGTGTTAAACGCCTCCTGTTAAGTAATGTTTGTATGTAATTCATCATTATTGGTGGATTTAGCGGCCCCGCTCAAACCCGTTAATGCTCGTGTTGTTACCAGAGTCTGGTTTAAAGTCCCTTATGCTTACTAAATCATTAATGACATTACTCGTGATCAAGACTGCAAATAGGCGTGGAATACTTTACGAGATAACAGGGATTATTAAGGATTATGCAAGTATTGAATGGATCTTCGTCTCAATACCCTCGGAGATTGAGAGGATCATAGCCATGAGACTCAGTGACTCATTACCAATAAATGCCCTCAACAAGTTGAGGAGCATTGATGGTATACACGACATTTGGGCAAGCCATGAGGCGCCAATGGAGCTCGTGGGATTCGATAAGGAGATCCTCACAAGCATATTAATGCGCATGATGCAAAGTAATGGCGAGGTTAATGCCTTCCTGATGAAACTGGGTTATGAGATGGGTCTATCCATGGCCAGCATAATGATGAGGACTAAGTATGAGATACCGGCTAACTCAACCATGGATAAGGTGCTTGAGACAGCCATAAACATGCTAGTCATAATGAACCTGGCTAAGGGTGTTGAGAACATAAACCCAAACCCGGATGAAAACGGCAACCTAGTTAGCATGTCCCTAGTTGAGCCCTTTGACCTGGATGCAGGCCTACCCTTCACCAGAGGTTACCTATTGGGCGTGGCTAAGGTACTACTTAGGCGTGATTGTAGCCTTGACGCCATAATAAATAAGACCAGGGTAAACATCTACATTAGGGGTAAGTAGTGCATTCATGGTAATCATCTAGTTATTAATTGTCATAATAAATAATAATTAATGCTTAAATAGACGTTAACAATACATAATGCTCCGGTGAACTCCTTTGGAAAGTTGGGTTAGGTCACTGGTTGAAATAATGAGGGGTAGTCTTAACTCAAACGGTTTACCAATACCAATGGACAAAGCCTACTGTAGTGAGTGGGCGAAGGACTTGAACATACCCAAGGGCGGTAACACAATAATCTACACCTCATGCCTATACCAAATGGCTCCCATGATCAATGAGTTAGTGCCATGGATTGAGAAGCTCCAGGGTTCCTCACTGAGTACCCTTGCGGGTACATTATCGAGAGCCGGCTTGGGAGGCGTATTGTCCAAGTTTGCGGGTCTCGTGGTGAAGCCAAACAAGGCCGATATTGATAGAGCAAATTCCATCCTTAGGAATATAGCTAAGACGCTACAGAGGGCGGGTATTAATTTCGGTTTCCTATACGAGGATGAACCATACAGTGGTGCACTACTCCATGAGATTGGGGTTGAGGATATATTCCTGGAGTACTTCGAGAACACAGTCCTCAAGACCTTCAGGAAGTATGGTGTAAGGAGGGTCATAACCATTGATCCACACACCCACAACGTATTAACGAGTGTGGCACCGAATTACTTCAAACTGGATTTTGAGGTCGTGAATTACCTGGACCTAATTAAGGGCATTAAGGTTAAGCCCAGGATAAACAGTGATGTGGTTATTCATGACTCATGCCTATACGCAAGATACCTAAACAAGTATGATGCTTATAGGTCAATACTTGATAACGCGGGTATTAAGCACCTTGAAGATCCCATGATAACCGGTAGGGAAACATCAACATGCTGCGGAGGACCACTGGAGTCACTTAGCCCGGAATTATCCAAGAAAATAGCTAAGGAAAGAATCAAGAACCTTGCTAAATTATCAAAGACCGTGGTAACCGTATGCCCAATATGCCTTGCAAACCTAGGCAGGAATGCCGAGGGTGCGGCGCAAGTCCTAGACATCAATGAGATCATTGAGACAGGGTAAGTTTTTAAATGAGACCTCGCCGCGGTTAATTAGTGATAATGCAATGATCGTCCAAATACTAATGACGAGTAAGGTATTAGCTGCCCTAGATTTTTAACCTAATTGAGAATTTACCTTTTAAATTCATGAATTTACTGCAAGTATTGTGCCAAGCATGCTGGGACTTACAATAACCTTCTGGGCCGACTACTCAACAAACATAGACTTGCCATCATTCCTCGAGAGACTCGAGGGGCTCGGCCATTGTTAGGATTAGCCTGTGCATATCGAGGTTATGCGGCATTAGGAGGTTGGGGTCCTG
>DAJV01000085.1:2908-5320 GCA_002496475.1 Vulcanisaeta sp. UBA163 | reverse complement strand
GTGCTGAAGTAGGTGTCGCGAGGCCTAAGGCCCATCCACCTAGTCGTTTAGTAGGCTTGGACTAAGTAGCCGCCGACCCTGTGGGTTATAAGCCCCAGGTCTTCGTCATAACCTGCATGTAGGCCGAAGAGTGGGTGTGTTGATTCAACCATGAAATCCTCACCAGCATCCGTGGTTGGTACCTCATCGATGAACAAGTCCCTGCCCTGGGCGATATTCACATCCACGCCCATCCTACCTATGATGATCACCCTGGGGCTTAGGTTAGCGATCTCAAGGGCCTTACCCACAGTGGACTTAATAGTAATTGGCTTACCTTTCCTTGGGAAGGCGTCTATCGTGACTAAAACCCTAGGCCTCCTATTGCTTATTCTCCTGGCCAGGTCGAGCGCGCCGAAGCCTGGAACACGAATTCGAAGGGCGCGCCAAGCCTAACAGACAAAATCACCAGGGCTATTACCTCAGGCAGTGGTGGTGCATAGAACATGACCCAGTCACCGGGCTTAACCCGAGACCTCTCAGGGCCATTGAGTACTTAATGATCATGTCGTTGAAGTCCGAGTACGTGTACACCTTAGCAATTCCATCCTCGCTCTCCCAGATAATGGCTGGTTTATCCCAGACCCATGTGATTTTGTATTTACCGATTATGTTATAGTAGGCATTGATTAGACCATCAACGAACCACCTAGTGCCGTATTGGCTACCCACGAGATAGTGTTGATAAGTGGGCCCGCGAGAATAACGTGAACAGTGTTGTTAAGGTCGTCATCGAGATCCCATCAATATCGATGATTGACCTGGACATACTCAGGGAGGCCTTTGGCATGCTTAAGCAGGAGTCTAGGTTGGCTAAGGCATCACTTGAGGTTAGGGTCGTCATGCCCAAAATGCGCTGTAGGCGCTGTGGCTATATCCTAACTGAGGAGGACATTAGGGCACAACTTAATGAGTTAATGAGGGGCTACGGCGAGGAATACCCACTACACCTAATGCCTGACTTGGCACCGACCCCACTTAAATGCCCCAGATGTGGTTCCCATGACCTTGAAATGGAGGAACCAAAGATTAGGATTACCGAGGTGGTCATTGTATGATTAAGGAGCCAACACTTGAACTTGCGAGGGATAGGTTGGGTAATAAGGAGGTTATTACTGTCGTGAGTGGTAAGGGCGGTGTTGGTAAGAGTACGATATCCTCATTATTGGCAATGGGCATTTCCGAGATTGATCGTACGGTATTGATTGACCTGGACATACATGGCATGTCAATACCCAAGCTCTTCGGTACTGAGGGTAGAATGCATGAGACCAGTAAGGAGGGACTGGAGCCAATAATAATTAACGATAAGTTGGGAGTAATTAGCCTAAGGGGTGTGGTCGGTAATAAGTACGTGATCCTACCAGGCGAGAGACGCGGCGGCGTCCTCCTGGACCTACTCGCATACACTAATTACGGGAATGCCAGGTACGTAATTGTCGATATGCCACCTGGAATGAGTGATGAATTGCTCGTACTACATAGGTTAAGGGATTACATGCCAATAATCGTAACGACACCATCAAGGCATTCTGTGGGTGTGGTTGAGGACTTAGTAAGGTACTTAGTGGATTTAGGGATAAGGCCAAGGGCCGTGGTGATAAACATGGCATTCATGATATGTGGGAATGAGACCGCCAGGCCCTTTGGCAGTACCGAGTGGGTGATTGAGTTAGTCAATAGGTACGGTATTAAATTAATTAAGGAGTTATTAATTGACCCAGTAATTGAGGAGTATATAGGCAGGATAAGCGAGTATAGGGGTCAATTACTGATGGAATTAAAGGGTCTCATAAGCCTTGCACTGGGCAATGAGTAGCCTATCCCGTAAACCCCACCTCATCATTAAAGAAAGTATTTTTATTTTAGTGCATACTGCGTAAAAGCTTGATGAGTTTCACAACTGTGTACGAGAGGGATTTAGAGTCACCAATAAAAATCAGTAAGTCGGCTAGTGAGGATGCGAGGAGGAAGAGGCTTGAGAGGTGGCCTAGGGAGGCTGGCCTCTCGGTGCCGCTTGATGACTCCGGGACAAGTTTTATGCAGTTGGTGAAGTCCTTTTCCACGGATTACGGGTTAACGCCTGGCGAGAGGACTTGGGATATTAAGGATGTTGGTGGTAAGTATAGTGTTAACATGGTTTGGAAGTTAATGAGGAATAATGAGGAAAAGGGCTATGCCAAAGTAACTGGGGAGGTACCACTGACGCCAACCAGTGAGGAACAAAACAACGTGGTATATACCGCTAGGCTTAAGTACACAATAGAAATAAGCAATGACGTACTTAATGAAAAGGCAACAGCAGAGAATGTACCAGAGGTAAACCTCTTTGGCTAAGCCTTATTGAGGCCGTAGAAAATCACGTAAAACATA
>DAJV01000085.1:0-2879 GCA_002496475.1 Vulcanisaeta sp. UBA163 | reverse complement strand
TATTTTCAGGCCTGGATTGTTTTCCATGAAAGATCTAATACGTAACTTCACGTGCACATATGGTCGTTTCATTGGTATATCCAAGCAACTAATTACGGGACTAAAAACTTAAAAGACGCAAAGTAATCACTGGCGTGGGGCCCGTAGCTTAGCCAGGTAGAGCGCCCTGGAGCGCGTGCTCCGCGTAAGGCTCATAACCGGGAGGTCCCGGGTTCGAATCCCGGCGGGCCCACCAATTAAGTTCATTTTCACCTTGATTAGCCCTACCTTGGCGATCATATTGGTTATGGTATATGTTTTACGGTGTTAAATCAAGAGATCAAGTTATTATCATAGGTTAACTAGGCATTTTATGGATAGGCTTGCATGAAAAGAATCAATAGAGATTGAGCATATATTATTTTATACCTTTAATTATCCTCTATAATCTTTTCTACCTTTGTCTTTGGTATTATTTCATGTATTATTATCTTATCGAGTGGTTTTATACCATAGTTTTCTCTAATTTCCCTGGGTATTGTGAATTGCCTGGAGTCCGTATGCCTAGTCCTAAGTAATTTAACATTACTTAATTTTATCTTTTGTCCATTATATTCTATTACTATGTCAGCGTATTTAGCCCTATCAAGCCCCAGTGACCTGACTAGATTTGCTGGAATCAATATCTGATTATTTATGTATACCCTAATTGTATATGGTAGTTCATTTATTGGTAAACTCCTCCTACCGCCCCTAACCTCCTCTGTGAACACCATTAATATGCCATACTTCTAGTATTTTTAAAATATTTTGTGGAACTGAATTGTGAAACTGACGTGAAACTCCATGAAGCACTTAATTACACTTGCAAAGTAAGTGTAACCTTAGTTAGTAATTGAAACTAAATCAAAGGCTAGGTGCTGCTATCAATATTCTTTCTATTTCTTTACTCACCGCAGGCTTAAAAATGAACCTGTTCAATACCTTACTTGATGATGAGGCGGTTGGGTCATGAACAGTGATTGGAATCGCATGGTCTGAACAATTTAATAATTAGTGCCCACCCAATGATTGTGCCCTTTAGGGAGGACATTGAGTTAATCAGGGGTTCAAGGAGCAACTTATTACGTGGCAAGAGGATTGTCTTGGCCCTAACTGGTGGCATATCGATTTATAGGGCCCCGGACATTGCCAGGGAGTTAATTAGGCATGGGGCTGACGTGATAACGTTCATGAGTAGGGAGGCCAGTAGGTTACTTGGCCCTAGGGTTATGGAGTGGGCAACGGGTAACCCAGTACATGTGGAGTTGAGTGGTTATGCGGAGCACGTTAATATATGCACGGCTGCCAATGCAGTGGTGGTTGTGCCAGCCACGGCCAACACCATTAGTAAGGTGGCCAATGGAATTGGGGATACACCCGTGGCCTTATGCGTAATGACTGCCCTGGGCTCTGGCGTGCCGTTACTCCTCGTACCCGCCATGAACGAGTCCATGTGGAGAAACCCACTGGTTAGGGGCAATATTGAGAAGTTGAGAGGATTGGGCGTGCGATTTGTTGAGCCAGTCCTCATTGAAGGTAAGGCTAAGTTGGCCGGGAATCAGGAGGTTGTTGAGTCCATAATTGACCTATTATCACCAAAGGACATGGGTGGCTTATCGGTCCTAATAACGTCGGGACCAACCCATGAACATATTGACGCCACTAAGTATATAACAACGCCCAGCACTGGCTTGACTGGTTATTACTTCGCCAGGGAGGCCATGGCTCGTGGTGCAAGGGTTACCCTGGTCAAGGGACCCGTGGACCTTGGTGATCCACCTAATACGGAGGTTTTTAGGGTTGAGGGTGTTTTGGAGATGTACGATGTTGTGATGAGATTGATTAATAGTCGTCACTATGACTTGGCAATATTAACGGCTGCTCCACTGGATTTCTATGTTAAGGATAGGGTTGAGGGAAAGATAAGTAGTGACCTGGAGAGGGTAATTGTGGAGCTTATTCAAGCTCCCAAGATGGCCAGGGACTTGAAGAAGGCCTCGCCAGGTACATTCCTAGTGGCCTATAAGGCTGAGGTCGGTATTTCAGAGGAGGAATTAATTGCAAAGACAATGAGGAGGGTTAAGGAAGGTGATTGGGATTTAGCCCTGGCTCATCTGGTTGGTGAAGGTAAGGGATTTGGTACTGAGAAGGATGAGGTCATTGTATTAAATAAGGGTGGTGTGGTCAGGAGGGTTGGCCCATTGCATAAGCGGGAATTAGCCAGGGAGGTTTTTGGCATGTTCTTGACCATGGTTAAGGGGTGGTAGAGAAGGTGTAATTATTATTAACCCTATATATTCATAGGTAATGCTTTAAATACTTACTTAATTGACATGGACTGCTATGAGTGGGCCAATAATACCAGAGAGCGCTAGAAGGAGGGGCTTGATTCTTGCCTCAGTATCAACCTTCTTTGCATGGGCACTCGAATACTATGACTTCCTGATCTACTTCTCACTGGTGCCGTATATTAGCGACCTATTCTTCCCTAAGGAAAACCCAATTGCTGGGCTCCTCTATACACTGCTTATTTTTGCCGTTGGTTACTTCGCGAGACCCCTGGGCGCCATTTTCTTTGGCCACATTGGTGATAAGCATGGTAGGAGGAATGCATTACTTGGTGATGCAGTAACAATGGCCATTGCAACCATAGTCATTGCATTACTACCAACGTATGCACAAATCGGTATTTGGGCACCCATTTTGCTAACAATATTCAGGTTTGTACAGGGATTCGGATACGGCGGCGAGGCAGGCGGTGGAGTTGTATGGGCACTGGAATTCGCATCGCCCAAGTGGCGTGGGTTAGTCAATGGTGTACTTAATTCAAGTATGTCCGTTGCCACACTCCTTGCCTC
>DAJV01000075.1 GCA_002496475.1 Vulcanisaeta sp. UBA163 | reverse complement strand
TTATTCTCCTCCCAAAGCCTGTGATTCTCCTCCCACAACTTATTCACATCAGTCCTAAGGGCTTCCTGGCCCTCAACCAACCTCTGCACAGTCCTAATCAAATCATTAAAAGCACTAACCAACTGCCTAAGCCCAGACTGAACATCAGAAATACCCAACAACCCAATAACAGCAAGCCTAAACTCCTCATCCTCCCTCAANNCATCACGAAGAGACATTTAAGTGAAGATTGTGTACGGGTTTAAATAACTTATTTATGCATGTTGCATAGGCTATATGCGAGTTCTAGGTCTTTTTGTGTGTTTATGTTTAGTAATTTGATTGTCCAGGGGATTACTAGGGAGGTCCACGGTATGATGCCTTGGGTTAACTCCAGTTTCTTTACTAGGCTTATTCCAGTGAAATCAACCTTGTTGTCTCTTTCAATCATCAATGTTATCATTGGTGATGCTACATAGGCGGTCATTGCCAGGAACTTCCTAATGAATTCCCTGGTTATGAAGGGCATGTCACCAGGTATGAAAAGAGTTGGTGCACCAATGATTTGTAAGGTCTCAAGTAGGTCCTTGGGATAGCCCATGCCGCTGGTCATCAGTACTTCATAGCCGTGTCTCTTAGACCAATTGATTATCTCGGTATGCCTTTCCGTGGTCGCTATGTATATCTTACCAAATCCATTGACTGAATGTGTTACGTGCTCAATAATTGGTTTACCGCATACATTAATTAGAGACTTATTAGGATTTGACAACCTGCTCCCTGCGCCACCGGCCATTATTGCTATGTTCATGCCTTACCAACACCGAGGGAGGTTAGTATACGCCTACCAAGCTGCTTAACATTCTCATTAGCTGAATCAAGTAGTACATGGGCTGCCAGGAAGTGGAGACCGGCCTCGGCATATAGCCTGAACTCGGGCCAGGGATCATTAGTTATTATGGTGTACCAGAGCGATCCCATGAGTTCGCTGAGCCTACTTCCTGTTACGTCGTTTATTGTGTAGTTCCTAATTATTGAGATGTCACTCTTAATTAATTGTTCATTAATGTTTATGACAATGTTTGTTAAGTCGTCACGTCTATTTACGTTCACGAGACTCCTTATTTCAATTCCATGAATTAATGGATTTAAAAATAGGGCCTTTGGTAATCCCCTAATTAAGTCGAAGATTTTTGACCTGCCGTAAATAACGAGGGAGTCCATGTACTGAAGGGCTGTGGTTCTCCTAACGGCCATTAAGGCATTCTCTAGGTGCCCGTTTGGGTATATGTATGTTACGGCATCGAAATTCCTCAATTCATTTATTAATGGTTCAAGGACCTTGGGCGTTATGTAGGGCATGTCATTCGGAACCACAATGGCGTATTTCCCACCGCACTTATTGAGTGCTGAGTATATACCGGCAAGTGGTCCTCTGAGTTTTTCATCATCGATTACGTACTCGGCGCTTGGTATTATGGATTTATAGTTTATGGCTTTGTCCTGGTCGTTCACGGATATTATGACCTCATCAGCCACCTTCGATAGAGCATTGTATACGAGCCTCACCATTGGTTCATTACCCACCCTATACAGTGCCTTATCGACCCATGGTTCACCAGGTACTTGAAACCTCCGTGATAGCCCACCGCTCAGTATAATGCCGCAAATCATACTAAGTCATTACTAACCTTATTCAGGCGGCCTTATAAGTCTCGCCAGTCTCTCCCTCCTCCACCTGGAGTACTCTATTAATCCAATGACTATTAGTATTATGACTATTATGATGACCACGGCAATAACAATCAAGGTACTTATCGGCACAAAGCCTATGCCTGGCACGTAGTAACCACTCACGGGTATCACCAAGGCGACGGATATTGCCTCTCCACTCTCGTTTGCCGTGAGGACCACGGTCCTGCTTGAATATACACCGAATGAGTAGGCATAGGCTCTGCATGTTATTGAGCCTGTGCTCGGTATTGGAATTATCACACTCATAAGGCCTACATTACTTACATTGTATTCTGCGCATGATAAGCCAACAATTGCGTACTTAGTCAGTGGCATACCATTTGCTGATAATGCGGTTATGCTCACGTTGACGGCAGGTATGTGTATGGATAATTGAGTTTGCTGGGCGTGTAAAACTAAGGCTATACTTAATAGTACCATTAGTATCATCATGGTTACTAGGTATCGGGGTCTCGCCACATTGGTTAATATGTGGATTGGGGAATAAATCACTAACTCACAGGAAAGCGATCAGCGCTATTAACCTTAATCACTGTTCATCCAGCCCAGCATCATCATGCAAGGAACTAAACCGATCAATGAGCATTTAAACGTTTTCATTCTAAGTGCCAATACACCCCCTGAGTACTAATTACATCCCTAATTATGGTGTTCACGCGGGCGAGCACCCTGGGTTCTGTCCGGGTGATCTCCTCATTGATTTCCACCTCCTTATTACTAATGATGTTCATAAGTAGTACAGAGCCCATGCTTAACACGTCATTGTTGTAACCACCCTCAAGAACAAACACCACGCCCCTAACCCTACCAATAAAATCCCTCAACCACCTAAAGATCCCTGCATACGTATTTAAGGAGAGCCTTAGGTTGGCTATGTTGTCTAATTCATGGGCATCAAAGCCCAGTGACACGAGGATTAGCCGTGGCTTGAATTCCTCGATTATTGGCCACACAATGGTATTAAGAGCTACTTGATAGGCATCATCAGCCGTGAATGGTGGCAATGGTACATTAACATTGAACCCCTCGCCATTCCCCTCCCCAACCTCTTCTATAAACCCGGTGCCTGGATAAATCGTTAATGGATCCTGATGGAGGCTCAGGTACAACACCCTTGGATCGCTATAGAAGACCTCCTGGGTTCCGTTACCGTGATGGGCATCAACATCGAGTATAGCCACCCTACCGGCGCCATGCTCCAGGGCATAAACAGCACCAACGGCCACATTATTAAATATACAGAAGCCCTGGGTGGGGGCCATTAATGCTCTACCGTTACGACCAACGTGGTGACCAGGTGGTCTAACAATTGCATAGGCAGTGTTCCACTCACCACTCATCACCTTATCAATACCCCTAAGGACCGCGCCCACGGCCAGTCTCGCTGCCCTGCAAGTCCCTGGACTTACGTACGTATCCGCATCTATAAATACGTAACCCTCACCACACGTTTGATCTATTTTACTTACGTAAGCCATGTCATGAACCTTAAGCAACCATTCATCAACATCATTAACAGGGCTCTCCACAGGGACTAAACCATTCACAGCCCTTATTATTGAGACAACCCTATCTGGTCTCTCCACATGGTTCCCAGGAGGCCTATGTTCTAAGTACGCATTGTCATAAATAGCCCCAATCATGTTCCTAATTAGGAAAATCATCAGTGGCTTATTAACCTACTTGAGGTATTTAGTTTTAGTATGTTTGGTAGGAAGAAGAAGGTGGATCTCGAGGAATTACTCCAGGAGTTAACTGATGATGAGGATAACTATGGGAAGGGCAGGATCAAGAGACGCGTTGGTGATGTTGAGGATTATGAGCAATCAAGTGGCGTTAGGTTCAAGGTCGAGTTCGAAGGTGCCAATGAGTTAATAAAGGAGATTAAGTCCCTGAGGGAGTCCATTAACGAATTAATTGAATTACTGAGGGAGAAGGGTGATTCAGCAACCACGAAGAGGTGAAATTGCCTTTAAAAAGGCGTTTTACCCCTTATTGAAAATTGAGTAATGACTAGTTATAAAAAGTCATTAAACGTCCTGGACCTACTTGCAGTAATTACTGAGCTTGCTGAATTGAGGGGATCCATAATCGATAAGGTATATACAATGGGCAACTCGCTGTTGCTGAGGTTCAGAAGGGGCCCTGAGAAGTACTTCATAATAGCGAACTCCCATAGGTTTGGACTAACTAGTTATGTACTTGAGCACGGCGCCGAGGGAGTTACGATTCTCAGGCAGTTCATTGAGAACGCAAGGTTAAAGGACTTGAATGTCCTAAACTTCGACAGGATAATAAGGCTTGCATTTGATAGTGGTTCCCTAATTATCGAGTTACTGGAGCCGTGGAATGCCATCTACGTGGATAACAATAACATAATTAGGTGGGTTTTAAGGACTTATAGGGGTAGGGATCGAGTGATAAGTAATGGACTTGAGTATAAGCCACCACCCCAAGGCTTTACCAGGCCTACTGATGATTATGATAATGTGGTCAATGCACTGCGTAATTATGACACGGTGGGTAGGGCAATAGCCAGAGGCCTGGGTTTAGGTGGTGAAGTGGCAAATGAGGTGTGTGCTAGGGCGTTAATTAACTGCGCCTCACCTGTTAATTCCATTGACCTAGGTGTTATTGTTTCGGCGGTGAAGTCAATGATAAACTCAGTGATCAAGGGTGACCTAGAACCCACGGTTTATTACAATAACGGTATGCCAATAACGGTGACGCCGATTAAGTACCTATCAATAAAGCACGATGGCACGAGGCAGTTTAGCAGGTTTAATGAGGCAGTTGATGAATACTTCCACGAGATAGAGGTTAATGAGGAAACCCAGAGGAGACTTAACGGTATTACGGGTGAGATAACTAAGCTTGAGAGGAGCATTGATGAGCTAGCCATGAGCATTGAGGGTTTTAAAAAGGGCTCTGAGGAACTTAGGGTTAAGGCGGAGCTCGTGCTTAATTGGAAGTACGTCATTGAGGAATTACTGGGTATTCTCAGGAATTACTGGGTTTCATATAGGGATGAGTTCCAGGACGTGATTAAGGGCATGGAGTACCAGGGAATTAGGGTTAAGGGTTTCGACCCTAGGGGTAAGGCTGTATTACTCGATATTAACGGTGTTGTAGTCTCAATACCACTAAACTCAAGCGTTGGTGAATTAATCAGTGAACTCTTTAATAGGGCTAAGGAGCTTGAGCGTAAGGCAAGAAGCGCCGAGGAGGTCATGAATCAGCTTAGGGAGAGGATTGAGGAACTTAAGGTTGAGGGTGAGAAGTTAATGGAGAGCATTAGGGAGAAGTCCATTCGTGTTGTTTATGGTGCCAAGGAGTGGTTTGAGAGGTTTAGGTGGTTTGTAACCAGTGGGGGTAGGCTAGTGATGGCAGGTAGAGATGCAACTCAGAATGAGGTGCTTGTAAGGCATTACCTGAGGCCCTGGGACGTCTTTGTCCACGCGGATATACCGGGCGCCGCAGCCGTAGTGATAAGACTAATTGGTCCAAATGATATGGTCAGTAATGATGATGTGTACGAAGCCGCTCAATATGCCGTGTCCTACTCCAGGGCCTGGGCCATGGGCCTATCCGTACTCGACGTGTTTTATGTTAGGGGTGAGCAGGTCACCAAGAAGGCGCCATCCGGCGAGTACCTGGGTAAGGGTAGCTTCATGGTTTACGGCGCAAGGGGCTGGGTTAGGAATGTGGAACTTGGTCTAGGTATTGGTGTTAGGGTTGATCACATGGATGATGTGTCATTGCTCAGGTTAATCACTGCACCGCCTAGGGTGATAGGTTCATTGGTTAATTACTACGCCGTACTAAGGCCTGGGCCGAGGGATAGGGTTGAGGCGAGTAGGGAGATCTATAATGTGTTTAGGGCTAGGGTGCCTGGCTTCGTTAAGGTGATTAACCTAAGCAATGTGGTTGATGCCGTACCTGGTCCCTCGGTTATTGATGGGTTCTACGAAGGAAATCCAGTGCCTTGGGATAAAATAAGGGAGTTGAAGTGATGTGGTTTGGAGATCGCTAGGTTAAATGCATGTGTTTCATTGCCTGTGGCTGATGATGAGGTTGTCGTGGATTCAATGCTTGGTTGGTTAGTTAGGTGGTTGAGAATGTTGGGGGTTAGGGCTGTTTATAGCCCGAATTTTAGTGATTACGAGTTACTCAACGTAGGCCAACTATTAGTAACTAGGGATAAGGAGTTGTTCAGGAGGAGGACACGGTTAAGCCTATTACTGATTACAATGAACCGCGTTGAGTGGCTTTCCATATTGTCACTGGTATTGGGTTTTTCACTTTCGCTGGACATGAATAAGAGCTTATGCCCTGTCTGTGGTTCGAGACTTATTAGGGTTAGTAGGGATGCCGTGGTTAATAAGGTGCCGAATAACGTATTACTCAGGCATGGTGATTTCTGGTTATGCACTGGTTGTGGTAGGGTTTACTGGGTTGGGAGTCACCATGTACGTATAAGGAGGGAGTTGGAGATCGCCAGGGGTATTTTGAGCGGTCTCAAAGTTTCCTGCGTTGAGAATAATTTACTAATATTCCATGAGTAGACAAAGAGACCAACTGATATAAACCTAGCATATAGTGCATAATTTACCATGCAGTTATTCAGGCCGCTTAATGAGAAGGAATACTTGAGCCTAGTTAAGTACTTGAGGACCAAGATCCTTGAGAGACTCAGTGTTAAGGCTGAGTATAGCATTGACCCAACGCACCTAGTTAAGATAGCTGAGCTGAAGCTGGGTGTGTTCGTGTCCATTGAAAAACTCATGTACTCAGACGGCATGATTAAGAGGGTCCTTAGGGGCAGCATGGGCATGATAAGGCCCATGAAAAACTTGCTGGAGGATTCCGTAACCGCAGCATTGTACGCCGCGTTTTACGACCCAAGATTCTCACCAATATCCGTTGCAGAGGTTAAGAATTGCGTTCTTGAAATCACGATAGTATCTCCACAAATCGATGTTGATGGCGACTGGGTCAGGAGTAATATGGTGCTTGGTTATCATGGACTTTACATAGTTGATTCAGGAAAGGCCACCATAATACTCCCGCAAAGGGTTGTGGAGCTTGCTGAGGAGTATCACCAAAGGACGGGCAAGCCTCTTAATAATGATGGCTTCATTAATGAGTTATGCGAACGACTAAAGATATGCGAACCCATGAGCATTCGGGCCTTTGAGACGCAGATAATATATGAATTACGGCCAGACGGTGATGTAGTTGAACGCAAGCTCTACCTTAATAGATTCCTGGAAAATGGTGCAAAGCCACCAATAGTAAATAGATAATACTACCTGGTGTTATTTTAGACACTAAAGATTTATTAATATCGGAATACAATCTAGAATTGAGGTATATGCCGGTCATGATCAAGTTTTACATGGTTGTTGGCAAGGATGAAAGTTATGAAAACGTTATTAGAAGCGTCGTATCCGAGGTCAGGGAGAAGTTCAAGGGTAGTGAGAGGAATGTTAATGCCACATTCATTAGAATAAAGCCAGAGGCAGTGGACGCAGCCATTAATGCATTAACAATGCCCGAGGGGCAAATACCGCAGAACCTCATATACCTAGTTAAGTCAATGAGGCAGGATGGCATTAGGGCATTGCCGGCATTGATAATTAACGGTAAGAAGATATACGAGGGACAACTACCACCACCAGATGCAGTCAGGCAAGCAGTCATGGATGAGGTAGTAGCAGCCCTATCACCGCAGGCGCCAATGCAACCACTCACTGTACCACAGCTAACACCACAACCAGGCATACAAGCAACACAGACACAACCACCCCCACCTCCACCGCCTCCACCACCGCCTACGCAGGTAGAGACCAAGCAACCAATTCAGCAGGAGGAGACTGCTGCAGTTAGTGAGAGACCGCAGGTACAAACCGTGCAGTCGCAGCCCCCTGTACCGCAGACCAAGGTGAAGCTTGTGATGGGTAGACCTAATGATTGCAGGGAGTGCATTTACTTTGGTTCCAATACGGGCATTTGCCTATTATTTGGCTATAAAATAATTGATCCCGCAAGGCCGCCGTGTAAGTCATAACCTAGGTTAAAATTGATCTTATTTTACTTAGGTATTAAGTCAATGGTATCGCCCAGCGCCTGCCCCGGCAACCCACGCCTAAACCTAACAAGTAATTGACCATGCTTACCCCAAACCCTGAGTACGCTACCCACGATCTCGGCGCCAGCCCTTGATCTCCAAATCACCTTCGAGTTTAGGAACTTCATGGCGTCTACCGCGGACTCCACCCCTGGTATAATGACTATTGCGTCCCTAGAGTAACCAAGGGAGCCCCTCCTTATTGAGTATATTCTTGCTTTGATGGTCTTTACCTGCATTGGCACGTACGTAAATTAATCAGGCATTTTTAAATGCTACTTTCGTGAATGTCCGTGGCAAAACTCTGGAGGAATAATGCTTAAATTCTACAATGACTCCTTGGTTGTTGAATGCCGATAGCGAGACTTATTGAGTACAAGATTGCATTACCGTCAGAGTACGCCTTTGACCTATTGATGAATATCGGCAACACTGGCTACTTCATGCCAATAACGAGACCTGGAGTAATACCAGCGCCCAAGGTATCAGGTAAGTACTCAGAGAGGATTAGGAGGGTTGAGGATGTATCCAGGGAATTAAGCAGGATCCTAACTCAGTACTCAATACCACCACCGCCAACACTACATGAGGTAAAGGTTGGTTTATTCGATGAACTCGTTGAGTACATAATTGAGGATGGTGATGACCTACTCACCAGGATAAGGCAGTACTTAGGCTCCATCGAGGGCATTAGAATTGAGTATAATAAGTTGAGGGGCCTTGTTGATGTCCTCTCATCAGTGGGCGGCTTCATAATGGAAAAACTAAAGCACTTCCTAGTCGACATAGTACCTATTGGCGAGGAGGACTTCAATGAGTTCAAAAGCGCAGTTGCTAATTACGGCGCTGAGACCCTGCCAATAAGGGTGCAGGACAGATTTTACTCCCTGGTGATATACCCAGAATGGGCAAGGCAGGGGTTGCTAAGTACGTACAAACTATTTAACGTTAATCCTCTTGAGGTGCCTGGCTCCATTGATTTAAATGCGATGAAAAGCAGGTTAGCGGAGTTGGAGGGTAGGTTAACGAAGTTAGAGCAGGATTTCCGGGAATTCCTGACTAAGGTCAGTGATAGGGCCTATGCAATTATTGATCTTTCTGACTCAATAACAAACATTGTTAGGCAGTACATGGATTCAGCAATTCCTGAGGGTAAGGACATTGGCGATAGGTTAGTACAAATTATTAATTCAATAAATGATGTTAAGGGTAGAATTAGGGAATTGGAGGTTATACATGAGGTCCTGGGGTATATGAAGAGGAACGGCATTACCCTAGAGGGACTCAGTAGGTTAAGGACTAGGGTATTTGCAATTAGGGGTGGTGTAAATGAGGAAGCCATTAAGGGGTTAATGTATACTAAGTGGGGTGTTGAGGGTACGGACTTGTCAATACTCATGCTTGTGGAGCCCCCGGAAAATTTAGGCGTTTCACTGCTTGGTAAAGAGGTTTATGAGGTAAATAGGGATTACCTGGTGAATGTAAAGTCGGCGTATGATTTAACGGGCAGGGAACTGGTTGATTTAAGGTCCAGGTTAAGGGACTTGGAGAAGGAGCATGAGGAGTTCGTGAAGGAGTACAACGAGGTCTCCACGTATGGGGTTGAGGGAATTAACAAGGTTAGTGGTGACGTAGTGACGATTGCTGGTTATGTTAAGGAGGTATTATCAGGCAAGTTCGATGCATTATTAACATCTCTATTAAGTAAATTGGCTGTGGATGCCAAGGTTAGGAAGGAGAGTAGGGTTGTTTATGTCAAGGAGATAGAGCCGGAGAAGGCGCCGACGCTTGAGGAGTACCCAAAACCTATTGATGCCTTTAAGAAGATAACATACATGTACGGTGTGCCGAAGTATATAGAGATAAGCCCCATAATACTAACCTTCATACTATTCCCAGCATTCTATGGCTGGATGTACCCAGACATGGGTCACGGCATAGTATTATCCCTATTCGGCTATGCCCTGTACAAAACTCGTTATAAGGGCCCCAACGCATTCCTGCGCTCGATATTCAGCGGCAAGTATTCGACTTGGGGATTAATATTCCTAATGGCAGGTATTTGGGCCATAATTTTCACGTTTGTGGAGAGCGGCACAATATTTGGAATAGAGGTATTACCGGCATCCTTCAGGCTCGTTCATGTTAGTGGCACTGCACTGGAGGTACTTTCTAACTCAATATACGCGATGCTAGCCGTATCAATCATGGTCGGTATAATATCATTACTACTGGCCTTTGCATTTAAGGCCGTTAACGCCTATAGGGGTGGCGAGAGGGACTTAGCCGTGGGGTTCTACATACCGTTATTCTTCTTCTTCATGTTCTTAGTGCTTGCCTTGATGGGGCCTGGGTTTGTACCGGTCATAATTATTAGCGAGGGGACGCCATTACTACAGCCCCTCTATCCCCTATTTAATCTGATAAAGAGCCTAGTGTGGTATTGGGCTTATGCGGTGTTTGCCCTATTGGCAATATTAATGTATTCATTATTTCACTTCAGGGTTAAGTACAGTGGTGTTCCTGGATTCAGTGCTGCTCAGTTAGCGGTTGAGGTTAGTGCAGAGGCCGCAATACCGAGCCTAACCAACACCATTTCATTCATGAGGTTGAGTATAGTGGCCATAATGCACGCGGTCTTCACGGCAATGACCTATGCCTGGGCCGCATCACTAGGGTTATTAACACCAGCTGGCTTGGCCGTGTTGATAGTGTTCAATTTATTGATAATAGTTGGTGAGGGCTTTGTGGCCTTCGTACAAAGCCTAAGGCTTCACTTCTATGAGATGTACACTAAGTTCTTCAGCGGTTCCGGCGTATTATTTATTCCATTCACGCTTGGGTTAAGGTGGGTCAAGCTCTTCATAGTTTAGAAAGTATATATAGGTCCTCAAAGTATTTATTCATATGGCGATACCACGCGTTAGGGATGTGATGAGGGAGGTTCCCATAACCGTGAGGGATGATGAGTCGTTGATCAAGGTTGTTAAGATTATGAATGAGGGGAACATTGGTTCAATAATAGTGACCAACGAGGATGGCAAGGTAATGGGGGTATTCACTGAGAGAGACCTGTTGAGGTTGATAGCGAATAATGTTAATATTAATGAGCTGACCGTCGGTGATGTCATGACTAGGAACGTGGTAGTCATCGAGCAGGACGCCAGCCTAATAAAGGCTGTGCACATAATGGCTAAGCACGGCATTAGGCACTTACCGATAGTTGATGAGAGTGGTAGTGTAACCGGCATAATATCAATTAGGGATGCGGCAATAGCATTGGCGAGACTCCTTGTTGACATGGGCATAGGGAGACTGGGTGCTACGGAGGAGGAGGTGAGCATGATCAAGGACATAATAAACATTGATGAGGGCGTCTAACCTCATTTAATTGATATTACGTAAGGCAGCAATTCTGGTAATATTATTGTTATTACGAAGCCGTTTATGAATGCTATGAAGCCGTTAGTCTCGCCCATGTAAAGCCTATAGATGGGTAGCGTGTCATCCATGGACGTGGCGCCGCCAATGGATATTAAGGCAATGTCCCTAAAACCAATAATCACCATTGAGGGTACCAATACGTATGTCAATTGCTCCCTAAGGAAATTAGCAAGAAAGGCCAATGTGCCTATTGCTGGTCCAAACCTGACGCTGAGGAGAGGCCCTGTCAATGAATACCAACCCATGCCCATTGATATTCCGAGGGATGCGGTTAACGGTATTTTAACTAAGTAATGCAGTATTAATCCGCTGATGGAGCTGCCCAATAACGAGACTATGGCAATTACTATGCCTAGGTATCCCTGGGCGAGGAGCGATGTGTTTATTGATGAGCCAATATCAAGGCCAATCACAAGTATTAATGCAAGTAATTCAAGCGTGATTAAGTAATTAAGGTAATTAATCAACGGCTCATACCTAACATAATAACCAAGTAACCACCCAATGACCAGGATGATCAATAATACCAGTGGTAATTTCACGTTAATCCTTGAGTTATTATCCATGTGGACTTCCTGAGCACGCCTCGTACCGAGGACTAGGCTGATGGGTATGGTGAAGGCTAGGCTTGTTACTATGGAAAATAACGCATATATTATCGAGTAAAGTATTATGTAGAGAACGTAATTGCTGGCCACAATGTTTCCAGCCCAAAGAGCCATTGTGAACACCAATACCATAACAACGCACTGTAGGTAATTGCCGATCCTGAGTCGCCTTACCCTGGCCCTAAGCGCGTAGCCAATGATCATTGTTATTGGGAATACCACCAGGAATAAATCACCGATTAGGTTGGCTATGTTGAGCACATTGTTTGGGTGAAAGGCTTGGTTTTTAATTCTTAACAAATACCTATTTATTATTTATTGGGTAAATAGTGCAGGGTTTTATATGGTTCAGGACGACGTGGATTTAGAGGACTTGGAGGGTATTGGCCCAAAGACGGCTCAGTTACTGAAGTCCAAGGGAATATTAGGCGTGAGGCACCTGGCGCTTTTCAATCCTGAGGAACTCATTGAATTAACGGATATGACGCCGGACAGGGTTGAGAAGATACTGAGGGCTGCGAGGGACATTGTCTTTGGTAGTAATAGGATTTCAAGGGCCACTGACATTGCTAAGAACTTTGGGAGTATCATTAGGTTGAGGACTAATGTTAGGGCTGTCGATGAGTTACTGCAGGGTGGCTTAGAACCCAAGGCTATTTATGAATTCGCCGGTGAGTTCGGCACCGGTAAGACACAGCTTTGTCATCAACTCTCAATAACTGTTCAATTAAGTCAGGATAAGGGTGGCGTTGGTGGTGCGGCTGTTTACCTAGACACTGAGGAGGCATTCTCTCCAGGTAGGGTTGTTAATATAGCCCAGAGGTTTGACCTAGACCCTAATGAGGTTTTAGATAATATTTACGTGGTTAAGGTGATTAATGCCGCCGATCTCGAGGATAGGATTAAGTTTGATGTTGTTAAGCTTGTGGAGCAGGCCAACGTAAAACTCATTATTGTTGACTCAATAATAGCCCTATACAGGGCTGAGTTTAAGGGTAGGGAGAGACTGGCTGAGAGACAGCAGAGACTTAATTACATCCTTGATTGGTTAATGAGGATTGCCAAGGTCTATAATGTTTACGTGATACTCACCAACCAAGTCCTCGACGTACCTATGGGTTACATAGAGGTTAAGAGGCCAGCTGGTGGTAATGTACTTGCCCATGCGGTTACCCATAGGTTGTTCCTTAGGAAGTCCAAGGAGGATATCAAGGTGATGGAGGTCCTGGATTCGCCGAGGTTACCCTTCAAGGCCAATGCCATGTTTAGGATCACGGATAAGGGCATTGAGGATGTTTAGTGGCGTTTAAATAATTTATTTAACTACAGTTTCCTAGGGAATCACTAGTAATGCCCGCTAACCTACCACCTGAGGCTGGGAAGAAGTGGGAAAAGGTGATGGAGGCTAGGACGCCTGAGGAGAAGTTGAGGGCGCTTGAGGAGTTCCTTAGCGCTGTGCCTAAGCACAAGGGTACGGAGAACCTGGTTCATTGGGCTAGGAGAAGGATGGCTCAGTTACGAAGAGAAATAGAGGAGAAGAGGATCAAGGAGAAATCACTGAGGTCAGGCGGTGGAGGCAGTATACACTATTATGTTGAGAAGGAGGGGGATGCCCAGGTGGTTGTGATTGGGCCATCATCATCAGGTAAGACAAGCCTACTGAGGTGCTTGACCAATGTTAGGGTTGAGCCTGACGACGTGCCATTCTCATCGCTTGAACCAATACCTGGCATGTTCATTTATGATAATATTTACTTTCAATTGGTGAAACTACCATCAATAAACATTGACGACGTTGATTCCGATGTTAACACCATGGCTCTTTCAATGATTAGGAATGCCGATAGCGCAATAATAGTTCTTGATGCCAGTGGTGATGTTGAGGTTCAATACAATGCCCTGAAGAATATACTTAGGGAAAATGGTATTTACATAATTAAACCCAGGGGTTTCGTAACCATGGAGAGAAGACCAACAGGCGGTATTCAAGTCATTGGTAGGTTGTTGAATGGCACCGCGGATGATGTAAAAAAGTTGTTGGCGAATTACGGCATTAGTAATGCCCTGGTTACGATTAACGGTGAGGCTACATTAGATGATGTTGAGGAATCAATATTTAAGGACATAGTGTATAAGCCATCACTTGTCCTGATAAATAAAGTCGACTTGGCGGATAGGGACTATGTTGATTATATCATTGGTAAGTTAGGGAATGAGATAATTACATTAACGGCATCCCTTAGTAAATGCGCCATTGATCCTAGGCTACTCAGTGAATCACTCCTGAGGATCATGGATTTAATAAGAATTTATACTAAGGAGCCTGATGCTGATACGTATTCAACAAAACCCTTCATTTTGAGGCGAGGCTCGACAGTCGGTGACCTAGCCAGGAAGATCCATAGTAGGTTTTACGAGGGTTTCAAGTACGCTAGAGTTTGGAGGATTGATAAATACCCAGCAGGTGTGAAGAGGGTTGGTATTAACTACGTGCTTAGTGATGGTGATATTGTTGAGATACATTCATCATTATGAGGGCAAAGCTCTATAATTAATAAACTTGGTTTATGAATAATGAGTTCATCATATAGTGAATGCATTAAGTTGCTTAGGGAGATCCTGGAACGACTTGAGACGATCGAGGGCGAGCTAGAGCTGGTTAGGGATGAATTGAGAGAGTTACGTGGGCAGGGAATTAAACAGCGATCTTCATTAACTGGGATGCAGCAGTTTGGTGGTGGTCTGCTTAGGTTGATTAATGAGAGTTTATTCCTTGACACCAAGGATGTATTGTCCAAGAGACTCCTTAAGAGACTAATAGATGGTGGGAGGGTTGTCCTGCTTAGGGATGAGTCTGCCAACAGGGAGGTCGTCACGACCAAGGAAATCATTAGAAGATTGCTAAGTAAATTACCAATTTCCATTAATGAAATCAACAAACTTAGCGATAGGGAGTATGAATTACTGACTATATTGAATAGGCTGGGTTATGTCCTGCTTAGGGATAATAAGTACGTGATCTCGGATGCTGCAAAGGAATTTATTTAAGGAAAAGTAATCACATAAGCACAATGTTCGCAGAGGAGATTCTTTGGGTTGAGAAGTATAGGCCATCGAGGATTGATGACATTATTAACCAGGACCACGTTAAGGCTAGAATAAAGGAGTTGCTTACCCTCAGTGATATACCTCACCTATTATTCTTCGGCCCTCCTGGTACTGGAAAGAC
>DAJV01000062.1:22789-23765 GCA_002496475.1 Vulcanisaeta sp. UBA163 | reverse complement strand
AAGTATTGCCATATTCGCGCCCGGTGCCCATGTTATTGACTACTACGCCATCTATAACGTCGGCAGGGCGTTACTTAAGGGGGTTAGAACACAGTCACATGGTGGCGTACTTCGAGGATTGCGAGGTATTATGGAGGGCGCGAATATGGCAATGATGGGACGCCACCACATACAACACTTGCGGATTATGGCCTACTAAGCCCCTCCGATGTTACGTATAAGGTACTTACCAATGGCTTAAGTACGCCATTAATATTACCTGGTTGTTTATGCGGAATCAGTGAGACAGGAACAATAGGTGCGTTGGCAGGTACCTTTTAGCCCTTGATAAAGGCGATAAATTAGGCTTGGCAAGATGCCGGCAACTCAATCTTACCTATTTCAACTAATAAATAATATAAATAGGGTTTGAGGAATCATTTAGATGATTCAAGTAATGCCTTGAAAAGATTTATTGGGAATGTACGATCCATGCTTAAATAGTCAAGGAGCATCGTGTATAAGTCAAATGGCAATGCACCAGCTAATATCGTCCTTGCCAAGAAGAACCTTGCATCAGATTCACCGCATATCTTCATGGCTTCCATAGCCTGTAACGCTGTGAAGGCTGCATATAGGCCAGGGTTAACGTGATATACCGTAAATATTGTCAATATGCTATCTGCATATTGACCAACGTCTGTTGTGCCTATGAGTTTCTTAACATTTTCCTGAATCTCGGCGAACTTACCCACCAATGCGTTTATGTCGTTTGATAATTCGGGGAATAACTTGATTAGTGCGTTGACTGCGTTCTTCGTTATGGTGTCATAATTCCTTAACATGCATTCGCTTGGTTTTATACTAAAGTTCGTTATGATTAATTGGGCGGTTTTCTTCACTTCCTCCTTCACGTCAATACCACTCCCTGTAGTGCTCATTGGGGTAGCGGTACTAGAGGGGTATTAAAGTATTTAGTAGTAGAAAGAGGGGTATG
>DAJV01000062.1:0-22729 GCA_002496475.1 Vulcanisaeta sp. UBA163 | reverse complement strand
TGTAGTCTCAAGTAATGCCTTCAATAGGTTTATTGGGAAGTTGTGATCTAGGCTAAGGTAGTCAAGTAATAATCTATATAGATTATTCGGAAGCGAACTAGCCAACAGCGTTCTCACTAGGAAGAACCTTGCATCGGATTCACTACAGATCTTTGCAGCCTCCATTGCCTGAATGGCAGCGAAGATTCCATAGATCCCTGGGTCAACATTGTACGTGGTGAAGATCGTCAATACGGCATCCGCGTATTGCCCTGGGTCCTTTATCCCAACGAGTTTCCTACTGGCCTCCTGAATTTCTGTGAATTTACTTGCCAGTGCGTTTAGTTCGGTTGATAGTTCCGGGAATAACTTGAGCACTTGTTGCATGGCATTTAGAGTTATTGTTCCGTAATTCTTTAGCAAGCAATCGCTTGCCTTTACGTCTAGGGCCGTTGTTATTATTCGAGCTATGTACTTAACAATATCTTTAACATCCGCACTACCTGGTGCACCGACTATGATATTTGATTCCGGTGAGCCCATTATATTTATTAGTAATTGAAGAAATATAAATATTAGGTAATTGAAATAATACTATTTGCACATCAACCCTAAATAAACGCTGTTATAACTGAAACGTATTAATCGTAACTAGCTTAAATGATTATTTAAGTGTAGAAAGTGAAGAAAAGAGAATTTACTTATAATTGGTAGAAGCGCCATTGATGAGGCCATAACCGCTATGGGCTTCCAGGGAATTAACGCCCTCGGTGCCTCCAACTCTATCCCAATATTCTCAATAACCTCATCAATACACATACCCATTGATTTAATGCATACTCTTCTTTCCTTCACAAAGTGCCTTAGAATATCATAAACCTCATAAACAACATTAAACCTAGGACCAATAAGGTGCTGCAGGTAATCCCTGCAAATTTCAATCTCGGATTCAATAATGCCATCACTGAAGATCCTTACATGGAGCTCCCACGGTCTGGAAATCCTCATTGACAAACTATATAATTCACCCTTATCCATTGCTAGTATTACCGGCTTGAAACCCCTGTTTATTAATCCCATTGCTGCATCACGCACCCTATAGGGAGGTATCCTTATAATGAATATATTTCTTCGAGAACCCCTCATTATCGTACTAATAGGCACTCTGTACCTCGTACCATCCTCAAGTCTCACGAGCCAGGGTAGATAAACAACATAGGTATTCCCCACACATGGTCATAAATACCCAACTTAATTTACCTTACTTCAAGAAAACTAACCTTAGTTCACTTATGTTTGGGGAATGAGTGTAAGGATGTAATAGAGGGTCGGTAAGATAATTGGAAACCGCATAATTCCTTAGGGTATGTATTTATAATATCATTGATTTGCATCACCCCTGAAGGTATAAGACCGCAGCACTAATGGGCAAGTGGCCTTAAGTTCCGTGTTTTTAAGAAGAGGGGTCATTAACTATGTACATTACGGTTTTCATTAAACGGCCACCAATTCCACTTACCAAGTAGAACTATTATTGCTGGCACGAGTAATGGTCTAACTATGAATGAGTCTATAATGACTGAGGAGGCCACGGCAAGGGCTACTTGCTTTAGAATGTAAATGCTTGATAATGCCAGTGAGGCGAAGGCCATGGCGAGCACAAGAGCCGCGCCGGTTACCACGGGCCCCGTAACCTCGACAGCCCTGACAATGGCGTCCTTATCACCCAATCCATCACTGATTTCTTCCCTGAACCTACTAATTATGAATAGGTCGTAGTCAGTACCCACACTGAGTAGGAGAGATATTAAGATCACTGGTAGTAACCAGTAGGTCTGTATATCCATTAATCCCTGGAACACGAATATTGTCAGTGCCAATGACCAAGTAATACTCATGAGGACTGTGGCCACAAGTCTCAGTGGTATCATTACTGACCTCATGTATATGGTAAGTATTACAATGTTTACGGCGATCATTACGTAGATTATGAAGCCGTAATACTCATGCTCAAAACCAAGCACGAAATAATACTTATCCGCGGGAGAACCACCTATTAATACCTTGACTCCGTATTCCCTAGACACCTCATTAACCACCTCCCTTAGACTTAGGTATATTGGTATTAGCTTATCAGACAATGATTGTTGATTAACTGTGGCAGATATTATGTACATGTTTGAACCATTGTATGACAGGGCTGCGTTTATTACATATTCCTGCCTCTTAACAGCATCAAGCAGTGCCAATGCAGCAGTTTTATTACCATAAACCACTAGGTACGCCGTAGAATAGTCATAACTCCTGAAATAACTAATCAATAGACTAAGCCCAACCTTGGCCGGCGTATTTGGCATTACCTGCACTGGGTCTGTGGTTATACTAATATTGAGTACTAGGTATGTAAGTGCCAAACTCGTTATCATTAAGAATATTGCCACAATAGTCCTTGGCCTATTAACAGCGATCTTAGCCATTCTTGAAAGAAAGGCTGTCCTTAGCTCAATGGACTTAGCCCTTAACCCCATGGGCCATAATACTCCATCACCAAGCAACCTTATTATCTCAGGTAGTATTACTGCGGTTGCGATTATCGTTAGTGACACGGCCACTATGAAACCAATGCCGATGTCCTCTATATAACCGTACCTTGAAATTACGAAACTACCTAAACTAAGCCCAACCACCGACGCGCTTACCAAGATCGTAGGCCTTACACGGGATAAGACAATACTTAACGCATCATTCCTATTGAGTCCATGAATTCTTTCCTCGAGGTATCTATTCAGCATAAGCATACTGTAGTCAACGCCTATACCGAATATTATTGGGGCGATCATGTACACGGTTAGGTAATAAAGCTTGAAGTGTATTGCCCAGTTGTAGAGTAGCCCGAGGGATGCTAGGTAGGTTAATCCAAGTATTGCCAGTGATATTATCGGTCCAATTAGCGTGCCTAACATTGATATCATTGTTATGAAGACAAGGGCAGCGGTGGTCTTATCGATTATGTTTACGTCACTGGTAACCATTTTCTCAAGTTCATAAAGAATGACATCAGTGCTAACCGGGTACACCCAGCCCTTCTTTGTTAGTAGATTGTAAATGGAGTCCTCGTAACTACTTGGTAGTGTTATAAAGGCCACCGTATAGGTGCCGTTTAGGAACTTTTGCGTTATGTTATCGGGTAGGTCAAGCATGCCTGGTGGTGGGTGTTCCTGCACCAGTGCATTTATGATACTGTGATTTAGTTCGTTAATTACTGAATAGACAATGGAGGGATTATTATTACATGTTAATTGGTACATGTATGGCTGTAGTAATGGCGATGTTGCGTTGGCGTATTCCCGTATCAAGATAAGCCTAAGTAGGTTTAGGCTCGCATTGGGGCCTATTAGTATAGCGATCCTGAGTAGTGTTGCGTTGGCGTCATTATTTATGAGCATTTGGTATACATAACCAGTTACATTACTCACCGGGTTAAGTCCTGGGTATTTCTCCTGGAGTATTTCCTCGTAACTTGTTAATAATATGCCCGTTATGTTTTCAGTGGCTAATGCATATGGAGTTGGTTTATTCCCAAGGGTACTTTCTAACTTATTAAGTGTTGCATTGGCTAGTTCATTGATGTATTCGCTATATCCGTACTCACTTATGTACCTGCCTGTTGCCAATTCGAACAACTCAGTTAGTGTTGCGTTTGGGTAGTTCCTTAGGTAGTAATTTTTTGCTTCGTAGTAGAGTATTTGCCCGTAATTGATGGTTGCGTTCAATTTGTTTTCTACGTTATTGGTTATATTAAAAACCCTGGAATAGTACTCCTTATTTAGGCTCAGTATTGTTGAGCAATCATTATCTATTCTCCAATAGAGGTTCCATATACTTGGTGTTTCATTATTTACCATATTCATGGCAATCTTGCTTATTGTCTCGTTATAAATAGTGTAAACACTGTTATATGCTGTTAATAAATCCGTCACAGAAATGCCTGGTGCATCTATGGCGTTTACAATATTATTCACATAACTCAACCTACTATCTATCGTTTCGTTACCGTCCAACTTAACGACCACTACAAGCGTGGTCTCATTTGAGACACCTATGTGCTCATTCACTAGGTTACTCACTATAATGGGCTCTATATTACTCGGCATTAACTGCGTTTCATCATACGTGAGTACGCCAAAGACACGTAACGAGTAATGCGCTAGGTAAATCATTACGATAAGCCATACCGCAATTATTAGAAGCGATAATGCGCCTCTCCTTCTCATTCGCCATAAGGCATTTTAACCTTATTAAATAACATTCCCCGTTATGGGCAATAAAGAAGTCGTTAAACTCATTGATGTTAACAAGAGGTATTACCTAAGTAATAGTGTTTATGTTGATGCCTTGATTGACGTAAGTGTATCAATTAGAGAAGGGGAAATTGTAATAATAATGGGACCCAGTGGTTCAGGTAAGACCACGCTCATGAACATAATGGGCACACTTGATAAGCCAACAAGTGGTAGAGTTATTATTGACGGTATTGATATTACAGATGCAGATGAGGATTATCTATCCAAGTTTAGGCTTGAGAAGCTCGGGTTTGTATTCCAGCAATATAACCTGGTTTCTCAATTAACCGCACTTGAGAATGTTATGCTACCCATGCTACTAACAGGTAAATACACCAAGGACGAGGCAAGGGAGAAGGCGAGATTGCTCCTGGACCTCGTGGGAGTTGCTGATTACATGAACAATAAGCCCACTCAATTGTCCGGTGGTCAGCAACAGAGGGTTGCGATTGCGAGGGCCCTGGCTAATGGTCCATCATTTATAATAATGGATGAGCCGACGGGCTCCATTGACCTGGCGAGCTCCTTCCTAGTACTCGATTTAATTAGGTTGTTAAATAGGTCTATTGGGGTTACCTTCGTTGTTGCCACACATAACATGGAGGTTGCGTCAATTGGCAGTAGAATTATCTACCTTAGGGGTGGCAGGGTGATGCAGGAAAGTGATCTTGCCAAGATCAAGGAGGAATTTAGTAAGTTAAGAGTTGATCAGTCCGTTGTGATTAAGTCGTACCTTAGGATACTAGATATTGAGGAACGGAGGTTGAGGAGGTTGGGTGAGGATACACGTGAAATAGAGAGAAAAAGGAGCCTTATGAGCAGTACAATGGTGGATTAAGCGAACTAAGGTTAATTAAGTAACAATGATTACGCCCTATTAATGGGCATTAGATACCTAGTGTTGCTAATTCTCACAGGACTGCTAGTCATGAGTGGAACCGTACATGCAGGCGAATCATTAAACGCATATTTTATGATTAACTACGTAACCTACCTAAAACCCAACGGGCAAGTGAGTAATTACTACATTGAGTACACGTTGTCAATATACAACAATGAGCCATATCCAATACCTCTTAACATCTCAATGAACATCCTACCATATTCCAGTATAATATATACATCACCAACTGCCTCCTCAGTCAAGAGCAACATAGTAACCTGGACAATAACATTACAGCCATACTCAGAGGAGACTCTTGACGCCAGGTTTAAGCCCGTTTACACATTACTCCCCATAGCTACCCTGGGCTACGAGATCCTCGTTAATGATTCAAGCGTGAACTCAACCATGATTAATGGCAACGTGGGTACTAATGTTAAGGTGTTTATAAACACCACTAATCAGTTGCCATTTCCAATAATGACAACAATAACATTAACAAGACAATCAGAATTATACTATGAATATAACATTACACCGACAATAACCCAGGACATACTGGGTTACGAGGTTGATTATTGGTTATTCAATACGGAGAATACGACGTCCATGACCCTAAACATGATCATTGAGGACATGGGCCCATGGCACAGCGTAAGGATAAACCCAATAAGTGTCCAGACCAGTATCGATCTAAATGAAACAATAAAGGCGTTAAATGAGTCAATAAACAGCCTAAACTCAACACTCAATCAATTAATGTCATTTTCCAATGCCGTAATTAACACTTCAGGTTTATCAAACAACTATACAACGCAGTTCCTTCAATTAATAGCCCTACTCAACCAAACAGCCCAGGTACTTGGTGCATCTGCATATTTAATAAACTCAACATTAATGGTTGAAAGCCTACTTCAAGCCCAACTTGTTGAGCTTAAGGTGGCGCTTTCAACGGAGGGACAGGTACTGGGTACTGAGGCAAACGTGATCTCCCAAATAAGGAGTCTATTGAGTCCCATTGTCAATAATCAACAAAGCTACGTCAATGAATTAAACATGCTGAAGCAGGACCTACTTCAGATAGAGAACTCCACCAGTAATGCAACGTTGATCAATGAAATAAATAACGCCATAATAATAATAAACCAGCTCGAGGGTTTACTAACGGCACTTACCCAGTTATATAATGGGCTAGGCGCTGTTCAGAATGAACTAACGTCAACACAGTCCCAGGTCAACCAGGCAGTGAATGGTCTAAACTACGCAATAGCGGCTGCCAATGAAAGCGAGACATTAATAATAAGCATATCGAATAATCTATACCTGCTTCATAATGAGTTACTTAATTTAACAAATCAATTATTAACCACTTACCTGGGCATATCGTCATACCAAACAAGGGTGTTATCATACATAGTCCAAGTAAACGATTACGAGGAAAAAATTAGAAGTATGATCATTAATTATGAAGTTGAGGAAACCGTACTGAATACATTGGTGAAGCAGTACCTTAGTTACGTAAGTATTAATAACACTAGTGTGAACATTGATGTTACTGTGGAGGAGACCTTCATAATTAATATGCCATCAATTGTGAACACACAATACCTATTACAACTTATAAATGCGACTACGGCTCAGAGCAATGGGTTGCAAAGCCCTAGGACTATTGGCATCATAGTTAATGACTACTATGGATATTTTTCAATAATAGGTATTGCAGTATCAATAATACTAATACTAATATTAATTAGGAAATTTCGTTACTAATTATTTTCAATAGGCATGAGTGTTTTCCTTAAATAGGGGTATTAATCGCCTGCTCTTGTGCGTAGTAATCGTAATGATGCAATGATAGAGGTGGAAAAATACGTAAGTAGGATAATAGAGTTTCTAGGGGATGACCCAGATAGGCCTGGTTTAAGGGAGACGCCTAGGAGATTCATAAGTGCTCTTCTCGAGTTAACCCGTGGCTTAAGGGAGCCACCGCCTCAGGTTAAGTTCTTTCCCATGGAGGGTAGTAAGTATGTTGGGCGTATTACCGTCAATGACATTGAGTTCACATCATTATGTGAGCACCACTTATTACCAGTCATGGGTACAGTCACGGTGGTTTATGAACCACTCAATAGCGAAGTTCCTGGCCTAAGTAAGGTGGCTAGGTACGTTAAGTGGCTAGCCGCAAGACCCATGCTTCAGGAGAGGTTCACGACTAGACTCGTCAATGAGCTTAAGGAGGTATTGCATGCGAGGTATGTCTATGTTAAGGTCTGTGCACTACACATGTGTGCAATGATTAGGGGCGTTAGGGATGAGGATATGTACATGACAACGGATGCATGGTCTGGGGATTTAAGCAATGAGGAATTGATGGAATTAAAGCAAACAGCGCATTGCAGAGTACCTAGGATAGTCCTGACTAAGGATTATTAAGGGGTTACTTCTTTGCTACCCAGAAATGAACCCAGTGGAGCATATTGAATTAAGTACCCACGTGCATGCCACAGAGAGTGAGTTAAAGGTCGTTAGGGCATTACTTAATCTATTGCCACCAAGATATAGGGAAAACCCGGGTATTGTGAAGAGGGAGGGACAGGGGCATTTTGGCAATGATATAAATACCATAAAGGCTCAATTTAAGGGTGACGATGCACTACAGATTACCCAATACCTACTTACAATAATTGATCAGTTGGACAGGGAAATAATACTGGTTAGCATAAATAGTAGGTTTGAGGGGGGCAAATTATACCTAAGGTTCAATAAGCAGTTGGCGTATAATGGCATAGCCAGACTTGATGATGGTGATGATGTGATTAAGGTAATAATAAAATTCAATCACTGGTTCCTTAAAAATGAGGGCATTGAAAACATAATTAAGCAATTAATTCATCACTAGGTTTTTGGCAGTGTTACAGCCCCCATGGATGCGGACATAACTAGAGATGCATACTTAGCCAGGAGCCCTCTTGTGTATCTAGGTGGTGGTGGCTGCCAATTCCTTAACCTCCTCTTGATCTCCTCATCAGGAACAAGCAGGTCTAAACGACCATTCTCGGCATCTATGAGTATCCTATCACCATCCTCAACAACGGCTAGTGGTCCGCCCACGGCCGCCTCAGGTGCCACGTGACCAATCATGAATCCTCGCGTAGCACCACTGAATCTGCCGTCAGTGACAAGAGCAACGTCCTTACCCAATCCAGTCCCAACTATTGCTGAGGTGACCCTAAGCATCTCAGGCATTCCAGGACTACCCTTAGGACCCTCATACCTAATAACCACCACATCACCAGGCTTAATCTCATTCCTCCTAATGGCTTGAAAGGCCTCTTCCTCGCTATTAAATGGTCTTGCCCTGCCCTCGAATTTCATTAACTCCGTGGCAGCTACCTTAATAACGGCGCCCTCAGGCGCCAGGGAACCCCTGAGTATTCTAATACCGCCCCAGGGCTTTATCGGGTTACTAACATCCTTAACAATATGCTCATGCGGCACATTCGGGAATTTATAATCCCTTAAATTCTCCTCCAATGACTTGCCGGTTATTGTAAGTACCTTACCATTTAGCAAACCAGCCTTTAGCAACTTAAGCATCACCAATGGAACTCCGCCAACCGCGTCTAGGTCGGCCATTACGTAATCACCGCCTGGTCTCAGGCTTGCTATGTATGGGGTCCTCCTTGATATTCTGTCAAAGTCATCAAGGCTTAATTTAACTCCAGCCTCGTAGGCAATGGCTAGTAGGTGGAGTATTGCATTTGTTGAGCCTCCCATGGCCATTAATACCGTTATTGCATTCTCAAAGGCCTCGTACGTCATTACATCTCTAGGTTTTATGCCAAGCTCGATTACCTTCATGAGCGCTACACCGCTTTCTACTGCGTACATAACTCTTCTGGCTGATGGTGCTGGTGGCGAGGCACTGCCAGGGAGTGCCATACCAAGTGCCTCAGATAGCGCTGCTACGGTGTTGGCAGTGAACATACCGGCGCAGGTTCCATAGGTCGGGTGAGCCCTCTTCTCTATTTCATAGAGTTCATCCTCTGATATCTTACCTGCTAGGTAGGCGCCGACGGCTTCATGTACATCCTCAATGGTGAGCTTTAAATTACCATAGAAACCAGGCTCCGCAGTGCCGCCATATAGGTAAACCGCTGGTATGTTTAGTCTCGCCATAGCCATTAGAATACCGGGTGTTGTCTTGTCACAACCGCCAATACCTATGAAGCCATCAAATGCGTGGGCATTGACCTGGGCCTCTACGGTATCGGCAATGACCTCCCTACTCACCAAACTATACCTCATTCCCTCGGTTCCCATGCCAATATTATCATTAACAACTATGGTTGGTACAACCAATGGAACACCACCGCCTTTGCGGATGCCCTCCTTAACATGACCGGCCAATTGCAGCGTATGTATATTACAGGGCCCTGCCTCGCTCCATGCAGCGACAACGGCGGTGAGAGGCTTTCCTATATCATCGTCTGGAAAACCCACGGACCTTAAGAACGCCCTATGCGGTGCATTTAAAACCCCTACGTATCTATCCTCACTGCGTAGTTTTATCTTAACCATTAATAGTACCCATCTCAATCTTACTTAATAACTTTATTATTGAACATGTTAAATGCAATTTATTACGTAATATTTAATAAACCATAGAGAGATAGAGTACTTGTATGTCATTTATATTAATGAGTCCAGCCTTTAAGTACGGTGAGCGAATACCAAAGAAATACACGTGCGATGATGTTGATGTAAGTCCGCCATTACAATGGTCAAGTGTCCCATCAGGTACTAAGTCCCTGGTCTTAATCATGGAGGATCCAGACGCTCCAATAGGCATATTCACGCATTGGGTTCTTTACAGCATACCACCGGAGAGGACGGGATTGCCTGAGAACGTGCCGAAAACACCTACTATTGAGGGAATTGGTATACAGGGATTGAATGATTTTGGTAAGGTTGGTTATGGCGGACCATGTCCACCCAGGGGTCACGGGCCGCACAGGTACTTCTTTAGATTATACGCATTAAGTACTACACCAAGCATTAAAAAGAGGGCGTCTAAGGATGAGGTTTTAAAAATTGTAGAGAAGAACGTAATTGGTACCGCTGAGTACATGGGCACGTACTCAAGGTAACTCTTGAAATACTCCCAGGTATTTATTTAAAAATCAAGTCTCCGATAAGTATCTCCAGGATAATACTATGCCGATTAGCGAGAATATTACTGCGAAGGTTATTAGGTACGCAAAGTCCATAAGTAGGTTAAGCCCAGTTACGCCGAGTAGTAATTGTCTGTTGATGTCATTTACATAGGTCAGTGGATTCACGTAGGCAACTGGCTTCAGCCACCAGGGCATTGACTTGACAGGGTAAAAAGAATTCGATGCAAACATTAGTGGCATGTTTAGTAGGTTCATGATGGCCATTTGTGATTCCCAGGAGGTTGACCTTAGGGCTAGTGTTACGAATATGGATGCGAAGCCCATGGACATTAATGTTAACGCTACGTACGCACCCACTATATCCAATGGGGTAAGGCCTGGGTTTAACTTCATACCTAGTAATATTGCTATTACTAGGACTATTGTTGCCTGGACGAGGGACCTAATTACGGAATTAAGCACTTTAGCCATCACGATATTGCCCCTAGGCACCGGTGTCGTTAGCAACTTACTCAAAACGCCAAGTCTTCTATCCCACACTATGCTCATGCCACTCTGTAGCGATGTGAATAGCGTTATGAAGGAGAGCATGCCTACGGCTAGGAATGAGAAATAGTCCGTAGTACCGAAGTTAGCCTTGAGTATCTCAGACGCGATTTCATCAATTACCTGCTTAGGTATGTTCAATCCAGGGATGTTAAGTCCACTCGTGAACATGGTTGCGAAGTTCATGGACTTACCAAAGAAGGCAAGCCAAACAATTGGTTGTATCAACGAGATTATCAGTATTACGGGTACCTTATACCACTTAGCCAACTCCCTATTGGTTAAAGCCCAAAGTCCATGTAATGGGTGTAACTTCACCACCATGTCCATCACCTCCTAGCCCTAGCCACAGTCCTCCTAAACCTCATGAACTCCTCAGTACTACTCTCCTCATCCCTAAGCCTTTTACCCGTGAATTCAAGGAATACCTCATCCATGGTTGGCTCCTTTATAGTTATACTCGTAGCCCTAATACTAAGCTTATTAAGTGCCTCAAGTATAACAGGGGCTGCCGTGCCTCCGTTCCTCACCTTAAAGGTTATCACATTATTCGAAACCGTAACACCAGTAACACCATCAATGCCTTCCACAACCTTCCTAGCGGTATTAACATCTCCATTAACCTCAATCGTCACAACATCACCGCCAACCTTCTCCTTAAGCTCCTTGGGAGTGCCGATAGCGAGTATTTTACCATGATCAATAATCGCAATCCTCTCAGCATACTTATCAGCTTCCTCCAAGTAATGCGTTGTCATGAATATGGTCATGCCGTACTGCTTCCTAAGCCTATACACGTAATCCCAAATGGCTGCCCTCGTCTGAGCGTCAAGGCCCAGTGTTGGTTCATCAAGGAACAAAATAACCGGCCTATTTATCAAGCCCATGGCAATCTCCAACCTCCTCCTCATACCACCTGAGTACGTCTCAACTCTCCTATCAGCCGCATACGACAACTCCACCATATCGAGCAATTCAGCTGCTCTCTCCCTAGCCTCCCTCTTGGGAATCCCATACAGGGCCGCAACGAGCATCAGGTTTTCCCAACCCGTCAAATCCTCATCACTAGTATATTCCTGAGGAACCGTACCTATTATTTCCCTGACCTTAGCAGGTTGCTTAACTATATCGTAACCGCCGACTATCGCCGTTCCATCGGTTGGCCTTGTTACCGTGGTCAACATCTTTATCGTCGTTGTTTTACCTGCACCATTTGGGCCGAGAAATGCAAAGACCTCTCCGTAGTATACCTCGAAGTTTATGTGATCGACTGCTGTGAAGTTTCCATAACGCTTTGTCAGGTTTATAGCCTTGATAGCCGTCTCCATAAATTATCAAGTTGATGGTTTGCGTCTCAAATATAAATCTTTCTCTAAATCGATATCGGATAAACGATTATAGATCAGCCTTCCTTATTATCCGTGATATGTTCGGTACGAATTGGTCAAGGGTTATATGTGGTATGAATTGCCTAATGTATTCAAAGGCATTAACTGTGGGCCAGTTGGCGTTGTTAGTATTGTTTCCACGTAGCTCCACATAACCTGCTCTCCATAGTGCCGTTAGTGCATCAGCATAGATCTTCCTGGCCTTAATGGCTTCCTCTGCGGCGCCAACCTCCTTAGGCATTACCTTAATTGCCAACTTGGTATTGTTCATCATCATTTCCAAGTCCTCCTGCGTATAATTGTTTCTAATGACGGGACATAGGCTTGATACTACGAATTCCACGGTGAAGTCAACAAGCTTCAGTTCCGGGTCTATTACGTACCTAACTACCCTGGGTAGGTACGGGAAGGATCTACAGGTTAATGGCTTGTAGAGGGAGTGTACCTTGCAGGTCTTATCCTGCGTATCCAGGAATGGGCAGATCCCCTTCTCATTCAGTTGCATTAGGTATGATAGGGCCACCCTGACGTCATTCTTAATATCCATTATTACATAGCCGGGTTTGAAGGTTAGATCGCTCACATCGAGTTCCTCAGCTAATTTACTCAGTATTATTACCTCATGCGGAAACACGGTGACCGGCGATATAGTGCAGCAATAACCACAGTTCGGTATGCACTTAAACAGTGCCACCACGGGTTCATCACCTTGAACTAACTAATTAAATTGTTTTCTTCCAGGATAATTATGAGCAACTAGAAATAATGTGCGGTATCAACAACGTCTCCTTAAGCCTCCTAACGGCGTATGCCCTACACCTAATTAGCTCTGCTGGGCTGCCGCCGCTGATTAATGAACCATCCCTATCTACGTAAACCCCTATTATATCATCAAGCATGGCACCAAGCAAGTCCTCCTTAAATCCATCCCCCACATGCACGGCGACATCTGGTTCAGCACCATGGGTGAGTAATGAGTATGCACGTTCAAAAATCGCTGGGTGTGGTTTAGCCCTGCCAACTTCATCGGCATAGACTTGAACGTCAATGAGCCTACTCATGCCGTACTTATCCAATAATTTCCTGGTCACTGAACTACTCCAGAATATGACATTGGATATTACACCAATCATGAACCCGTCTCTCTTCATCTCCATTAATACATACTGCGCATCCTCATTGGGCTTAACATTACTTGACCCAAGTAATGTACTGGCTATTATGTTGGCTATGTCCATAACAATCCTCTCGTTAGGCTTAACATTGTATTTACGTGTTAGTCTCTCAAGGAACGTCCTCACGTTATCCATGGGTGGTACGTACGTCATTTCCACAACTCTCCTAAGCCTAATCTCTCTGTCTAATCCTACGTATGTCTCATATACGTGGTCAAAATGAGCCTCAATATTCAGCGATTTTAAGTACTTGGTTATATTTATTGTTATTTCCTCCATTAGCTCCTTGCCATAGTTTATTAATGTATTGTATACATCAAATGTTACAACCCTCAGACTCATTATATTCACTTGGTACAGCATTATTTTAAGTATTCTTTTTCACCTGAAGGTTATGTTTTTAAACTTAAGGTTTAAGTTAGGTCACGGTGCTAAACCTTTGGTTCAAGTAACAATAATCAGGCTAATTGGGTATAGGGAGTGGACTGAAACACTTGGTCCAGACAGAGAGCACATAATACAGGGAATACAAGCGCAATTACATAGGGAATTGATCAATGAATTCTCCAAGGCCAATGCCTGGGCGCATCCACTTAGGTATGACTATTTATTTGCAATAACCAATGGAATGAATAAGGAGGAGTTAATGAACATAGTCAAGAACCTCGGCGAGTACAGCCCAGTCCCACTATCAAGCGGTACGTATGCTGATGCTAATCCCAGGGTAGCAGAGAAGGAGGCCTTTAAATTAGCCATAAGGGCTGGACCCTGGGAGTCACTGATTGGTGGTGTTAATGATGATTTAGTGGCCATGGCCCACATAGACCTCGTGGACTCAACATCCAGTACCGAGTGGACCTCGAGTTATCAACTATATGAGCATATATGGAATGTTATTAACCAGGTTAGACTATACCTGGCGCCATATGGTGGTATAACACTGTACCTGGGCGGTGATAATATAATATCAATAGTAACACCAACGATAAGGGAGAAGGACCTAAGTCCATTATCTGAATTAATAAATGCAAGGGTAGGAGTTGGGATTGCTAGCAATGGTAGGAGGGCAATGAAATTAGCTACGGAGGCGCTTGACAGCCTTAGGCAACAGGGCAAGTATGGGGTTCTCGTACTAATTGAACGTTAATCAAGCTTAGGTTTCCTAATAAGTTTAATCCTATTTACCCTACCCTCCTTGATTACCTGCACATACCCACTATTCTCCAGTCTCCTTATCGCTCTCCAGAGGGTTGCCTTTGGCAAATTCAATTTTCTCTGTAGATCTGATTGATACGCATCCCCATTCATATCCATTAATGCCCTAAGAACATCCCTATCAGTTGGATTTAAACCCTCAACTATTACTGGGTTCACCTCAGTTCCTCTATGCCTAATTACGAATAAGTAGATCAGCAGCACAGAGATAGCGGCTATAACCACTGCAATGATATAGTAAATCATGGCGCCAAGCCCAGGAAATACGGCACCCTGTCCTAGTTTGCCTGGCGTAGTTGATTGATTAGTCGCCGTGCTAACTCCCGTACTACCACTTGAATTACTTATGATGGTTTTATTTTTCATGATCATGGGTGTCTCAGGTATGAAACCTATTGAATAATTGCCAGGCGTCAACTGCAACATGATCCCATTGTTGACCTTTGTGAAGTTTATTATTAAGTTTACCGGAACCTGCGTCAACAATACATTGTTACTTACGAATAGATTTATGGGATACTGTGATGATACATTCACGACTAAAGATTCATTTTGTAAAACCGTAATTAACGGCGTATACTCAACCGTGAATGAACCATTACCAAAAACAGGTATTATTAAGTTACCACCTATGAGCATTGCCGATATTGTTGAACCACTCGAGTTCTGCACAATTACTGGCCCTAATGGTTCTACGGGTAATGTAATGTTGATAAAAGCCACGTTTTGTGTAGCTGTAACGTTTATGCTAACTAATGAGTTGTTGCTGAATAGATATATGAATACCGTAACTATTAATGCTGTTAACGACATTATGGTTTCAATTAGATATCCCAACTTAAAAACCTTATTAATTTATTCGTTAAAGTGAGAAGAAATAGAATGAGAAAAATGGGAAATAGAATCTAGAAAAATTTAACATTTTTACAAAGAGTGCGTTCATTTACCATTGCCCTTGCCTTTGCCATTACCATGTCCATTCCCATGCTGTCCCTGGCCATGGCCTTGTTGCCCGTGTCCCTGTGACTGCCAACCCCTTGCTTCCTGGCCGAATTGCTGTGTTGCATTAATCCAGTCATTGAATCCCTTCCCATGCTTAAGCATTTGCAATAACTGCAACTGGGCAGTGGCATTACCCTGCACCAGTGAATACTCATCCCTTAATTCCTTAAACAACTCGTGTAACTCCTTAACGCTCGTTATGTTAAGCCCGGTAATGTTTGTCAAAGAACTAAGTTCATGATCAAGTATGGCCAACTGATCTAGAGTATCGTTGAGGTTATTCGATTTCATAATTATCTGCTTAATATAATGCCCGAGTTCATGATTAATCCTATTAGCAACCCCAATCCTTTGTTCCTCATAGTACTGATTAGTTATATTATTAATTAAGGACTTATATGCGTTAAATAGAGCCATTGCCTCGGAATAATTACCACAGGCCAGGGCCTCCTTTAATTCCTTCAACAGACCGTAGACCTCACTCGCCTGGGTACTATTTAGCAATCCCTGCCTTTCAAGCCTTGTCAGTGTTTCATTTAGGAGCATTAACCTATATGTTAGTGTCCTGTTCAGGATCTCGACGTGTTTCTCGAGCACATACTCGTGGACGAGGTAATGCCTGAGGTGTACCAGGAACTGTAGTGCAAGCAGGCATTCACCCTTATTAACATAGTAATTAGTAATATTCTGCAGAGTGATGGGTGTTAAGTTGAAACTAGTTATGTTAAATGCAGTCATGTTAAACCTGGTTATGTTGAACCCCGTGAATGTGGCATTAACTCCAGTTGTATTAAAACCCGTGGAATTAGTTGCAATAAATGACGTGAAGTTGACGCCGCTCATGTTGGTCCCAGTCCTCATTAACCACTCGTCATCAATGTAAAGGTTTACCTGTACTGCTGTTAATAGACCAGGTGGACAAGTCGTTGTGTTTGCGATTGTAATATTTAATGTCGATGTGGCGTTAAGATTGACCGTGGAGTTCGTGGCATTGCTGGACCCCAGCGCTAGAAGAGGTGTTGTTAGTGCCACGGTAAGTATTAGTGAGAGTACCAGTACGGTGGCTATTAACACAATTCCTATGCCGTTCTTGGGTTCCATATTCATCGCCTATGATACTGAATATTTATGATATAAGGAATTCTCTGAAAGGTTATGGTGAATAACCATGAAACACTGTGAAACCTAACGGGGTTATACTTAAAGCGAACTAAACCTAACCAGTGGTTGTGTTGATTCTCGTAGACTTAGATGGTACATTATTGCCATTGGAGGCTTGGGAACCTATTTTTCAGGAAATAAGTGAGTTAATAGGCGGTAAGGTTGGTGTTGATTGGCGAATTGTTTATAGGGCGGCTAAGGACCTCAGTAGGGAATTGCTTCGTAAACTTAACGTAAGGGCCTTTGACTGGGATTATATATTTACCGAGGTTGCCCATAGGTTCGGGGTTTCAATCAGTATTGACGTGAATGAGGTGTTGATCAAGTACGTTCATGGCTTTAAGCCATTTGATGGCGCCTTGGAAATGCTCAACGTGCTCAAGGGTTTAGGGTGCAAGGTCATCATCGCCACCAATGGCATGTATAAGTACCAACAAGTGGTTATCAAGGAGTTAAACTTCGTGAAGTTCATTGACGGCATAAGAACTCCGGACATAATTGGGTGTCCCAAGAATTGCCGTGAATTCTTCGACGGGGCCCAAGTAATGATTGGCGACAATCCCCTATTTGATGTTTATTACCCAGCCCAGTTTGGCTTGACTACAGTGTTTATTGGTGATTGGGAAAGGAGGTTGATGTATATAATGGATGTATGGAATATTGATCTAACTGGGGTGACACCCACGTACTCCTTCAAAAGCATTAGGGATACGCTAATGGCATTGCCGGTTATACTCAATCAATGAGTTCATGCCTTTAATGGTCTTTTCAGCTTAGTGAAAAATATCGTTATCACAGTGAAGTCTATTATTATCATTACATGCATGATTGTGCAATAGACGCATAGGGCATTCAGTAAGTAAACCTCCACAAATATTAAGTACGGAACAACGATTATGCCGAGAAACCTCCAGTAAAACAATGCATTAATGGCAAATGCAGCTGCATTACCCGACCCTAAGTCGTACAATAGGACGAGGATTATATTAATGACGAACCAAATCGCCGCAAGTAAATCGAGCGGCACACCACCTATGTCTGAGTACTTACTTGAGAGCACTCTTTCGCAGTCAATGGTTATTCCGGGGAATGGGGATTTAAATGATGTACAGAGTGGCGGTAGTTCACGTAGGTAGTAATAGGTATATATGACTATGGATGATGCAAACAGACCTATTAATGAGAAGGTCAGCATTAACGCCAACCACGTTCCAGCTAACTTACCCACCTTTGCATAATCTTAACTCCACTTAAATATCGAACTCACAGTGCAATTAATGCACAACTCACTGATTTTAATGAAATAATAAGTTATTAAAGTACTGCATTATGGCAGCGCCTAATGACTAAGGCGGATAAGAGAGTCATATTTCATGAATTATTAACACCTGAGGAAGCATTAAGTAAGGTATTTAGCATTGTTAGGATCGAGCCGCTGAGCACGGAAACCATTAATATTGAGGATAGCTATGGAAGGGTCTTGGCTAGGGATGTGTACTCGCGAATTGATGTACCACCATTCGATAGGGCGACAATGGATGGTTTCGCAGTTAGGGCTGAGGACACTTTTGGAGCTGATGAACTTAACCCAATTAAGCTAAGGGTTATTGGTAATGTGGAGACTGGAGCTGAGGAGTTACCGCAGGTTAACTCCGGTGAGACTGTTGAGATAGCCACCGGTGCTCCAATGCCTCCTGGTGCCAATGCCGTAGTCATGGTTGAGTACACGAAACATAATGATGATGAGCTAATGATATACCGCTCAGTGACACCTGGTGAGAACGTAATGTCGGCAGGCTCTGACGTAATGATGGGCGAGTTAATACTCAGGAGATGCACGGTGATTAGGGAGAGAGAGGTTGGTTTACTAGCGGCAGTGGGCATTGATAGGATTGAGGTGTTTAGGAGACCTAGGGTTGCAGTAATTTCCACGGGTAATGAATTGGTTAGCCCAGGTAAGGAGTTAGGTCGTGGTAAGATCTACGACATAAACACGTACACGATCGCCCATGCAGTTAGGTCAATGGGTGCTGAACCAATTATCATGGGTATTGTCAGGGATAAAGTTAATGAGATGAGGGACGCCATGAATAGGGCGTTGAGCATAAGTGATTTAGTGCTTTTATCAGGTGGGACCTCGGCAGGGCTTGCCGACTTAACGTATAGAGTACTTGATGGGGTTGGGCCTCCTGGTATAATAATCCACGGCCTTCAGGTGAAGCCCGGCAAGCCAACAGTCATTGCCGTGTCCAGAGATAATAAGTTGGTTATTGGTTTGCCTGGATACCCAAGTTCAGCGTTAATGATATTTAACACAATAGTTAAGCCAATATTGGCTAGGATGCTTTGTATGGGCGTTGATGAGGTTAAGATTAAGGCTAAGCTCGCCATTAGGGCTGATGGTGCTAAGGGTAGGAGGGCCCTTTACCCAGTTAGTCTCGTGGATACTGGTCACGGGATAGTGGCTTACCCATTACCAGCTGAGTCCGGCGCTATAAGCACGCTGGCCTTCGCTGACGGTTACATGGCCATTCCCGAGACCGTGGAGTACCTGNNGGACAGTGGTGATGAGGTTGAGGTAACGCTATTCACGCACCAGTACATGCCGGCTAACCTATACATAATTGGCAGTCATGACCTTGGGCTCGACGTGTTAATACCAATACTTCCAAGCTTCATTAGGGCCAGGGTAATCAATGTTGGCTCAATGGGTGGGTTATACGCAGTTAAGCGTGGTGAGGCTGATGTAGCTGGGCTCCATCTTGTTGATGAGGAGACTGGGCAGTACAACGTGCCATACATGATTAAGTACAGCGTCAACAACGCGGTCCTCATCAGGGGCTACTTCAGGGAGCAGGGATTGATAGTGCCCAGGGGTAATCCTAAGAATATTGGTGGTGTTGAGGATTTACTTAGGGGTAATGTAAGGGTTGTCAATAGGAATAAGGGTGCTGGCACGAGGTTCCTACTAGACTTAAAGCTGAAGGAAATAGCGGCTAAGATGGGTGTTAAGTTTGAGGAGTTGGTTAGGAAGGTTAATGGCTATTACTACGAGGTTAAGACGCACACGGCTGTTGCTGCCGCGGTGGCTCAGGGTAAGGCTGATGTAGGTGTTGGTATTAAGGCTGCGGCAGCGATGTATGGTCTCGACTTCATATCACTTGGGTGGGAGAGCTATGACTTCGCAGTACCAATTGATAGGCTTGAGAAGGACAGCATTAAGGCATTCCTAAACATGCTAAGGAGTGATGAGTTCAGGAACGCCCTTAATAAATTACCTGGTTATAGGGTTCCCGATGACATAGGTACGATTATTTGGAAAGGTCAATGATCCTTATTTTTAATAGTTAAATAACAATTAACATTGGAACTACTTAATAGGTAGATTATCCACGAAGTACACCTTCCTAAGCTTCTTATAAAATGCCACCCTGGAGTTAACAAAGTCCATTAACTCCCTATCAGACACCTTACCCTTATACTCATCACGTAGTATCACGTAGGCTACGGGTAATTGGCCAATGCTCGGATCCTCAGCCTGCTCACCGGTTACGTAGGCCTCCTTAACTGCTGGGTGCCTCATTAATATTATTTCCAGATCACGTGGAAATATTGGATAACCTTTATACTTAATCATTCTCTTCCTAACACCCCTGAAGTATAGTAATCTCTCATTATCCATGACCATTAAATCACCAGTGAGTAACCAACCATTATAGAAGGCCCTCCTTGTATCCTCAGGGTCTGAGTACCCCTTCATTACCCAGGGTGCCTTAACTGCTAATTCACCAGTCTCGCCTATGCCTAATTCCCTAGATGGATCACTTGGATCAACTATTTTCAATTCTACATCACGTATCGCAGAGCCGACTGTGCCAGTCACATCCTTATACTTAATCGGTTGCACCGTAAGGGTGTACGCCTCGGTCAAGCCGTAGAATTGAACAAGTGGTACACCAAACCTTTGATAGAAACCTAGTTGTGTTGATGGCTGTAACGGCGCAGCTGCTGAAAGTGCCAATCTTAGTGACGATAACATACCTGGGCTTAAGTCCTTATTATCAAGGATTTGATCAAACATCAGGGGAACCCCAGCGAACACAGTTACGCCATACCTATGTATCAACCCAGGCGTATCCTTAGCATCAAAGTGTCTTGCAATAACAACCCTGGCCCCTCTAACGAAGGCTGACATGAATTCCGTAAGCCCAAGTATATGGGATAATTGAGCCACCACTAGGACAGAGTCACTATGGTTAAGCCCTATTGCCTCGCCAAATGCGTATGGGCCTGAATATAGGCTGAAGTATGTGTGCCAAACCTGCATGGTTCTTCCAGCAATACCCGCGTAATAATAAATTAAGCCAACATCATCTTCCTTAACCTCCACGGGTTTGAAGCCTGCTAATGAACTGGCACTTAATAAGTCCTGGAAACTTAGTACATTTTCCTTAGCTGTGTCAATACTGATAACTCTATACTTCGATAAGACGGTTGACTCCCTCTCGATAACTGACTTATCGGTAATGATAACTTTAGGAATAGAATCACTTAATTGGTAATCGAGGTCCTCAGAAATTGTTAATGGGTCTATTATAACCGTTGCAGCACCAAGCATCCATGCCGCGAATAATGAAATAATAGCCTCTGCACTATTACTCAACATAACTACTATCCTATCTCCATAATTAATACCAAGCTTACTGAGAGAGTTCGCTAATTTAGCTGATTTATTGTAGAGTTCCTCATACGTTAATGATAGGCCATGTTCATCGATTAATAATACATCGTTAGGGCGACTCCTCAAGTACTCAAGTAATGCATCAATAGGATTTTGATGAGGATAATTCAATTCTGTCGGCATAGGCATCACGGCTTTATGTAACCACGCTCCATTAAGGCGGCTTTTATGTCATTTAATGTCCTAATATCATCCAGTGTTGATATGTCACCATACGTTTCATTCCTCACCAACGCCCTTAACAGCCTCCTCATTATCTTCCCGGATTTAGTCTTTGGCAGCCTCCTCACTATCACTACATCATCCACTCTAGTTCCTGACGCTCTTGCGAACTCCTTAATATCATTAATTAAGGCCTCAGATGGAGTCTCTCCAGACTTTAGTACGACAAATGCCAGGACTTTTTCACCACCGCTAGGTGCTGGAACACCTACAACTGCTGCCTCAGCGACTGCCCTATGCCTTGCGAGTATGCCCTCTATGTCCATTGTACCAAGTCTTTCACCGGCAATGCTTAGTATGTCATCTGCTCTACCAAGTACGTATAGATAACCATCTGGGTCGTAAAATCCATAATCACCTGTATAGAAGTAACCGGGGAATCTAGACCAATACGTTTTTATTAATCTCTCGTAATCAGGGTCATTCCACATCTTAGCCATTGCTGGGTTTGGAATAGCAATAACTATGTAACCTCTCTGTCCAGGTGGTAGTGGGTTACCATCATCATCAACCACAAGCCACTTACTACCTGGAAATTGAATGCCTGTCGAACCTAGTTTAAATGGTATTTCACCAAGGCCATAGGGTGTCGCTGCAATTGGTATTAAGTGCTCAGTCATCCAATAAGCATCTGCAATTATAGTGTTTGGTAATTGCTGAATATACCATTCAGCGGCACCTGGATTGAGAGTCTCACCAGTGTTAAGTATTATCCTTAAGCTCGTTAGATCTCCCTTAAGCGTCTCCTCACCAATGCTCCTAATCGTGTATAACGTAGTAGTGCTACTCCAAATCAGTGAGACGCGGTATTTCTCAATAATCCTAGCGAATAAATCCTTCCTATAACCAATGAATCCCTCAAAGCGAAGCCCCGTCAACCCCATCACGGGCGCTGTA
>DAJV01000126.1:5194-5408 GCA_002496475.1 Vulcanisaeta sp. UBA163 | reverse complement strand
GCCAACTCTATGATTAACCCCCTAACGCTGCTTGGTACCTGGTTTATGATACTCATTAATTGGTTTGATGGGTCATGGCTCCAGGTAGGTACTTGATAAACCGCGATAATGGCCTTCGCAAAGTTCTCAACAGCCAATTGCGAGTAGTGGATGCAGCCAGCCCAATCCTCAATTGAGCAGTACCTCTCAGCCCTACCCAAGTGCTCATTAGCTA
>DAJV01000126.1:2438-5135 GCA_002496475.1 Vulcanisaeta sp. UBA163 | reverse complement strand
CCCAATAATACGCCCTACCATCCTTGACCCTCCTAAGCCCACTCTCGACAATCCTACGCCTAACCCGCCCCAGGAATGCGCTCAATTCACCGGTCCTATCCAGGAGCACCACGGCGTCCCAGTAGATATTNNGGCGTCACAATGCCGGGGTTTAGGAACTCATCAACGTCCATGTCTAGCACGGTCAATGGGTAATCACGCAGTAGGGCGCTCACGGCCAGGTAAACAGCCCTCCTCCGCCTAACGCGGTCAATGTGACCCAAGCCCCTATGGAGAACCAGCAAATCAACGTCACTACGCTCACCAGCCTCACAACGGGCCAGGGAACCGAATAGGATAACCGCCACAAAGCCACTACCCACTAACCCACTCAACCTACTCCTCAAGTCATTAATGACTGCTTGGCAATCAACCATCACTAATTTAATAAGCACCAACCTTAAATGCCTTTACCGCAGTCATGACGCGTCCTGCTAATGATTAAAGTTCTGGCTGGGTCATGGAGGATGCCACGAATGATCACCGGCAACGCCTTATAAGTCCGGGTAAGGAAGTAGGGTGGGTTTAGGCATATGGAGGACCTGACTAGGATTGCTGAGGAGCGCGGAATAGACGTTGAGGACCTAGTAATAAATGCCATAAGGGCCAGGAGCAATGACCCGTCAGAATCAATAAGGCTGAGGATTGAATTGGCCAGGAGATTCATTGCCGAGGCCAGGGAGTACATGGGCAGGGGTGATTCTGTGCAGGCAAGTGAGAGGGCGTATAAGGCGGCTGAGGAGGTTGTTAAGGCCCTTGCCGAGAAGTACAACCTACCCGAGCACCAGCAGGCGGTTAAGGAGGGTAGGTGGTTCACTCATTGGTTGGGTTCTGCAGTTAATAAATTGGTGAGGGCATTAGGTGATTGGGTATTAAGTGGATGGGCCAGTGCGTATTTCCTCCATGTTTGGGGTTTTCACGAGGCTAAATTAACGATCAATGACATAACTGGTTACATTGATGAGGTTGAGAGGATGGTTAGGGAGGCCGAGAATGTATTAATGCATTAACATGTAAGATAGGGCATTTTTAAGCAGTCCACGTTGTAGTATTTCCGTGGCATTGTTCGGTTGGGTTGGGAGGGTGTTATATATCGACCTAAGTAGTGGTNNGGTCCTGGACGGAAAGCATCGGTGAGGAGGTTTATGATAAGGTGCTTGGTGGTGAGGGGCTCGCAGCCTACATAATTTATAAGCACTTTAAGGAAATAAGGGGCCCACTCGACCCATCAAACATCCTAGTATTCGCAACAGGGCCCCTAACGAGTGACATTATACCGCAGAGTGGTAGGGTATCGATAGGCTTCATATCGCCGTTGACGGGGATTTGGGGCTCGGCGCATGTTGGTACTAGGTTTGCCTACGAACTGAAGAGGGCGGGTCTAGACGCGGTCGTTGTTATGGGTAGGGCCGAGAGACCGGTTTACATATACATTGAGGAGGGGCAGGCGGATATTAGGGATGCCAATAAGTACTGGGGTCTCGACATAATGGAGACCGTGAATGCATTAAGGAGGGACCTCAATGACCAATCAGTTAAGGCATTAGCCATTGGACCGGCTGGGGAGCGCTTGGTTAAGTTCTCGACTATAGCCAATGAGGAGGGTATTGGCGGTAGGGCTGGAGGTGGTGCCGTGATGGGTAGTAAGAATTTGAAGGCGATAGTTGTTAAGGGCACTAGGTCCATTGAGTACGCCTATCCCGAGGAGTTGAGGAGGTATGTTAGGGAATTGAATGTTAAGTTAGGGAGCTCGGCCAGGGGCGTTTCACTTAGGAAGTTCGGTAGCGCGGGTAGTGTGGGTATTTATAATGAGATCGGTAATATACCCATCAGGAACTTTGCCTGGGGTAGGTGGGATGACAATGAGGTCTTTAGGATAACTGGCGAGGCCATGGCTAAGACGATACTCGAGAGGCCATACCCATGCACAACATGCCCAGTGGCCTGTAAGCGATTCGTTAGGGTTAAGCCGGGTAAGTGGTTTGATAGGGAGTTTAGGGGCTTGGGCCCTGAGTACGAGACAATATCAATGTTCGGCACGAACCTCCTAATCAGTGATTTAGAGGCCATAGCGAGGATGAATGAGGAATGCGATAGGCTTGGGCTGGACACTATATCCACGGGGAACGTGATAGGCTTCATCTTCGAGGCCGCAGAAAGGGGGTTGATCAGTAAGGACATTGAGGGGTTGAGGTTGGAGTGGGGTAATGCGGATACCGTGATTAAGCTAATAAGGAAGATAGCCTATAGGGAGGGGATTGGCGATTTATTGGCTGAGGGTGTTAAGAGGGTTTCAGAGAAGGTTGGTGGGCAGGACTTCGCAGTCCATGTTAAGGGCCTAGAAATGCCGGCGCATGATGGTAGGGCATTCTTCGCCCACGCCCTAAGCTTCGTAACAATTAATAGGGGCGCTGACCACCTTGGCTGGCCCCACATGCCCTGGAGAGGAATCGCAGTGCCCGAGTTAGGCATTAGTGCGAGGGATGATAGGTATAATGAGTCCGAGGAGGTCGTGGACATAGTCATCAAGATGCAGAACCTAATGACTTTATACGATGCACTAATAATGTGTAAGTATGCATTCTCAGCTGGATTAACCGTGACAGACATAATAAACCTACTAAGGTACACAACGGGCAGGGAGTACACGGTGGATAA
>DAJV01000126.1:927-2353 GCA_002496475.1 Vulcanisaeta sp. UBA163 | reverse complement strand
CACGCGAATAGGGATGACACGAGGGTTCCCTACATAGTCGAGAAGTGGTTACCAATATACTACAGGAGGAGGGGGTTAACGGAGGATGGAATTGTTAAGGAATTAGACATATGATTCAGCCACCTATCGACCTTAATCCATAAAGTCTTTGGTACGGTATTGGCACGGCGCTCGGGTCAATATGAACATCAACCACCACAGCCCCATCAGAGTTAAGGGCATCCTCAAGCGAGGACCTAAGTTCCTCCCTACGGGTTATTGTTATACCCTCCACACCCAATGACCTAGCTAAAAGCGCAAAGTCAACACTAGGCAACCTAACCAGGGACTCAGTAACACTACCAAACCTAACCCTCTCATAAACACCCAACACCCTATAGGCTGAGTCATTAAACACAATCACCCTCGGCTTAGCACCGTATTGGACAGCTGTTGATAACTCAAGCCCTGTCATTAAGAACCCACCATCACCTACAAGGGCCACCACGTCCCTATCGGGATAAATTATCGACGCCGCCACGGCGCCAGGTACCGCGAGACCCATTGATACATAACTCGTACTCGTTATGTAGGACTCACCGCCATAGATAGGCATGAGGAAGCTCTCGATTCTATGAGCACCAACATCACCGATGAATATCGACTTACCCCTACTAAAGACCTCCCTAACGGCCCTAATTACCTCCCAGGGCTTAATCAAGCCACTAACACCGCCATAATAACTCTCGAACTCCCTATTCTCAACCACCCATAACTCCCTAAGCTCATTAACAACGTAATCCCTACGCCTAATCCTCAAGCCCCTCAAGACCTCAATCAACTTGGCCAGGAAATCCCTGGCATCCGCCTGCACCTTAATGTACGGTTCATAGGCCCTACCGAGGTCATAATCATCAATATTAACATGAATTAACTTACCACGAATCTCGAGACTATACCTACCAGTGCCAATCTCACTAAACCTATTACCAACAGCCAACACAACATCAGCCCTCCTAATAACCTCATAGGCAACCATATTACCGGCCCTACCCGCGGCAACACCGGCATAAAGCGGGTGATTAGGGGACACCAACCCCTTAGCCATTATTGTAGTGGTCACGGGAGCATTCAGAGCCTCAGCAACCCTAATCGCCAAGTCCCCAGCGCCAGAAATAATAACGCCCCTACCAAGCAGTAAAACCGGGAACTCAGCATCAGCAAGCAACTCAGCGACCTCCCTAACAACACCCTCATTAACCACCGGCTTCTCAACACCAACATCACCAACATAAACTGGGGAAGCCTCAACATCGGAATCAAGGACATCCATGGGCACCTCAATATAGACAGGGCCAGGCTTACCACTAACCGCAACCCTATAAGCCTTAGCTAAGGTCTCAGAAATATTGCCGGCACCACCCAACCTAAACGAAGCCTTAACAAC
>DAJV01000126.1:0-867 GCA_002496475.1 Vulcanisaeta sp. UBA163 | reverse complement strand
CACCCTCAACAAAGGCCTCGGCAACGGGCGACAAAGCACCAAAAACGCCAGGACCAGCAGTAAGTACAAGCAAGCCAGGTCTAAGCATTAACCTAGACGAAACAAGCGCCATAAAACCGGCGGAAGGCTCAAACTTAGAATTAACAATAAACCCACCCCCATCAATCAAAGACCTCAATAGGCCCAGAATATTCTCAGCAGCCACTGTAAAGACGTACCTATTGATCTTAACAAGCCAATTAGTGATTAGATCGTAAACCCTCATACATCGCCAATCCCGTGATTAAAGATTTAATAGTTATTACTAACCCAATAGTTTTAACTAAGTCAATAATACGTATTAAATATAGCATTTAATTCCTAAATCGATAATTAATTCTTGATGAAGGAATTCGAACAAAGATGGACAAGGCAAGCTGCCTATGCCCTGCTAGGGCAAACAATCGATTTCTTCCTTGATGCCTATGACTTAATGTTTGTAACAGCGATGACGCCAATATTGGCTAAGGTCTTATTACCATCAAAAATGCCTGCATGGCTTGCATACTTCATCACGCTCTTTGGTTATGTCTTTACATTAATTGCTAGGCCCGTTGGTAGCGCATTGTTTGGTAATTATGCCGACCTAGTTTAAGAATATAGCGCATAAAAATTATTAATAACGCTTAAGAACCTTTGCAATATTCCCTTAAAATCTTCATTAATGATATTCCATCCTCATTCCCATAGCCCTTACCGCTGGCCATTATGTAGAACTGAACAGCAAGGCTTGCCATGGGCAGTGGGCAATTAATGCTTTTTGCGGACTCAAGTGTGTATATTATGTCCTTTACTATGAAGTCAACTGGGAAGTACGCCGAGTAATCC
>DAJV01000139.1 GCA_002496475.1 Vulcanisaeta sp. UBA163 | reverse complement strand
CCCGCCCCAAAGGGCTGGAGGTTGTCGTTCAGCGTCATTATCACTATTTACCTCCCTGACTAAACAGTAATTAATGAAACCCCAAAGCCTTCAGTACTTAAAGGATTCTTCATCAAATCAGTGAGGTGAAGCATCCTCATCATTTATATAATCCACGCACGTATTTAAATAACTTTTCGCCCAACTACGGAGTAATCCAGTCACGCTCTCCTCATCACTAGTAATGCCTGGTTGGAAACGACAATATGTAATTCCCATCCTTATTTGCAAAGAATAACCCTTCACCGAAGGGCATTAGCCACCGTGAACCGATGAACCACAAATACTTTTAACCATGTAATTACTCATGCAATAGATGATGCAAGGACTTAAGTGCTGATAGATGAAGAGGAACCCACGTACTGACAATCCCTCAGTCCCTCCTTTCAGTGGAATTCTCGGGCATGATTATACACACCCTAAATTGAATATACTTGGGGAAACACGTACTTAATTATAATGAGAAACCCTGGAATAAATTGTACTTATTTTATGAATTATAATGCAAAAGCCTTTACCTTTAAATTGGGGGTAATGAAGTAGGAAGCCGTGCCCCTTAAGGGCGAGGTGGATCACACTAGGCCTAATCGTCCAAGTAAGTCGTAGGCGTTGTTCTCAGGCGCCAGCTTCACATATGCCTTCTTCTCGCCAGTCATTGTTATTAGCGTGTTCACATCTTCGACCTTTACACCATAGGTCTTCTCAACATAATCCCTGATTTCCTTCTTAGTGGTGTCCCTGGGTACAATTATTGTGATCTTATTCTCCCTCTCAGCAAGCCTAAGGCTCTTCTCTGTTAATACGAACCTCACTATCACACTCATCACCTCATGAATAATCCCTTTCTCAATTCCTCAATTGCGCCTATGGTCCATAGTGTTAACCTACCAGGAACACCACCAGGCGCTAGGTACAGTACGCTGAGATTCCTCACTGGGACAACATCAACACCTGGTAAATTCCTTGCAACTCTAATCACTGGTGAGTCTGTGGAGGGTACAATGATGAGTACGCTCTTACCCTCCTTATATCTTCTGCCTCTCATCTTACCCTTGCCGGACCTGACCCTAATCCTTTCCGCAACCCTCTCAATGTCATCCCAAAGCCCCAACGTTATGAGGGCCCTCTTGAGGTCTGCCATTACACCTATTCTTCCAATGTCATCACTAACCACTAAAGGTATCTGCGGAACCTTATTAATCACGTGACCCCTAGTAGTCACTAAATCCTTTATTGCAGTTGATGCTATGGCGGACCTAATGGCTTTTCTACGCTCCCTCTTATTGATTCTCTCATGTAGGATCTTCTCGGCCTTAGGCGGGTGGGCTCTTCTACCCTTGACAACGTTTGGTGCTATCCTTGCAGTCGGCCAAAGACTACCCTTGACCCTGGGAACCCTGGCAATACCGAGCCCTATACCGAAACTCACCGCTGTAGTTCTATTACCAGCCATTGGGTCAGTACCCTTAGGTTGAAGCCTTGCTGTTAACGCACTGAGGTAAGCCCTTAGTATTAAGTCAAGCCTTATTGGTTCGAGGAATTGTGGTGGCAGTGTTACATCACCAACGGTACTGCCGCCCAGGTCAAACACCTTCACGGTAGTCGGCACCGTATGAGCTGGCCTTATCAGTGGTGATAAGTCTAGGGACACCATGCTCATGCACCCTGCAACTGCTGTGTTGATAACCAAACTATTTGAATCTTACCGGTTGGGTAGGTCTGCGGCCTTGGTCTCACTGGGAATCTAAGCGTTACTAATCTCTTAACAACACCGGGTACCGTACCATCGAGGACGATGTATGATCCCTTAATAATGCCATAGTGTGGAAAGCCCGAGCTTGGCGTCACCTCAGCACCATTAAGGCCTATCTTGAGTATCCTTTTGTTATACTCAGTCCTCTTGTGAAGCCCCATTTGACCTGGCCTTGGTGTTGTGAAGGTTAGCGCCGGGTTCTGCGGTCCAATGGCACCAATCCTCCTATAACCCTTCCTATGCTTGTGCCACTTGGGTAGTATCTTTACATTGAACCTCTTGACTACACCCTGCCAACCCTTACCCTTGGTTATCGCCGCCACATCCACATACTGACCCTCACTGAACACATCAGTCACATTAATGTCCTTACCGAGCACAGAGTTTACGTACTTAATTAATTGATTAACATCATCAACCCCGCCAATGGGTATTTCCAGGAGCTCAGGGGTTTTCTTACTGATGCCACTGAGCCTTGGTTGTGTCATAACAAGTGCCCTGATTTCCATAATAACATCCACATTATCAAGTATCTTCTTCATCATTTCCTCCTTGTTGAATTTCTCAGGTAGTGTTGATATTTTCCTGGCAATATCCTTGGGTATGTCTGGAACCCAGACCTCGCCAAGGCTTAGCTTCAGGTTCTTCCAGGGATCATAGGTATACACCCTAAAGGCTATCACCTTAATCGGCGGTGCATCCAGTATAGTTACTGGTCTAATAACCTCCTTGCCATAGAATGGGCTTGTCGGCCTATCGTCTATCATAACAACATGCGCCATGCCAGCCTTATAGGCCGCAAACCCAAGCAACATTGGCTTACCCACACGCGGATCAGGCCATGCATTAAACTTAGCCACTAGGGACTCGGCGCGCTTCCTTGGATAGTACGCCATGGATCCACGCTTAGGCCTATGAATCTTTAAACCCATAGTTCAACCTACGTAACCACAACCCTATTTAAAAATTATTAGTTTCCTTCCCGACCCACTGACCTCCCTCCTTTCTGAATAGCTAGCGTGGGCTGCGTTGATTCATTGGTTTGTGATTTACCGCCTTCACCCTCATTGCCTCACTACTGGTGAATGTTACCCGCCCCATTCTGCTTGATTTTGGAGGATAATGCACCAAGCCTCGGTGGGTATTCCCATAAGGGAATTGTTTTATTGAATATTTTACCTGAGGCAATTAAAAACCTAGTACCGCCCCTAGGAAGGACGGGGCTTATCATTTATTTTGTCAATTCCTCACTAAACTTATTATCAACCATTGGTAGTTCGTCGGCCTTGGCACAAAGCTAAGGAGGGGTATTTTCCCGTTACTAAAGTGAGCCGTGCAGGTACCTAATAATGTTTAGTATAGATAGGACGGCAATAACGGCTTCCTCGGTTCTAACGGTCTCGACACCCTGTCCAGGTATGAAATTAATAAATGAATATCTTTTCAAAGCATCCTCCATGCCCTCGGCCCTGAGGATCTCGTCAACACCGTGATACGGAGAACCAAAGACCACGATAACCCTATCCCTACCTACGAGACTTCTTAGATTATCCATGGCATCCTTAATGTTCATACCCTCCTTACCCGTTAATATCACGTAGTCATATCCATTAAATAACCCATTCAGATCCACGATCTCTGAGTAAAAACCCCAATAAATGTTTAGGCGATCCCTCGGAATGACGTGCGCCCTATACGTGTCATCCCTGGTTGTTGGCGCATCGATTTGAACAACAACCCTAGTACCCAATGGCATTGGTCTTGGTACCTTAGCGTAGACGCCATCACCGATCTTAATTATTGAAAAGTAGCCATCCCACCTAATAACAATGCCCTCCCTATACTCACCCCTTTGCGGCTTACCCTCAGGCGCGTGGTTGGGTGCCTTTAATGGCGGCAACAAACCAGCATACTTAAGGTCTCTGTCAAGCTTAAACAAGTCCTTCCTTAGGTATGGTGGTGCCGAGAGGTACTGGAGATTCTTGCTTATGAAAACAGCCCGATCCTTATCACCAGCCAATTTATGCCTATATACAATGACCTTGTTTACTTGAAATATGGCTGCGCCCCTGCCAACATAGCCAATCTTCCTCACTGCCTCCTTGTCGTCAGGAGACTCCGCAAGGAAGTCACTGGGTATTGCAATGTCAATAATTGGTTTTAACCTTGAAACCCTCATTTTAACACCAATGACTTTAAAACAAATTACCTCTTACCTCCGCCCTTACCCTGTTTATCCTGCTGTGCACTGCCCTGTGCAGCCTCAGCAGTTGCCCTACCCATCCTCCTCTCCTCCTCCTCACTTGTTATGAATAGGCTAGTCCTTTGTTTACCGCCCACGGTAACTACAAGTACGGGCTTAATTTATAAACTTTTTCACGTTTAGGAACTTAATAAAGGTCAGCGAACCAGCACCCAAAGAGTGACCCGAGGGTTAACGCATGAGACCTCCAGTGTAGAAGCCCAATCCTTTAAGACAGGGGTCATTCCTTACCAAGGAGCCTCTTGAGCCCTGGGTAAATCTCAAACAACTGCTCCTGCATCGCCAGTGAGTAGTACTGTATTATTATCTCCACGACAAGTATTAATCCAATGCCACCGCCGAAGACGCCGGCTATGTCACCAAGGGCGGCTATGACGCCAACAATTAAGCCGCTTATTATTGTTAGCATCCTTACATACCTATCAAGGAACCTGGCGATCACCCTAGTACTCGGTCTAAAACCAGGTATTTGCATACCGCCTTGAATTATATACTTAGCCTGGTCCTCAGCACTAAGTCCAGCAAGGTTCACCCAGACCATTGCAAAGACCACTGATAACACGGCATACATCACTATATGCACCACTATGTAGGCAGCGTCGATATTCCTAGGCACGACAGTGAAGTAATAAAGCAGGGAGTTTGGACATGGTATTAAACCAACGGTTGTGGAGTGCGCACACGCCAGCCAATTAAGGAAGGGGTTGGCATTGACCTTGTTATACGCGCTCCAAATAAGTGTTAGGCCTTCACCAATGAGGTAAACGGTGTATGCCGTGAATATTATGGGAAGTACTGAGACGTACATGAGCTTCAATGGCACTGAATACCTATAGCCCCTATATTGAACTAGGGCAACCGGTATTGACACCTCCATTAACTCTAGGTATAGTACTATTAATGCCAGTGCTATTGTCGCTATTAAGCCAGTGAGACTTGGAAAATTAACCTGGTAAAGTATGGTCATTAAGTAACTCAATTTTCCGGCTATGGCATAGTATATGGCTGTTGCCAGGGCTGGTATTGCGCCATAGGGTATTGTGGAACCTGGTAGTATGAAGGGTGAGAATGTCATGGAAAACATTTGCTTAACTATCGTAACAAGGATAAACAATGATATACCGCTACCCAAGCCCCAGCCCTTGGATATTAAGTCGTCCATGAGGATTATGATCAGGGTAGCTACCAGTAATTGAATAATAATTAAGGCACCGCCAAGTGCATTGATGGGGATTAACTGACCACTTGTAACTAGGGCTATTGACTCAAGTAGACCAAAGACAATCGCCAATAACTTAAGTAATGCGTTGAATTTTGCCTGATCCTCCGGGTCCTCGAGATCCACATTAATCATGTCGGAAAAAACAAGGATCTCAAGTATTATACCAGCCACTACAATTGGTGTTATACCCAACTGGGCAAGTGTTCCAAAGGTTATGCCCAGTATTGAGGCTATGGCTGGTGACATGAAAAAAGAGGGCGTGGTTGGGCTAAGCCCGTAGAGGGGCGTTATAGACATGAGTAGGTAAACAGTTATCGAGAGGAATGTCCAGAACAGCCTAGAACCCATACTAAGGGCTTCCTTTGGTTTAGGGACCGTTGGCATGAGGCGTAGTATGGGTTCCACAGCATCTATGAACCTACGCCCGCCACTAGCCATGCGCTACCCCCCTAACAAGCTCCACAGAACCACCCACAGCCCTTACCTTATCCTCGGCCTTCCTGGAGATCCACACTGCTTTGATAACCATGGGTTTAGTGACGCGTCCCCTACCCAGTAATTTGTTAAAGCCGAGTTTCATGAGGTCAACGATGTACTTACCATCAACCACCTGAACCAGACCCTTACTGACTAACTCATCAAGTGCCATATCGAGTTCTCCAACATTAATGCTAAGCTTTGCAGCAACTATTGTATTGGGCTGCTTAAAGCCATGCTTTCCAAAGAATGGATAACCATTAGTGTCCTCGGCATACTTAATGACCAGAGACCACTTATGCTTATGAAGACCTGATTTACCCCTGCCACCGCTTGAGCCACTCTTTCTATGCTGACCAACCCTACCCCAACTATGCGTTCTCAAGCCCCTGTACTTCCTCGACTTTCTCTCAAATCTCCTAACCATGACTACGGTTGATTATTGAAAGCCTTAATAAATTTTATGACCATTCCCTGCACCATACGGGCAATGCGTCGCCCCAAGGCACCTAAATTGATCGGTATAATGTTCCGCCTTATCAAGGTTGTATGCTGGAATGGAGGGATTTAGGTTAAATCACAGCATTCTGAGTATTAACTCGTTAATTGCAATGCCTCTGTAACCCAGGTCGCCACCCTCGTTATAACCCCTCTTAATGCCCCTGAATCCTCCAGATGGTGGATGAAGCCTAAAGAATGGTTTCAACCCGGGTATGCATAGAACCTTATTGTTTACCTTGGGCCATGGTTTATCGTTAGGGCATGCCAGTTGATTAACCTCACCCGTTATGTACGCTAGTGCAAATTCATCAATGCTAGACCAACCATACCTCTTAACCCAGTCATCAGTGAGCGGCTTATCCCCAACAAGCCTACCCCTCTTCCTCAGTAGTTCTGTCAGGGTGTCAGCATCCACCTCACCCCAAGTAATCCAATCCTTAATGGTCTTGAGCATGCCTAGGTAGGCTGGTCTCTCATCGATTACGACACATGCATACCTCCTCCTTAACCTTAGTATATCAAGGGTTCTCTCGACTTCTGGCGACGTATCAGCCAAGCCCTTGAGCCTTATTACGGCTATTCGCGTATACGGGGCCTCCCTTCCTTGTTGAATGCCCTCCTGAACCTGCATAATCAGACGCCAATAAACCTATAATTATTAAACTTTAGCCCTCCTGCGATTAGATGGAGAACGCGTAGGTCTTTCTCAGGGCATCGTACGTGGCCTTAACTAGATTGTGGGTAATCCTTGTCTCGCCCCAGGTGTATGACCAAATGTCCTTAACGCCGGCAAGTCTAAGGACGATCTTAGCCGCATCCGCAGCCACTAAACCAACACCCTTGGGTGCTGGTATTAGGATAACCTTCACACTACCGCTCTTGCCAATTACCTTAAACGGTATGCTGTGGGGTTCGTCACAGGAGCAATGCCAGGAACCGCAGCCCCTCCTGACCGGCACTATGTTTAGTTTAGCCACTCTAATGGCCTTCTCAATTGCCTGGTTAACCTGCTTACCCTTACCCATGCCAATACCCACGTAGCCATCCTCATTACCAATAACCACAGCCACCTGGAATTGACTAACCTCACCGGCATCCGTCTGCCTCTGCACTATGTTTATGCTAACAACCTCATGCTTAAGGTTTGGAAAGAAGAAATCAATAATCTCAGGCTCCTTAATGGCCAGGTTAAGTCTGAATATGTCATCTATTGATCTAACCTTTCCATCCTTAACTAATCTACCAACCCACGTCTTAGGCTGCCAAGCCTCAGCAACAGACTCGGTACTCATTGTCCAAGACGTAACTGGGCCATTTAAAAATATTTACATCATAAGAATTACTGATCCCTACCCACCCTTAAGTGATCCCGGGTTTCTGAGCGAGTCCGAGAATGGAGGCCACAAACTATAATAAAACCGCCCTCAGGTGAATGGCGAGACTTATCCCTTTTTATCACGCATGTATCAATCATTACCCCTGAGCCATCATGATGCGCAATTCGTAATAAGTAACGTAGTTCCTTATTAACTGAAGTGAGTATTAGAGTATTGATATGGCGCTGGATAGGTTGATTGCTGAGGTAATTCTATTAATAGGCTCAATGTATCTGGGATACGCCCTATTCACCGTATTGGGGCACATGGCACCCATGTTGTCATTAACGAATTCCATGAACCAGATGGCGAGTGCAAGTATTTATGTACCTGACGCAGTGATAGTAAGCAATGAGACAAGTAATCAATTATACCTGGTTATTTATAATAATGGGCACATACCGATAAATATAAGGGAAGTATACATAGAGAACCAGGGAAACTCGACACTCATAGACGTAGGCAACGCGTACCTAATCCCTGGTAATTACATTATGCTTCGTCATGAAGTACCCTATACGCAGTGCAGGGTTGACATAATCTTCTGCGTGGCAAACACCACGATGTGCATGGTATATGGCACAAATACCACTCAGTACGTTGTTTCATAAACTTTTAACCATTAGTGACTTAAATACCAACCTGAGACTAGCTTAGTGATGTATTACAGAAATAATACAAGAAGAATAAACAGACAAAAAAGAGGTGACCTAAGCGGGCCTATATACACAATACTCATGATAGTCTTCGTAATAGTGGCAGCCATAATGCTGTATAACTACTTCCAATCAAGAACCTCCGTGCTAACCACACAGGCGCAAATAAGCATTGTGAATCCACAATTAGCTGGAAACGTTTATTCAGTAACCGTGGAGAACATAGGGACAACACCAGTAACAATAACATCAGTATCAATATACCCACAAAATTCACAAACACCGGTGGTAACGCAAACATTAAGCACAACACTAAATCCAGGGCAATCAACGAGCATAGTGGGTACTGCATCAAACCAGTTCATAACCGGTAATAAATACATAGTCGTTGTTGAGGGATACGCACAGGGCAACCAGGAGGTCGCCACGGAAAGCATAGCAATATCGCAATAAGTCAAATACTCAATCAAATCGAGGCATTATCAAAATTATTTAATGGCTTCTTCAACACGGTTTTTACTAACAAGCCTTACATTAACCTACCTTCCCTACAATGCCGGGCATAAAACGGGGATCATGTAAATAAGCATGGGAAAGAGGTTGTATCAGTGGCTTATATCTCAAGTTGAGGATCATTAATTGATGAGTAGTTACATGGTTTCTGTGCAAATTGAGGGATTTGCATTTAAGATACCGGTTTCCATAAATGCTAAGGAGAATGGCTACTACTACGTAGTGAAGGAGCCCAAGTGCAATGAACAGTGCCAGGAATTAAGGGGTAGGATTATTGACATTATGAAGCAACGCAGTATAACAATACTTAATGCAGTGAATGAATCACTAAGGGACTTGGATAATAGGCAATTAATGGAGTCAGTCGTTTATTACATATTAAGGGACTTGAGGGGATACGGGCCAGTAACAGTACCACTTTTTGATCCAGGTATTGAAGAGATTGAACTAAATAATTGGCTCTATCCAATAACCGTCATCCACAGGGATCTCCCAGGAATTAGGCTAATAACAAATATTAGGTTTAACTCCGAGGTTGAGGCCAAGGACTTCATAATGAGCATGAGCAAGAGGGGACTACCTAGGTCAATCTCGTTACTAAAGCCTTACCTGGAAACCATATTGCCTGAGGGGCATAGGTTTACGGGAACCATTGGTGAGATAACCATAGGGCCTACGTTCAGTATAAGGAAATTCCCACCAGAACCAATGACCCTTGAGGAATTAATAGCGAGGGAAACACTAAGGCCCAGTGTGGCAGCCTACCTATGGTTAATCGCTGAGCTTAAGGGTTTTATAATGATTAATGGCCCCATGAGTAGTGGGAAAACAACATTACTTAGCGCCATAGTCAGCAAGTTACCCATGTACTCAAAGATAATAACCATAGAAGACACGCCGGAAATACGCCTGCCTCATCCACACTGGGTTAGGATGTTTACCAGGGAGAATGAAGATGAGAAATCCAGGATAGAGATGTTCGACCTAGTTAAACTAGCCGTGAGGTATAGACCTGACTACATAATAGTGGGGGAGACCAGGGGCAATGAAATACACGCACTATTTCAAGCCTCTGCGTTGGGGCACGGTATGCTAACCACGTTCCACGCATCAACACCCGAGGAATTGCTAATAAGGCTCATAAACCCACCACTTAATGTAAACATGGGTAACCTACAGCTATTATCTACCGTGGTCTTCATGATCATAAGAAACGGTAAAAGGATCATCAGAGACGTCGTAGAACCAATAATCAATAACAATTCAGTGGAATTCAAAAGCATACTTACAAGCACTGGCGACATAGACCTTAGCAAAAGCCACAAACTAAAGACATTGAGCAAGGCCTATGGAATAGACGCAGAGCAGGAAATTACAAGAAGAGAAAAAATACTCATGGAAAGAAAAGCCGCAGACTTCGAGGTTGAGGAAATACAATAACCCATAAACAACCTCATTAAACCCTAGTACTCCAGAACATCCTACTACTCATAACATTAGTGACCAGGGATCACCACCCAAGGATTTCAATACCTGGCGCCATTAACGACCATGCACATACTACCAATCTAAACATGCATTACCCATGACTAAAACACTTGATAAAGACAACACGCTTTACCGACAAAGAGGAAGTAAACTGAACTTCACCAAAGTCCTTAGTACCAAACCATTTAGGAATACCAACAGAATCAAACATTAAGAATAACAATGAAAGCAACTCTAAACCAATACACCGAGAAACTAAAGGAACGGGACCCAACCCCGCGTATTATCTTGGATGACAAAACAGAGTTCACGCCAGCCCATTCTCCAACCGGCAATCCCCTGAACGCGCCCACCTCGACTTAGGGCCGCTCCCTCCCGGGCCTAACCCGGTTCGCCGAGTTCCGTAACCAGCCAACCCTACGATTGACCGGTTACGGCATGGACGCCCCAGGGGACCGGTTATCATCGAGGTACTGGCGGTCCCTGTTTTGTCATCCAAGATAATACGCGGGTTTCGGCCTCCGAACCCATCGGCCTGGATTTTACCCAGGGAAGGGCTGGGTAGGCCCTCCAAGCCCGGTCCCGTTCTTTATTTTATTGTTGGGGAAATAAATTTTTCTATTGGGTTTGGGCGGTAGGTTTATTTCCTCTTGCTCATTATTTACCTGATGAGTAGTTCTGTCATTAATGGGTTTGTTAGGTCGTTAATTGGTAATGCCAGTGGTGATGTTGTTAGGGAGGTTGTTAGGATTGGTTATGCGGTTGCTTCCTTTGTTGTTTATGGCGTAGCTTCATTAATGAGGGAGGGTAAGGGCGTTAGGCTTTCCCTTGTTGTTTCCCTGTCGAGGGTTTTTAACGCTGGTTTTATGAAGGATGTCTTCGAGGCTTTAATCGCATCTCAGGGCAATGGTGATGATATTATTGATGCCGCTGGTGCTGTCTCTGAGGTTTATATGATTAAGTGGATTTATGGTAATGAGAGAGATCAGTTGAAACCTGGTTTTCTGAGCCCTGTTAAGGTCGACCATGATGTTTACATTGCTGTTTATAATGATGTTAGGAATTACATTGATAATTTTGAGGATAGGAATAACATTGCCTTTGGGTTTGTTGGTAATGCCATGGCAGTGTTGCTAACCACAATAATCATCATGCTAATAATAGGCATGTGCCAGGGTGTAAGAAACGAGGGTTATCCTGACGGCATTAGGGACTTCCTAAATTACGCATTAACGCAAGGTACTCACATGGCCCTCTCCGAATTGCTTAGTCATGGTTAGGAATTTAACTGGGCATTAACCGGGTACTGCGTGGTTGATGAGGTTATTGAGGCTAGGGATTACGTGGCTCAATTAATCAATAAGGGTTGGTTTAGGCATGCCGTTGGTGAACGAGGTATCAGGCACATCATTAGCCTATTGAGGTTTGTTGACCTTAATTACAGGAAGTGCTCCGCGAACTTCGACCTAGACTTCCTAATTAATCTACTCGATGATTACTATAACACGGAGAGTAGGATTAGGTACTTCACCAGGGAGTTGATGAGGATTCAGGGCTATGATAATGTGGCTAGGCAATTAATAAATGCCTATCCAGTACTACCGCCAGACCTTAGGGAGTTCCTTGATAAAGTCTCAAGGTCTCTGCCCTCAGATGCGGCCCCAGGGGCTTTGGTTGAACAAGCAATCAATGAACTAATGAAGGAGCTGGAGAGCTTTAGGGAGAAGTTAATTTCAATTATTAATGTTGCCAGGTCACAATGCACTCAGTAGCCGCTTGTTTAGCCAACCCTAGAAATTGATTGCTTTTTCCCACGTTACTCATTAACTGCTTTCACCTTACCAGGAGAGGACCTCCTCGTCTCTCTTTCAATCTATCAGGCCGAGTAAGTAATTACCTATCGCCGTGCCCACCTCCATTGCTGGTTGCCGTGAGTATTTTATTAATCATTTCGAGAATTTTACTGGCAGTATATTCACTGTTCAAGGCCTAGTCATCGCTCATGGAGGTTAGTTATGGAGCTTATCAGGAGAAATAGGGTAGAGGTGTGGTAAGAAGTTGTTTAAGTATGATGATTACTACGTATGCCCTAAAGCTTGTAACCAAACCTCCTAAGCAATTCCCTGCGTTCCTTGGTATCAGTATCACCCTCAACGCCAAGTGGTGAATGACCATCAACAACGCCAACAACACCCCTCCTCTCCGGCGCTATCTCAGCAATAACAATAGAAAGTGGATTTGCAGTCGCGGCATATATGTTCACCACCTCAACCACATGTTTAATGGCATTTAGCACATTTATCGGCCATGCATTTCTTAGGTAAATCACGAACGTATGCCCAGCGGCAATTCTCCTGCATAGATCTATTGCTAACCTCCTTAATTCATCATCAGTGCCCTCGTGTCTAATCAACCTCTTTCCAGAGGCCTCGCAAAAGGCAAGCCCAAATTTTATGCCGGGAACCGAGTTCACCAAGGCTTCATATATGTCCTCCAGTGTCTTTATGAAGTGACTATGACCAATAATTACGTTTGTACCCTCCGGGATTGGTACGTCTATTACCTCGAACCTAATTCCCTGAGTCATTATTATTTAAGACCCAGGGATCTACTTTAAGTATTACTATGACCTTATCAATGCCTAGTCGCCATAGGGTGTCAGCCGTGCACTGGTTTATACCTCTCATATATTGGCGATTGAGCAATAATAATGAAGGAAGTCACAGGTGGGAGATACGGCTACATCCATGCCGGGTCAATGAAATGTTGAAAGAATAAGGTATGCACGTTAATCCTTAAGGACCTCGTATCCCTGCCATGAACGGCGAAGCTTTAAACACGATCATAATGTAATTTCTTGATTATGTAACCTAGTGTATCGAGTAGCTCGCTTGGTATGTAGCCTTTTTTCGTTCTTTTTAGTTTAACCTTGTTATCTCCATATACTATTCTTACGTTCTTCTTCGTGATTATTATTGTTATTGTCTTCATGAGGTCCACGTATGGTTCATAGGTAAACCTGCCACCACTGTATAGGTACCTGCCTAAAAATGTGTAGTAATTGGTGTTAGTCATGCTAATAACTTTACTAATTATTGGCGAGAATGCGAAGAGGAGCTTTCCGAACTTTTCATCATCGAGCTTTATATACATATTATTACTAATTATTGCTGAGAGTAACACGCCATTTACCACCTGAGAGACGAATAAGCCGTTGGAACCAGTAATACTTAGTGCCCTAATTCCATGTCCTTTGGTGAATGACATTAGGCCGGTCAGGACGGCCATGTTATTTTGCCTCTAACGGCGTCCCATCCACTGGGCACTTATAGAAGGTCTTCTTGGCGCATGTTGGGCAGTACATTGCATGGCACTTTGGGCATACGTAGTAATCATCATACTTAAACAACTTCTTACCACACCTCCAGCACCTGCCAATCATCAATGTCTTGGATACGTACACAACTACGCCTGGTCCTGGTGCTTTTAAAGTCTTACGCTATCAGGGGTATTTCCACAGCGACAAGCATCAGGGCTAGGGTTAATGGTATGGGCATTACTGACTTTATTGATGGGTTAAGCGTTAAGTCACTAATTAACGAGGATAGTAATGCCACAGATATACTTATTATATATGCAGTAATTAATAGGGGCATTAATATTGCGTTGAGATTGGGAATTGCAAGGCCGACAAGTGTGTATGGGGTGTTCTTTATTACTGAGTTTAGTGATGAAACAACGAACCTGCCTATGTACGTGACGCCGGCAAACACGAAGGGTAATGAGTAGTTAAGTAATTGTAGGGATCTCGCGTTGTAATTAATGTTCATTATCAATGCCTTTAACTCTAGAAACACCTCCACGAGTTTATCCAGTGCTCTAGATGGGGAGCCTAGGTTTGAAACCTCCCTCAGTAGGTTAATGGCATATTTAATGATCCAGGGCCCATCAATCCTTGCATCATCATTGAATTGTGTGATCCTTCGTAAATACGTGAGTAATGTCCTTGGGTATGGATTATCCAACACCCTCTCAATTGCTGCACCAATACTAACCCCAGCCTTTACGATTTCGGATATGTCGCGGACCACATCAGGTAGTGAAAGGACCGAGCTCTTGACATCATTGATTCTTCGCGCAACTAGGATGGAGAAAAGAAGCGGTGGTATTACCAGGGATATTAAGCCGTTGATCCCAAGGTACATTATGGCTGCCACGCTAAGTAATGCCGAGAGCCCTATTATTAGGTACAGGTTTCTATCGTGTTTAAGGTCTATACGTATTATATACGGTATTGACTGGTAAACCCTTATAATGAAGGCCGGGAGTAATAATGACATCGCCGGCATTATGTATAGTATTGCGTAGTTTAAGCCAAGTATTGTTGTTATGATAACGAAAAGAATCAGTATCACCACTGAGGAGACCACAGCAAGTACAATATCAATTATCTGCCTTGATAAAGCAGATAACTTACTATTAAGCATTGATAGGTATGTACTCTCGACGCTCCTAACGTAACTAGTCACATCACCACTATAGCCCCACACGGACACGTAACTATTCATAAATCTCTGGAACTCAATGCTTGGATGAATCCTTGCCCTTAGTTGCATGGCCTTTATCAACGAATTAGTGGTTAATGAATACCTCCTAATCAAGAACCACTCCCTATTAATCCACTTAAGGCCAACCCTACCACTTATCTCAAATGCGTGGGTTATATCACCACCAACATCATGTACTATATCGAGTAAAACCATGAAGAATGGCAATTCCCACTCAACATTCTCCTTAACCGAGTCAACCGAGTATGATGCCCAGACAATCGTTAACACAATGGGTATTACCGGCATTGGTATTAAAATTAACGAAACAATCAATGACTTGGTTACTAGGTATATGATGACTGGTACTGGTAATAACGAGAACACGACCTTCTCAACAACTGAGGCTATCCTACCTGGGTCCCATGAATAACCACCGGCGACGGCCTTATCACTCAGATAATCCTTAATTGCACGCCCCAGCGTCTTCACATAGTAATATACTCAATTCCCCTTAAAAGGCACTCATGTAACCAAGTCCCTAAGTGCCTTAATTATTGATTGATTGACATAAACCTCTGTGTATTTAGTGGGTATCGTGTTAGAGCACGTTATTGACGAAACACCTGCCTCAAACATCCTTGAATCAGCCATGTTAAGCAGTAGGCAATGCGTGGCAATTGCATGCACCCCAGTGGCACCCATTGACCTGAGTATCCTTGTTGCCTCTATTATCGTGCCTCCGGTCGCAATTATGTCATCTATTATGAAAACCTCCTTTCCAGCTACGTCGAGTTCCCTGGGCTTCATGGTAATCTCCCCAGTAACCCGGTCACGGAACTTCTCAAGGTAACTAAAGGGAATGCCCAAGTACTCACTGACCCTCTTGACCCTCCATAATGAACCAATATCTGGACTCAGCAAAACGGCATTACTAACATTGCCTATTCTACCTGCATATAGATCAAATGGCTCCACGTTAATGCAACGCATATTAAGTGACTTGAAGGCCTCCGGCTTATGTACATCAACTGTTATTAAGGAGGATACGCCAAGTGATGATAGTAGTGAGAGTATGGTGTTTAGACTAATTGGTTCCCCATCCCTGAACCTCCTGTCCTGTCGTGAATACGGTAGGTAGGGTAAAACAACATGAATGTTCTTAATACCCATATCACGTGCAGTGTGTATTGCAAGCATCGTTTGGATCAGTCTATTGTTCTGCTCAGGGTAGGCCCTTTGGATCAGTATTAGTCCTTCGTATGCAGTAATGTCAATTGGGTACCTAATGTACGACTCCCCATCTGGGAATTGCTTAGTTTCAAGGGTTACATGGTTAAGTCCCAGGACATTGGCTGTCTCATTACCTATGTCTGAGGACCAGGGAAATGATGCAACCAGGTACTTTGCCACGATTAGGTTTGCGCTCCTTAATTTTAAAGGGTTTATCCTCATGGATCCTCGGGTGGGGATGTCTCGTAGAGTCTCCTTCCCCTTGATGTCCTTGGTGCTAACCAGTCAATTAATCTACGTGGGTCATTGGTCTCAACTATAAACGTTATGGGCCCCAACGGGCTCTCATTCTCCTCGGTGACAAAGGTTAGTACGCCGGCATACGCCGCCTGCTTATGTAAGTGAAATACCACTCTATTGCTCTCCATGCCCTTCATGAGCACTGACCTGGCACTATCCTCAATACCCTGCTCCTTAATTAAATTATGAACTCTAACCAGGGATTTAAAACCAAGGCCCAGGGCGACCAGGTACTTCTTGCCTTCGCTCTCCTCAATCCTTAGGTCATCATGTATAAACACATTATTGAGCGCCTTCCTGACCTTTTCCTCATCCTCCGTAGGCCTAACCTCAACCCAAACCTCAGTCTTCACGCTATGCGTAATCAATCGAGTATTTATTAGGATTAAGGACCGTGCACATTAATCTTTAAATATTTTAGTTAAAGTCTGCGCCCCGTATGAAGACACTGTTTTTCGAGGTACTCGATACATTGGTTAGGCTGACGCACTTTGAGACCGAAGGCGCCAGGCTGATGAGGGATGAATTAAACATGAAGGTACCACTCGAGGAATTGGCAAACCAATTCAAAAAGGAGTGGGAGGACAGGTACAATGCTTTGATGAGTAAGGGTGTATACAGGTCATTGAGGCAATTGGCCAGGGAAACCATGATATCACTGCTCAGGAAGTATTCCCTAAGCCTCAGCCCAGCGGAACTTGATTACTTCGGTAATGCCCTATCATCACTTGTTGTGGAGACCTCGGAGTTATACCCAGATGTCATTGATGCGATCAATGCATTGTCACAAATGGGCGTACCCATGTATATCCTCACGAACCTGGACAACGACATAGCCAAGAAAATACTACTCAGGAATAACCTATTGAGGTACTTCAAGGGAGTTGTTAGTTCGGACTTAACAAAAACTGGTAAACCAGCGGTTAAGATATTCCAGGCAGCCCTCAATAGGGCTGGGGTTTCGCCAAATGACGCCCTAATAGTAAGTGGGTTGGTTGAGGATGTGATTGGTGCTAAATTCCTTGACCTAAAGGTCGTGTTTGTGAGGAGGACTGACGTGCAATTACCCGTTAAACCATTTTATGAAATAACAACACTATCACAACTACCAGAGATAATTAATAAGATTAGTCAGTGACCGCCCTTAGCCCTAACAGTCTCATGTCTCCTCTTCTCGGTTCTCTCCCTGGCCTTCTTCCTCCACTTATGAACATGGGTCTCCCTCAATCCAACCCTCATTAAGCCCCTCATTTTACGGCCAGCAGGGGTTAATGCCCTAAATACCCTACCCTTCTTGTGTTTTATCTTAATTACCCTGGGCAATGCTGGTTCCGGTGGTAACACTTCACCCCTAATCACCTTACCTAGCCATTCCTTAAGTCTTTGAACATTAATATCCCAGACACTATCCCTATTAAGGTCGACTCTAATGCCCAGTAGCCTAGCCTCGCTAACCGTTAACCCAACGGCCTTAACCTCACCAACTGAGAAGCCCCTCCCAATCCTCCATTCACTGCCTAAAACACCACCACTACTAATCAGCCTAGGCTTCTTAACGAGTGGGTCCGGCGGTGGTAATACTGGTGGCTGCGTTGATTGAGACATCCATACACGTGACCAACACCCCCTTTTAAGCATTAATATCTCAACAGCACTAATTGAGAGAATGCTTAATTAATGCCTCGATAATGGGTAGAGCGATGTATAGGTTATTCACGTACATGGCCTTGATACGGTACGTAGAGTTCATACTGATCATACTTGACTTAGCCTATTTGGGAATACTCAATCCGTTAAATAAATACCTCATTGTAATATTAATGACCGCAATTGTATACTCATTATTGGCCATATCAAATTATTCATTCACGACGGGTACATGGATAACGCTACTCTTGGTGCTAGCCATAATGGCCTCAGACACCACACTACTCGTCCTAACAGTAATATCCCCAGTGGTTTCAGCCATTGGTCTATACACGGCGTGCTTTATAAATATCATACTCGATATACTGGTTGTCGTGATAGTCATAGAACTAGTAAGGAGATAATACAACCATGCCTCTAACAGGGTAATCACCCAAACGCCCAGTGATCACCACATCAATTATAATCCTCACGTCTGAATCGCCGATGATACCCTTATTATTAATGATCTTAATGGTATTCCCATGCACCTCTACGTCTATGCCCTCCGTTAAAGATCTCGCATTGATGATCTCGATCTTCATTAACGATGGATATATGGGTAGGACGAGTTCACGGAATGCAGACACCTTAACCCTCTTTCTTATTACTCGAGAGACTGTAATGACTACCCTGTAGTCATTAACAAGGGCTGTAAACGCTGAGAAACCCAGTATTAATATTATTATGGACACTGCTAAGTCAATAATTTCCAATGCCATACTTCCTCGCCGCACTCTTGATCCTACTAACCGAGTCTTTAACGGTCTCGGGGACAACCTTAACATTATAGAATAATGTCATGAAGCTCACATCACCATTCCAACGGGGAACCACTTGAATATATACATGAGGTGCCAGGGAAATCCCTATATTAAAGCCATGCGGATTGTAAACCCTCTGTAGAATTTCTACGAATTTCCTCGTAGTATCCATTAACTCAGTGAGTAGTGACTTATCAATTTCATTAATTGATTTGTGCTCGAGTAATGCAATTATTAAATGACCATTATTGAATGGCTGAGGATTGTGAAAAACAACTACCTCCCTATTCCTCATTATTATCAATTCCTCATTACTACCCATCTCACATATCATGCATCCCATGAACCAGGAAGAAAAGGAAAAATTAAATATTTTAAGGTTTTGGAGATTACTTTATTGGTATTTTAATGTTCAACTCCCTTGCCAACTCCTTATACCTGTTCCTAACCGTGACCTCCGTAACCTGGGCAGCCATGGCAACCTCCTTCTGAGTCCTAACCTCACCACGGAGTAAAGAGGCTATGTAAACCGCAGCCGCCGCAAGCCCAGCTGGGTCCTTACCAGCCGTTAAACCCTTCTTTTTCGCCAGCTCAAGTATGTTAAGGGCTTCCTTAAGTATCTCGCCGCTAAGCTTCAACTGCTCAACAATCCTGGGAACATAAAGCTTAGGATCACTTAGCGGTAGCCTAACGCCCAATTCCCTCGCTATAAGCCTAAAGCACCTGGCAACCTCCTTCCTACTGGCCCTGGTGTATTGACTGATCTCATCAAGGCTCCTGGGCATTCCAATTTTCCTGCAGGCCATATGTAGGCAGGCGGCAACAATGGCCTCAACACTCCGGCCCCTAACCAAGCCCTTAGTTAATACCTGCTCATAGACGCCCATGGCCTCATCAACACAGGCCTTAGGAATGCCTAACTGTGAGGATATCCTGCTCAACTCATTCATTGCTTGAATTACATTACGCTCATAACTCGTCTGAACCCTAACCCTCTGCTGCCACTTCCTGTACTTCAGTATCTCAAGCTTCCTTTTTATGTCGAGTTCCTTACCACTGGCATCCTTGGTTGCCCAATCAATTGTCGTTGTCAAAGCCTCACTTGTTAACCTATTAAGTGGTCCACCAGCCCTAGCCCTACTTTCCTTCTCCTCGGCCGTGAACGCCCTCCACTCTGGCCTTAGGTCAATGACATGCTCAAGGACTACTGAGCCACATTTTGCACAGATGACTTGGCCATTCTCATAATCAAAGATGAAGGTTGTTGATCCACAGTATGGGCACACTAGTTTCTCCTCCCCTTCAGACTTGAATTCTATGATCTTACCTGATACCCTTAACTTGTTTAGTAAATTAGTATTACCTGGTTGGTCCCTCTTTTCTTGTTCGGGGTTAGACATAAATATCCCCTATTAAAGCTTTTCGCGTATTGCTTAAATATTTATAAACCTTTCTCTCCATAAAAAGTTATTTATAACCCTCACGAAGAAGCCTCCTAATCCTAGCCAGCAACCCATAAACCTGTAACTCACCACTCGAGCCCCTGAGTAACCTATAATGATGTTCACCAACGATATACACGGCCTTAGGCTTTAATTCCTCAGGAACCTTCAACTGAGAAGTGGCTGAAACAACCTCCCTATGAATTATTTTAATAATATCAAGCGGGTCAGCGCCTTCGTCCCTTATCAATATCATGGTCTCCCTCACGGCTTTGCCGAAATCACCAATGACCGCCTCCGTTACTATTGCCCTAACTCTAGTTGGGCTTACCTTACCCAAAGCCCTATATACGGCCTCCTCATCCACTGAACCACCAAGGGCTGCCGCTGCCTGTAGTGTGTTTATTGCCTTCCTCATATCTCCCTGGCTTATATCCCAGATGGCCTCCAGGGCTTCATCAGTGACCTTAACGCCTTCTCTCGAGGCAATATCCCTAAGTCTACCAAGCACAGCATCCCTAGGCAATGGAGAAAACCTAAACATAGCGCAACGGGATTGAATTGGCTCAATTATTCCAGATGGGTAATTCGCCAATAGGATGAATCTAACGGATGACGTGTACATTTCCATTATCCTCCTAAGGGCTTGTTGTGCGTCGGGTGTCATGTTATCAGCCTCATCAAGAATTATTAATCTAAATGGGGCTTTCACCGTAGGCACCGTCCTTGCGAATTCCTTAACCCTCTCCCTAATTGTTGTTATGCCTCTTTCGTCGCTTGCGTTTAGTTCAAGCACGTTCTCGCGCCAGGAATCGCCATATAACTCGTGAGCAATGGCAAGGGCCATTGTGGTCTTTCCAGTACCAGGAGGGCCG
>DAJV01000023.1:330-9900 GCA_002496475.1 Vulcanisaeta sp. UBA163 | reverse complement strand
CCATGCCACCTGGCCCTAACCACGGAACTAATGAACCACCCACACCCTACAAAAAGCTTAAAACCCATGTAACGCAATGAGCGCTGAGCCCCGGTAGCTCAGCCCGGTTGGAGCGCCCTGGGGCTGTTGCCCCGTGCAAGCCTCGTAAGCGGGAGGTCCCGGGTTCGAATCCCGGCCGGGGCTCCAATTCTAATTATTCGTAATTAGCTTGATCCCTAGTTGTCTCAATCACGTACTTTTTCGTTAGGCTAAGTACCACTTCTTCTTCCTTTATTTCCTCATTGCAAACGTACCTTATCTTCGTGGTCTTTGGATCATTACTTGTTATTATGTACGTGACCCTATACTTGGGCATAATGTTATTGTTGTTTAAGGTCTTCACTTGTTTAATTACGTTGACCTCACTATCCAGTACATCTAGATAGTAATCTCCAAGGCATTCCATACTTATTACTGCTGCATATATGGGTTCCATTAGTCTTGAGTATTCACGATAAAGAATGACTGCTGCTACGTGGGTACATACATCACTCTTCCTACGTGAGCCCCAACTACTCTCGAAGCACGTGCAATAATACCTTCCGTCCTTGAAACGAACCATGTAATTAGGGTACTTATCGCCTAGCCTTGGGTTGCCTTTAACGATCCAGGTATTCTCATTCAATTGACTGACAGAGTTCTCCCTAAACCTTGTTATGGCTCTTCTTAACCATGAGTTTGTCTTCCTTGGGAATTTTCTCCCTAGTTCCCTGATTACTATTTTCTCCATATTTTTCTCTGTTTCCATGACCTCCACCTGTCTTTGGTAGTTATTTGCCTCTGTACATACCCTTTTATTACTTTATTCTTTAGTATTTCATCAACATGTGGTATTACTAACCGTATATTCTACATTACGTCACATGTAGGTAACTTGGTTTTAGTGGTGATTGATTATTCGCCTTGTTTGAATTTGGAACGTCTTCCTTATATTACGTAATTGCCGAGTTGGTTGAGAAGTAATAGAAAGATGGCGGAAAATAAGGTAATGATTCCAATTAATTTAACAATTAGCAATATGTATGTTTTCACGTGGGGTAACTATCTATATAATGTTTATATATCTGTTGTTGAGGGAAACCCAGTGTCCTGGAGAGGCGTTCTGTCCCTTGGTTTTTATGAGGAACCCAACGTGGGTTATAAGGTATATAGGCTTCATTTTAATGAGAACCTATTCCTACCCCGTCAGTATTATGAGAAGTTATTGGGAGTTGACCTTGATCCTGAGTTGATTAGATACTACACGGAACCCCTTAATTCCACATTCAATGATGCATTGGCGAAGTACCTCAACGTGGATGCCAATAATGTCTTTGCTGTTGCCGGTGGCGATGAGGGTCTGAGACTTCTCATTCAGTTCGCGCTGCATGGTTTTAGGAGAATCCTGATTGTTGAACCTACGTATTCCATGCCAAGGGTCTTAGCTGAGTCGATGAATTTAGCGGCAGATCAGGCATTGCTCAGGGAGGGCACCTATGAACTTAACCTAGAGGAGTTAGTAAGACTTGGTGGTTCTCATGATATTATTTATCTATGCAATCCAAATAATCCCACAGGTAGTTTATTCAGTAGGGGGGATATTGAGTACTTGGTTTCACATGTTAATTCCCTTGTTGTGATTGATGAGGCTTATGCAGAATTCGCAAGGTTCAGCGTGATTGATTTAACCAGGGATTATGAGAACATTGCTGTTATTAGGACGTTTTCTAAGGCATGGGGTCTTGCGGGACTCAGGGTTGGTTATGTGGCGGCCTCTGACTCAGTAATTAATGGTCTTAAGAGACTTTCACTGCCGCATAACATTCCATATATATCAATGGTCTTGGTTCTACGGGCGTTAGAATTAAGGGATTATGTTGAGAGGGGCATTGATGATATGGTGAGTGTTAGGGGCATCATGACTAAGTCATTGAGTGACTTGGGCCTTAACCCAATTCCATCAGTGACGAATTTCATAACATTCCACGTCGGTAGTCAGAGCAAGGCTAATGACGTGCATGAGGAGTTGTTTAGGAGGGGCTTTGTGGTTAGGAACTTGAGTGGTAAGGTGCTCTGTGAGGATTGCCTTAGGGTTACTGTGCCGCCGATGAACGTTGCCGAGATGTTTATTTCTAATCTGGAAAATATTGTGAAGCACCGTGGTCTGTAATTACCATCTATAAATATGGGTAATACTTATATATCTCCCAGGTACGGATTGCTTGATGCTCCTGGAACATGTATAATGGCAATCCCATCAAAGGGCCGTTTAGTACAACCAACACTAAAGTTGCTGGAGGAGGTGGGGATCAAGGCTCAATTCTACGATGAAAGGGCATTAATGCTACCAACTAGCTGGCCTGGGCTTAATATCATTAGGGTGAGGCCTGAGGATATACCGCATATTGTTGAGTCTGGTGCAGCTATCATGGGTATAACGGGTCTTGATTACGTTGTTGAAAGCCAGTCTAAAATTGAGGTGATTGAGAGGCTTGGTTTTGGTGGTGGTAGGATCGTGATTGCGGCCCCATTATCGAGTATTAATGATGTTAACGGCATTAGGGACGGCATGAGAATCGCCACTAAGTATGTTAACCTTGCCAGGAATTACTTTGAGGGTCTTGGTAAGAAGGTTAAGATCGTTAAGATTTCGGGTAGTGCTGAAATAATGCCTTCCCTGGGTGTTGCCGATGCCATTGTTGATGTCATGTCAACGGGAACTACGCTGCGCCTTCATGGGCTTAAACCCATTGGTGTAATTATGGAGACCGAGGCAGTCCTGGTAGCCAATGGCTCTAGGCGTAATGGTTGCAATGACGTAATGGAGAGATTCCTTGTTCTTCTTCATGGTGTTAAGTCCTCATTAAACAGGAAGCTCATATTAATGAATGTACCCACTGAGAAACTGGCCGGTGTGCTTTCCGTACTGCCCTCCATGGAGGGACCCACTGTTGCCGACATAGCCAATAAACCATTTAAGGAGGTTATTTCAGTAGTTCCTGAGGATGAATTACCCAGTATTTTGGTTAGGTTAAGGAATGCCGGTGCCAAGGACATACTCGTCATGAGCATTGAGAAGGTGATTACATAGTGATTGTGGTTCCGTCAATCGACATTAGCGGCGGTTACGCCGTTAAGAGGATCATGGGTGTGAGGGGTACTGAGTTGGTGAGACTCAGTATTGATGATGCCATTAAATTAGTCAGGGGCTTTAGGTGGGTCCATATTGTGGACCTGGACGGTGCTGAACTTGGTAAACCCGTTAATATTGATTCCATAAGTAGGATCAGTGAGGAATTCGGGAGAAGATGCGAGGTCGGTGGCGGAATCAGAACTCCAAAGATCGGTAGGGAGATACTTAGGTTTTGTGAAAGGGTGGTCCTCGGTACAACGGCCGTTGAGAACCCAAGTATGATTAAGGACTTTATTAATGAGCTCGGTTATGAAGCAGTGGCCGTCTCTATTGATGTTAAGGATAACAGGGTAATGAGTAGGGGTTGGTTGAGGCCCGTGGGCGAACTCGAATCAGTAATTAATTCATTACCCAAGATTCATGTTGTGATATATACAGCAATTGATGCGGAGGGCACGGGGCTAGGGCTCATGATCAATCCAAGGCACGTGGATTTGCTTAGGGGTAAGGCTGATCTTTTGTTTTATGCCGGCGGAGTTTCCGGTTGTAATGATATTGAGCGGTTACGGAATTTTGGGTTTGATGGTGTGATAATCGGCTATGCATTGTACGTAAAGGGTGTGCGTTGTGACTGGTAGTACTGAGGTTAGGCGTGAGACGAAGGAGACCAGGGTATATGTTAACCTGAGCCTAGGTCCTGGCGATATTAAGGTGGTCACCCCAATCAAATTCCTCAATCACTTGGTTGAGACATTCATGTTTTACATGGGTTCATCAGGTGAGGTTATGGCTGAGGACTTCAGGGGTTTTGATGATCACCATGTGGCTGAGGACATATTCATCACACTGGGCATGGCATTAGACAGGGCATTAGGTGATAGGATTGGTATCAGGAGGTTTGGTTGGTCCATGGTGCCCATGGATGACGCACTAGCCGCCACAGCAATAGACCTGGGCGGCAGGGTTTATTGGGTGTTTAGGGGTTCATTCATTGGGGAGAGGATTGGTGATTTAACAACGCAAATGGTGCCGCACATCATTAGGACACTGGCTACTCATGTTAGGGCCACAATACATGCAGAGATAAGGTGGGGCGAGAATGATCACCACATGGCCGAGGCATTGTTTAAATCCCTTGGGCTATCAATGGCGCAGGCCATGGAGTACGTGGGTAATAATACAGTGAGGAGTCTCAAGGGGACCATTCAATGAGGCCCTTGGGCATTGTCAGAAGGATCGTACCCTGCCTAGACGTCGACGCCAGTGTCGTAGTTAAGGGCATTAATTTCGAGGGTCTCAGGATAATGGGCGACCCAGTGGAGTTAGCGGTTAGGTATGAGGAGGAGGGTGCTGATGAGATCTTCCTACTTGACATAACGGCTACAATTGAGGGTAGGAAGACGTTTCTAAAGACCATTAGTAACGTAGCCAGTGTGCTGAGTATACCGCTGGGTGTTGGTGGTGGTATCAGGGGTCTCGAGGATGCTGATGCTGCCTTTAAGGCTGGCGCTGATAAGGTTAGTATAAACACGGCAGCCATTAAAAACCCTGAATTAATAACAATGCTCTCCAGGGAGTATGGTGCCCAATCAATCGTTGTTGCGATTGATGTTAAGAAACGGGGCAATTCGTGGAGGGTTTACATGGAGAGTGGTAAGAGGGAGACTGGGCTTGATGGTATTGAGTGGGCCAGGAGGGCTGAGGAGCTTGGTGCCGGTGAGCTATTAATAACGAGTATTGACGCCGACGGCACAAGGGCAGGCTACGATGTGGAAATTTACAAGGCTATTTCTGAGGTGGTTAATATACCGGTTATTGCAAGTGGTGGTGCCGGCAGGGTTGAGCACTTCGTTGAAGTCCTGAGGTATGCGGATGCGGCCTTGGCTGCAAGCGTCTTCCACATGGGACTAATAAGTATCCAGGGACTTAAGGCATACCTAATGGAGGCTGGAATTAAGGTGAGGACATAATTCTTTGCTAAATTATCAGCGCATCAAATCCTTATGTTAATTAATGGACTTACAATTATGAACCACCTAACATCAACATTGGCAAAACGGGTGAGCAGTTAGCGGGTTCGGTAATTACTTCTTATTTCTAATGATGCAGTTCAGTAATAGTAATATAACCATTGCAATTATCTTCGAAAACAGCATATATGTAGATTCCATGGGGATTCTTCATGGTTATTAACAATGGAGAGGGCATGGTTACCTGGGACTCCATAGGTTGATTTAGATATCGTGGAATTCTGCTGAGGAGTTCTCAACCTCCTCATGCCGTAGACGTAGGTTAATTATGTCACCTTGGTCAAAGCATGATCGTGTGCCTAGGTGACATGCATTACCGATTTGGTGAATTATGAGTAGTACTGCATCGCCGTCGCAGTCGATCCTGAAGCCCACTAGGTATTGGTAGTGACCGCTGGTTTCACCCTTAAGCCAGAGTTTCTTCCTGCTCAATGACCAGTAGTGAACCATGCCAGTTGTCAGTGTCCTTATGATTGCCTCCCTGTTCATGTTAGCCACCATCAGTACATCCTTGGTCTCGTGATCCTGGGCAACCGCAATTACGGTATTATCCACGTGCCTATACCACAGGGAATCCGCCACCTTACTGGCCTCCTCCTCGCTTAGTCTTAGTACCTTCACGTTGTGTGGTGGCTCAACCATTAATTGAACCCTGGTCTATGCGTTATTTAGTTTTTCTGTATAGATGCGTAATTAATATAAAACATATATAGATTGAGCTAGTGATGGTTTGTGAATTCCTAGACGAGCTTCAGGGGATAATTGATGATAGGATTAGGCATGAGGACTCCGGTAGTTATACCCGTAGGCTTGCCGACGGTGGTGTGGACTTAATTAGCAAGAAGGTTGGTGAGGAGGCTGTGGAGGTCGTGGTGGCAGCAATGAGGGGTGATAGGGGCTGGGTCATTAGGGAGACGGCGGATTTGATGTATCACGTACTCGTTCTCCTTAGGTTCATGGATATTAAATTCGATGATGTGTGTAAGGAACTGATTAGTAGGCACATGGCTAGGGTTGGTGCTAATGGCTAGGGTCGGTATTATTAATTATGGAGTTGGTAATCTAGGAAGCCTAGTTAACGCATTCAAGAGGGTTGGCTCGGAGCCCTTGTTAATTAATGAGTCCAGTGAGTTATTGCAAGTGGATGCAATTGTTCTGCCTGGTGTTGGTTCCTTCGACGCAGCCATGTCAAGACTCGGCATTTTCAGTGATGAATTGATTAAGATGAGGGGTTCAGTGCCAATACTCGGTGTATGCCTTGGACTTCAGGTAATGTTTGAGGGTAGTGACGAGGGATCACTGGGGGGTTTATCGTGGTATTCAGGTAGGGTTAATAGGCTCAGGGGTCCCAGGATTCCGCACATTGGTTGGGACTTAGTGAGGTCTGTGAGACCCTGCGAGATACTTAGTAATGATGGGTACTTTTACTTCATGCATAGTTATGCGGTGATCAACCCAAGTGGTGATCTACCGTACTCGGGGATTACGCGTTATGGGGATGATTACGTATTAAGCGTACTTTGTGATGAGAGATTAGTGACGTTTGGCGTTCAATTCCACCCAGAAAAAAGCGGCAAAAGACGGGGCTTGGAGGTACTACGTCATTTTATTGGGCTTGCTCATAAATAACCACTCGGTTATTGACTTAGCATGGTTATTAAATCCCTCGCGCATCGCCAATGTGGCGCCATGCCTCGCAAGTTCAATGGCAAGGTCCCTACTCAAGGACTTGACGTAGGCCATGGGCTTTATGAAATCATAAACCGAGAGGATGCCTCTCCACTTGGCTGAGGATTCCGTGGGTAATACATGGCTTGGCCCAGCCACGTAGTCAATCATTGCGGATGGTGTTGATACTGAAACGGCGCCTGCATTCCTAACATCACTGATCAAGTTATCCAAACCCCACAGTGTTACATGTTCAGGCGCCAGCTCATTAATTAGATACACGCAGTCCCTGGGTTCATTGACGAGTGTTGATACATAATTCAGGTTACCCAGCTTTGCCTCAATCATGCCTAGGTATCTCTCGTCCCAGGTAATTAATACGGCAACCGCTGAGTTATGCTCAAGCTGGGCCATAATATCCAGGGCTACAATGCCTGGATCTATCGCTGGATCCGCGCAGACCACGAGTTCTGTCGGTCCCTCAATACCGTCAACACCAACGTACTGAGAAACCAGGTACTTGGCGGCCTGCACATAGGCATTGCCTGGACCAACAATCTTATCAACCCTAGGTATTGACTCCGTCCCAAAGGCCATGGCCGCAATAGCCTGTGGACCACCCACCCTGAAAACCCTGGCGTTAAGCCTGAGTGCCAAATAGGCTATCTCCGGGTTTATACTGCCGTCCTTATTAGGCGGTGTAGTTATTACTAATTCACTAACGCCAGCAACCCTGGCTATGACACCCGTCATTATAAGAGTCGAGAAGTAGCCCCTTGGCACGTAAATCCCAACCCTATCAATGGGCACCCACTTAACACCTCTAATCAACCCGCAGCACTCCTCTTCGAAATCCCTGGGCATTAACTTACGGTTGAAATTCTCCACGGACTTGTAGGTCGTGTCTATGGCCTGCGCGATGTCCTTATCAACCCTCGATGCGAGTTCCCTTAATTCGTCTACGTCAACCTCAATCTTCGTAAGCGTAACACCATCGAGTTTCTTGGTATACATAATCACGGCCTTATCACCCCTGGACTTAACGTCGTCTACAATGGCCCTAACTACATCAATGTACCGGTCCAAGCTTCTAGTCCTCCTGACTTCGTTAACCAATGAATCTCTACTCAATCTCAAGGTGCGGCACCCATAACGCGCTTAAATGCATGTTTTTAAGCATGCCAGTGACCATGATAATAATTGACGTATCATTACACATAAGTCTCCCTGTTATTCCAGGTAATTTCGCATTTATGAATAGAATGTACATAGCGCAGTACGAAATTAAGATACACATTGAACTCATGGTTAAGGTCTGTGATGTGCTGAGAGGATACGTGAGGAGGTGATTAGCAAGGGTAATATTGGTTCTCGCCGTTCTGCGCAGTGCTTTTATTCCTCGTTATATAGTATCTCCGGTCTATGGAGGTTGTTTATAGGTGTTCAAGGTGTGGTTTTACTGCGGAGACATCGACATGGCTTTGGAAGTGCCCTAGGTGCGGTGGACCACTTGACGTGGTTATCAAGGGCTTGGAACTAACGCTGGGTGAACGTAGGGATATGTGGAAATTCTCAAGCGTAATTCCGGTGAAACCACTGATTGGTCTTGGTGAGGGCTTCACGCCATTAGTTAGGGCTGGCTTCCTGAGGGGCAATACTTACATGAAGCTTGAGTACCTTAACCCAACCGGATCATTTAAGGATAGGGGTTCTGCCGTGGCCGTGTCAAAGGCCGTGGAGTTGGGCATTAAGTCGGTTATTGAGGATTCAAGCGGTAATGCTGGCATATCCGTAGCAGCCTATGCAGCGGCTGCTGGTATTAGGGCCAGGGTATACGTGCCTAGGGATGCGCCTGAGGGTAAGAAGAGTCTCATAAGATCATTGGGTGCCGAGTTAATTGAGGCGCCATCTAGGGTTGAGGCTGGTAGGATTGCCATCGAGTCGGTGAAAAATGGCGAGGCTTACCTTGGGCATACCTGGAATCCCTGGTTCCTACAGGGTACTAAGACCATGGCATATGAATTACTTGATCAATTGGGGCACGCGCCAGATGCCATTGTTTTACCTGTGTCTGCGGGTACGTTGTTGCTTGGGCTTTGGATCGGTTTTAATGAGTTGAGGAGTACTGGTTTGATTAGTAAGGTGCCGAGACTTTATGCAGTGCAGGCACAGGGGTTTGCAAGCCTTTATGAGAGGATTCATGGAGATACTGCGGGAGAATCGACTAGGATTGCCGACGCCCTTAGGGTGTCTAACCCACCTAGGCTTGAACAGATGGTTGACGCCATCACTGGTAGTGGAGGTGATGCATTGGTGATTACTGACGATGAAATCCTGGATGCATGGAGAACACTATTGAGGAGGGGCTTTATTGTTGAGCCTAGTAGCGCAATAGCCCTCTCTGGTTATCTAAGGCTATTAAATGATAATTATTTAAATGAGGATTGTGAAACTGTTATCGTACTCACGGGTAATGGGCTTAAGTATATAGATATTATGGGAAAAATATAATTAGATATATATAACAAGAGTAACATTTATAAAAAAGTTCACTACCCTTGCCCTGTGAGGATATCGAAGAGAGGCAATGTATTTCCTGGTTCGGCAATTAGGGGTGTTAATGAGGAGGTTGTTAAACTTGAACAAGCTGGTGTTAAGGTCTACGGCTTCCACATAGGTCAACCTGGCCTACCACCCAGTAGGGAGCTTCTCCTGGAATTC
>DAJV01000023.1:0-316 GCA_002496475.1 Vulcanisaeta sp. UBA163 | reverse complement strand
TGTACACGCCTAGTAGTGGTATTGAGGAATTGAGGGATGCCATTGCGGAGGATTATTCGAGGTACTCTGGGATTAAGGTAAGTAGTAGTAACGTGTCAGTATCAGCGGGCTCTGCGGAGGCTATCCTAGCCACGTTTATGAGTATTATTGATGAGGTCATCCTCTTTGATCCAACATACCTTATGTATGAACCAGTCATTAATTACCTGGGCGGCAGGGTAAGGAAGGTAATGGCCAAGGAGGAACTTAGTTGGGAGCCCAGTGAGGAGGACGTTAAGGCAATAATGAGTAGTAGGGTTAAGGCGATAATAATTGT
>DAJV01000074.1:1919-17678 GCA_002496475.1 Vulcanisaeta sp. UBA163 | reverse complement strand
TACGTAAATCCATTACCTCCGCCACATCCGTGGGCATGGGCTTGGTGGATTTACCAACAACGCCCTGGCCATGGACAGGGCCATACGGCATTGAGGGGTAATGAGCCGGGGACCGCCAAGGCCAGGTACGCACGCGTGAAGAGGTAAATGAGGTGGAAGTGAGACTAAGCAGGNNATGAGGTTCATCATAGGCCTACTGACGATACCGTTATGTTGAGTTTAAGTAATCCTGAAGATTGCTGATGGGCATGTCGTGACCTGAATCCGGGATCTCCTAGTTATCAGCCTTACGCAGTATAGCTTGAGAGACATTAACCGTGGCCCTTGCCTAAGCATGAGGAAGGGATGAATTGGGGAGTAAATAAACGTTCACATGATGCGTGAGGGAGTACGCGGCATGCGTGGTGCTGTATACCCTTTAAGAGGCGCCCCATGTAACCGTACGCGCCCTACAATTACAGTAAATGCGTGATTTCATGCGCACCTCACTTTATAATGCATAAAGTATTGTGTGAACAGGCATGGTGTTGGGGAGTTGAGAATCCGTGAGAATAATAATTCAATCTCAAATAAACACCGTGGGAATAAGCGCGAGTAGTAGTAATTAGAAGTAGAAAGTTATCTCCGTGAAATCCGAAAGTCAATGAGTCAGAAGATTTCAATAGGATATTGAAAGGTGATTAATGATGCATTTGGTGTGGCTATTACGTGGTGGGTGTTGGCTTGGTTATTGGTGTTGTGTTTCTAATGGTTTAGAATTCTTGGTTTGTCATTACGTCCTCAACTGCCTGGTTGAATAGGTAGCCTATTTCGTGGATTTTGACGGTGTCCTCGTGCCTTGGCCTCGTTACTGTGGCTATGTAGATCCCGTAGTCCGAGTGATTACCCTCCTCTGGTCCCTGTGGGTTTCCGTATGGTGAGAATAATATTATGTGCGTTATTTTACTCCTCATTATTAGAGTTCTCAATGCCCTGTCTAGTTGATTATAGATTTCGCACTTAAGTTGTGGTTTCGTGTGTAGGAATCTATCGAGTGCGTTGATTGATGCTATCACGGGTCTTACCTGGGCCTCTGTTGTTATGGCGTTTATTACGTTGCTTATCTCCGTGGCTGGGTCTACCTCTTGGTTCATCCTAATGCTGTACTTGCCGTATGTTGGGTCTGTGATTGGTATGTTTATTAGTGAGGCCTTGGTCAACTTAACAAGTGGTGCCTGCATTGGATCTATGCTTGGTACATCCTTTACAGGCTCCATCATGAGCACTGACCACCATGACTTGTCTGGGTATTGGGGCTTTTTATTCTCGGTGACGCCCCTCTCCACAGAGTTCATTAATGATAGTAGGAAGTTTGTTTCGCATTCCATGAATCCCTGGTACTCAAGACCGGACACACCGAGTAGTATTGGCTGCATTTGTTCGCTTGTCATTGCTTTCCCCTTAATATTATTTCTTAGTCATAAACATGACTAAGGACTACCTAGGTGTAATCAGTCTCGGGCTTCATGCTCTTCATTAACTCCCTGAGAAATACAGTGGCATAGTTACCCCTGGGTAGCCTAAATACTAGGGTTAGGTCACTACCTGAGCCATCAACGTTAAATATTAATGGCTTGACAAAGAGTGGCCTGTAACCACCCCTAATTGATAGCCTTGGTATTGACTTAACCCTAAACATTGATGGATCAACTCCCTCCCGCCTAAGGATTTCAAGTTCAATGTCACCCTGTAACCCAGGAAGGGGCTTCATTGAGTGGCCCACCATGTGAGCCACAGGCACGGCTCGGCCCCTCTTCACTAACTCATTTACCTTATCCACCATGGTCTCAGTGACATGAATCATGTGCCTCGTGGGTAATCCATGCTCGTCCAGGAGCACCACCATGTCCCCTGGTACCGCGGTATTTATTGGTAGGTTCTTACCAATGCGTTCACTTAATACTAGGTTGAATATGTATGATTGGTAAGCCTCCACATAGATTGTTAGCAACTCCTGTGGTAACCTCCTGATGGCATTGGCAAAGTCCCGGGGGTTACTCGATAAATGCCTAAGCACGGCCCTCTCTGGGTAGTACCTGTATCCCTTGGGTATTAATTCAAGGGCCTTTGTGTAGTCTTCCGTCCTTGCAATGAATTCCCTGACCTCCCTAATCCTCGGTGGTTCCATTGGATATGCATGGGCCAGTAATTCACTGATTGCCTCCTCGAACTTGCCAAGAATTATATACTTACCAATTATGTGGGAGTTTGGTCTCTTTAGCCCGAAGCGTTGATAACCGTAGTACGCCGGCAATCCCCTCTCCATTACCTGATTTATTATGCAAGCAATATTATCCCTCCTGGATTCGTTAATACCCCTTACCCTTATTGTGAATTCGTTTCCCCAAATATCCTTGATCGTGAATGCCCTATCCATACCCACCGCATTAAGTACCTTAATATTCCTACCAAAGTCACTAGGTATGCCGCCTAATGATACGCCGCGTACGGACACTATCTGCGAGGTAATGGCAATAGTGTCCTTAAGTCCTCCGAAGCTAATATCACGGGTATTAACACCGAGCTTCCTACTTAGTATTAGCAGTAATGTTATTGCGTCAATACCCCTCTTTTCGATTATCATCCATGTCCACGGGCCTGGTTTATTGTTTATTTTTGGCATTGGTTTCTGTGTTAGGCTCGTTGGCACGACCTGCCCATCAATTAGGACCTCCTCAACTATGAAATCCTCGAGACTCTGCTTCACTCTACCACCAATACCCTCGCAATCACTTATGTAGTAATTCATCCCAACATGTCTATCTAGCCATGCCTCTGATAATAACGGCATTTTAGTGAGACCAGTGAGAACCCTTAATATTGTTTAGCCAAGGCATTGACCCAATATCTCGGCAATTCCTGAGTAGGTAGTATTTAGGCATTCTCGGCATAGGATTCCTGTGACCCTGTTGCCGTTTATTTCAACATACCCAATGTCCTCAGGCTTAACCCAACGTCCGCAGTAGGAACACCTCCTCAGTCCTAGCAATCTATTCACTTCCCTGCTTATTTTCAAGGCCTCATTGTTCACAAGTACATGTTTCTCATTGTTTATTATAGTAACAACCAGGGTTAATCCCTTAACCCTCATTAGTGAAAGTTTTCTGTAACTAACCATCAACTGACTAGTCTCCCTGTGATTAATAAATTACTTCCAGAGTTATGTATATGTTGAGTGACAGAGTTAACTAAAAGTTTCGCTTCATCTCCTGACCACGACTCAACAAACACCATTCAATAAGCTCATCAACGCGGGTAAAGGATGACCTATGCACATTATACCCCATACCACCCAACCTATTGGTTAGGGAAAGGTAATCACCAAGTCCCATACTCTGCGGTAGGGAAATGAACACATCACCAATGCAATAATTCGAGTCAGTATTCACATTAATGGGTTTCGGTAGAGTAAGAATAGCATCCCTACCAACAATCCTACTCACTGCCCTAGCACTAAACCTAATAAATGCAGAGAAGATGGGGTCAGAGACCTCGATGTCCTCAACCCTGGACATCGCAAACTTACTATATGGTATAATCCCTGGATTTGACCAATCAACAACGTAAATACCCGACTCATACTGCCTAGATATGTATACAGAGAAAACCCTCTTAGTTACCATGCACTTCGACTCCAAGTCCACCGTGAGTTCCCTACTAATCAACTTATTGGGAACTAAATCCGGTGGTTCCCTAACTCCCATTAATATTGACTCGGGATTTTCATAAAAAATCACGAGGCCCAGGTCAAGCGCGTTAATATCATTAACGAGTTTGAGGTAATTATTCATCATTATTAGGTCAACAAGCGAGAAATTCCTCCTATTGAGAAGATCAAGTAATGACCTGGTTAAATCCCGCTCACTAATCAACTTCCTCCTGTACTGAACGGCTAATGCATGAACATCCTCTATGAACATGGTATTACCAGTTAATCCATTCCAAACCCTAAGGAAAACACTACCAATCGAATCATCGTAGTCACCACCAATCATGATGATGAGAGACAATGCCTCCCTCATATTTTTCATCAATACGTTATTGAGCGTATCATAATCCTCAATAAGTCTCTTCCGCTCTGGATGATCTATATATGCAAGCACGTGTTACTCCTTATTAATACACTGTTAATAAACCATTACTGTGTATGTCTTAGTGAGTAGGTGGGCTAGGTCCATAATGGCTTGGCCATTGGGTGTGGCGATTAGCAAGGAGGCCCCTGACTCAATTATCAGGGCAAGGAGTGAGTATGGGAGTGCATTCCTAATAACAGTCGGTGACGTAGTTACCATGAACGCAATTAAGTACTGGAAGAAACCCAATCTGGCTGTTATGGATCTAAAGACCAGGAGGACCATTGGTATAGAATCATTGAATAGCTTCTTTAATATAGTTATAAACATTAGTAATAGGCCTGCCACATTGAGTATAGACGTCATTAATAGGGTGAGTAACGCCATGAGGATGGCCTTGGGCGGTGATAATGTACTTATCCTGGTTGATGGTGAAGAGGACCTGCTTGCAATACCTGCTGTGCTCATGGCTCCCAGGGGCTCCGTGGTGCTCTACGGGCTTTACACAGGTTATCTAATCGTAATACCAGTAATTGATGAGTATAAGCTTGCCTTCATGAAATTATTACTAACGATGTCACCAATCAAGTAATTCGGAACTAAATAATCCTAGTTTTGTATTTGCCCTGTAATGCTCAGCGACATGCCAAACAATCATCCCCATCTGATGCAAACCTAGTAGGTATTGACTTCTTTAATGATGCTCATTATGTAAGTAATGATGAATACCATTCTTTATTAAATGCCCATGCTATATTTCAATTTCTTTTTCTCTCGCTCATCCCCTGGTTTTTCAAATATGAAGAGCTTTTCATGCTGTATTAGTAGGAAGTCCCTGCCCCTCATTTTCTGCCATACCTCCCTCGTAGTCTTCATCCTATGCTGTATCTTTATGACCTCCTCCTTAAGGATGAAACCCGCACTTAGGAATACCCTGAGAACCCCGTGGGATATGGGTACATAGTGTCTGTGAATCCTCGTGTCACCAATGAGGATGGCCACATACCCACCTGGCTTGAGCACCCTGTAAGTTTCCCCAGCCACCTCCCCCATTAGCTTCATGTAATCCTCCAGGCTTTTAGTACATGATAAATCACCCTCAACGCATTCCCTACCCTTGTATTCAATGATGTTCCAATAGGGTGGGTGCGTGAACACCGCATCTATGGAGCTATCCTTCACTAGGTCTAGTTTTCTTGCATCACCATGAAATATTCGAATGGATGCCTTTATAATATCCTCAAGGGTTACATCATTAACCCTATAGGGAACTAGGTCGGCGACCGCATGTTGTTTGATACCTTCCTCAAGCCAGTAAAGCCTGTGTAACGTGAGCATTACGGCATTGTAGTTAATGTCAACGCCAATGCAGTTCCTACCCAAGAGCCTGGCCTCAATACATGTAGTGCCTGAGCCAATCATTGGATCAAGCACGATATCGCCCTTGTTGGTGTACATGAGTATTAACGTCCTGGGTATCTGGGGGGCCCAGTTACCTCTGTAATCACCCCTATGTGTAGCCCAGGAGCCCCTCTTGGGAAAGCTCCAGATTGTGGTCGAGACATCAGTGAGTTCCGAGGGGTCTGGCAATAAACGCTCAACTTCAATGGGTTCGAGGGCGATTTCCTGATCCTCAATATGGACAACTCCATTCCTAGAAATAAACCTCAAATACTCACTAAAGGTGATCTCACGCATGGCATTACCTTCTCCATTAAATTTAATTTTAAATCCATCTATACAATCTATAGAAAGGGATTTACTTTATGGAGATAATCCCAGAGTAAAGCAGGTTTAATGCTTAATGCCTCGGTGTCGTGTTTATGCAATCCTTCACAAATACCCTAACTAACACCTAATTATTTCTCTTCACACTGCTAGTTCAATTTCCCGATTATCCAATAATATAATACTTCATGCCCACTTCACCGTCAATGCTTACCTCGCTTTACTACAGAGGATGAAACTGACAGGTTATTAACTGACCTCCCCTTTACCCCGAAGGGTGAGGATTTAAGTACGTTGTAATTCACTCCTCAATGACCGTATTCCTTAAGACCCCTATTTTCTCAATTTCTGCCTCTACAATATCGCCATTCCTCAAGAACTTGCCCTTCGGGAAGCCCACGCCTGACGGTGTCCCCGTGCTTATATAATCACCAGGCTTAAGCGTGACACCCTGAGAGGCCCAGTGGATTAACTCGGGTACCTTGAATACTAAGTTCTTTGTATTATCATCCTGTTCCACATTACCATTAACCCTAAGCATAAGCCTTAGGTTGTGCGGGTCCTGAACCTCATCCCTAGTGACTATGTATGGACCCACGGGCGTTGACGAATCCATGCTCTTACCATATATCCAATCCATACCATAGGGTTCCTTACTTGGGAATTGCCAGTCACGCATCGACACATCGTTAAGGATTAAGTACCCAAAGACGTAATCAAGGGATTTATTAACATCAATGTATTTACCCCTCCTGCCAATGATTAGGGCTAGTTCAACTTCCCAATCAACTTGTTTCGAAACCCTAGGCTTGAGTATCGACTGATTATGACCAATTAGGGCATTGGGAAATTTCGGGAAGAAGTATGGCCTATCGAGGGGTTTGGCGCTGCTCTCCTCACCATGAGCCCTGTAATTAACGGCTACACAAAGGACCTTCTCGGGATTCATTATGGGAGGTAACCAGGTTATTGAATTTGGGTCCCTGAAGAATGCAGGGTTGCCACTCCTTAGCGCATTATCCGTTAGGTCCTTAACTATGGCTAGTACGGGTTCACCACCACCTATTAATGCCCTCATGTCATAGAGAAAATTTGGTGCCTCAGTTGCATCGTGAATTCCCATGTATGCATTGGGTAAGTCAAGAACACCCTTACTTGTATATACACCAACCCTAACCAAACCATTCCATGTGAAGGAAAGTAACTTCACGGGAATAACGTAATTACTGCATTAATTTAAAGATCACTGCTAACTGGTTTATACTTCCCTCCAACCTCCCTTAATTATGTACTCCTCGACTGCTGTAGCGGCATCAATGCCGTTCTTCAACGCCTTACCAATCAGGCTTGGCCCGGTTGCCACATCGCCAGCTGCGAATACGCCCTTCCTTGTTGTCCTATGCTTTTGGTCAATATCAATTGTATTGTGAGGCGTTATTTTAATACCGCAGCATCCATCCTTGAATGGCGGTGTTGGTATTTCACCAACGGCCGCTATTACGTTATCCATCTCCATTACGTACTCACTGCCTGGCACTGGCTCTGGTGCTGGTCTACCGCTTTTGTCTGGTTTACCGAGTCTCATTTTAATTAGCTTAACGGCCTCAACGTAGTCCTTACCCAATACCTCAGTTATGCCAACTAACTCTACGAACTTTATGCCCCTCTTTAATAACCCCTGTATTTCCATCTTCCCAGCTGGCGCCTCATTTATAGTCCTTCTATAGAGTACGTAGACCTCCCTGGCGCCTTGTCTCTGTGCCTCTATTGCCGCATCAACTGCCGTTAGGCCGGCTCCAATGACAGCCACCTTATTACCGGTTGAGTATATCACGGATTTTGGTAAGTAGCCGAGCTCACTGGTATAGATTCTGTATAGGTAGTCAAGGGCTAGGTAAACACCCTTCAGGTTTTCACCGGGTACTCCCAAGTTCCTGGATTTCCATGTCCCCGTTGCTATCAACACTGCGTTATAATTATTAATTAGGTTCTCAAGGTGAACCTTATTTTCCGTGAAATCATCACCATCAGCGTGCACCTCCTCATCAGCAACGACCTTAGTCCTGAGTATGAAGTTAACACCTAACTCAATTAATTCCTTAATTCCATTCCTAACATTCTTCTTTGGGACTCTGTAATCCGGTATACCGAAGATCATCAATCCACCAGGCTCTGGCAACTTGTCATAGACATCAACTTGAAAACCCCTGCATATTAAGTAACCAGCCGCACCAAGGCCAGCTGGGCCAGCACCAATAATAGCAACTTTTTCACTACGCTTTTCAATTTTCTGACCTGGAGAACACTTAAGTGCGAATTTCACGGGTTATCGTGCATGAACCATTATATAAACCTTTCCTAGTGACTAATTCAAGTGTAGTTTTACGAGTAAATCATTATATATTCTTACTAATAATTGGCATAACCTCCTTGTAATTATTGAATTATATCATAAAAATAAATGTGTAAACATTATAAAAANNATAGTTATTATTAATGTTTAATCAGGCCTATTATTTATCATTACGTAAATAAACAACTGGGCTATTCTTAGGAACCTTAAGTAGCCTAATCATGGGCCCGCACTTAGCCCTGAATAGGAAAATAACCCTTAACCTCAGGTCGTTTTCTAAGTATGACTCAAAATTACCCACGCCCTTGGAAATAATTAGGTCATGATGCCTTAGGTCCTGCCATAAACTCCTGTTATAGAATGGCGGGTACCTATTACCCGTTGACATGACCTTCACCTTATTGCTTAATACCTTACTCACGTAGTCAGCGGTTACATCAACCTCATACGGTAAGCCCCTAGCATATACAGTGACCCTGAACCCCATGTCAACTAACCTCCTAATTAGCAACGTATCTATTTGGAACTCTCCGGAGTTATCAACTACGTAACCAATATCGTGAACATCACCAAGCATCTTCACCAAGCCTTCCTTAGTGATATTAAGCCAAGCCGCCTCCTCAAGGAGTTTATTCACGAAATCACTAATATCAAATTGATAATCCCTCATTGGCACATCCACTGAGTTAGCAGCCGCTGCTATTTCGAAGTACCTCGTTATATCATTACCTGCATCACTAACTACCTTACCAAGGACTAATGAAGCCGTATCCTCAAGGTCCCTCTTCTCGTCGGCATGTGGATCCTCATTATTTAGGATCCTGGTTATTAAGTCGAAGGACTCTATAAAAAGTGGTGTCCTGCCCCTCGGTATCAGGTTCGATACGTGCATTGTTATGCGCATGTATGTATCAATGTCGTCCACGCCGAACCTCTTTATCTCCTTAGTTCTTGACTCCAGGGCACAGAGTATACACTCAGGGGTTTCTATATATAGCATTGACCCTCAATAAGTAGTGGATTAATAAGTATTGTTTTAATAAGTAATTTATATTCCCAACAAGCATGGATGGATCTAGGCATAGCTTTTAATCTCCACCCTATGAGTTAGATCTCAAAATAATATGAGCATTGATTCAATACTAAATGAGTTAAGGAGGGATCAAGTTCATGGCGCATCGTGGTACTTCCTTAAGGGCATTGAACTCCTTGAGATCGCGTTGGGGAATAAACCGAACAAGGAGGAAATAAGGCCATTACTTAATGAGATAAGGGATATCAGGCCCGGCATGGCGTCACTACTGAACCTGACATACGTGATCGACCGAGCACTAAGTCTAGACCTAGACCTTGGTGTAATAATTAACCGATTAAAGGAGACCTATGAGAAGGCACTTGAAAACTTATCGAAGCAACTGGATAGATTTCCTGTAATGTGTGGATCCGGGGTAATGACCATTAGCTATAGTTCCGCGGTTAGAGCGGCTCTTTCTAGGTGGGGTAGGTGCATTGTTGACCTTTACATAATGGAGTCCAGGCCAGGCAATGAAATTACCCAGGCCATTAAGGACTACTCAAATTATGTAAGCAGTGTAGTACCGATACCTGACTCAGCCATTGCGTCCTTCATGAGTAAGGTTAATTACGTCATTGTCGGCGCCGATGGTTTATACAGTGATGGTTACTTCCTTAACAAGGTTGGTACTGAAACTTTGCTCATAGTTGCGCGTAAATTTAATGTGAACACAATAGTTGTGGCTGAGGCCTATAAGGCAGTGACTGGTGGCGTTAATGATGTGTACACAATTAGTGTTGAAATTGGTGGTTTAAGTTCACGGGTTCCATTACTCGATAAGGCACCTCTTGACCTAGTTGATCACCTAATAACGGATTTTGAGATCATTAAAAAACCAAAGCCAGGTGATATTGAGGATTTAAGGGAGTATTTTATTAACAATGTCCTTAGGGTGGGTGAGTGATAATGAAGATCTTCCAATGCCTAAGGTGTGATGAGTGTTGTTACTTCGATAATGAGGAGAGGGGGCCCATATTATTTGAAGACGAATTGACTAGAATAAGGGCTCTTGCTAGGTCCAGGGGTTTCGATATTAAGTACCGTGAGTTATCAATTAACGGCATGAAGATGTATAGGTGGTTAATAAGGGGTTATTGCCCGTTTTATGATAAAGGGAGTAGGTCATGCACGATACATGCAGTGAAACCCCTTGCTTGTAGGATGTACCCATTGTTGTATAACCCAAATACTGGGGAGGTGTTAATATCAAAGGAGTGTAGATGGGTAAGTGATGCAATTAATTCTGGTGAAGAGGTCGGGCTTGGGAGTTTTCCTGATGAGGCTGAGGCGCTTGAGGAGGCATTATCACGGTTATACAGGGTCAATATTAAAATCCACTAGGTAAATACTTAATTAACCTAACTACCAGTTAATGGCTGAATGCAGGAGTTACCTGCAATTGAGGGTGGAAAGCCCATTAGGCCTAACCCACTTCGTTATAAGCCCTGGATAACTGATGATGATATAAAACTGGTTATTGACACCCTTAAGTCGGGCCAATTATCCGCAATAGGTGGTAAGTGGAACACGGCCCTTGAACAGGAATTAACCAAGTACCTAGGCACTGGGCATGCAATTACCGTTTCCAATGGAACAACAGCCCTACACGTCGCACTTAAGGCCGTGGGTGTTGGACCTGGTGACGAGGTTATAACAACGCCATTCACGTTTGCTGCTTCAGCAACAACAATCCTCCACTCAAACGCAATACCTGTGTTCGCGGATATAGATAGAGAAACCCTCAACATAGACCCAGCATCCATTGAGAAGACCATTACCGACAGAACCAAGGCGATAGTTGTTGTTCACCTGGCTGGTTATCCAGCTGAGATGAATGAGATCATGAAGATCGCGCAGGAAGGGGGTATATATGTCATTGAGGATACGGCCCAGGCCCTAGGCGCTGCCTATAGGGGAAGAAAGGCTGGTTCAATAGGCCATGTGGGTACCCTGAGCTTCTATCCAACGAAAACAATAACTACTGGCGAGGGCGGTGCAGTGGTTACTAATGATGATGAAATAGCAAGGAGGGCGAGGCTATTGAGAAACCACGGAGAAACCGGTAAGTATTACTACGAATTACTTGGTTATAATTATAGGATGACTGAGTTCCAAGCAGCGCTTGGTTATTCACAGTTAATGAGAATCGAGGAGATAATTAAGCGCAAGGAGAACTTCGCTAAGGTACTCATGGAGGAAATCCAGGACGTGGAGAATGATCTTATTCAGTTCCCACGCCCCAAACCATACATAAGGCATGCCTGGCACCTATTTCAGTTACTTCTTAATCTTGAGAAGCTGAGGGTAAGTAGGGACAGGATCGTCGATGCACTAAGGGCTGAGGGCATTGAAGCAGCAACCGTAGCTTATCCAATACCCCTCCATAGGGAACCAGTAATAATGAACATGGCAAGCCACGGAAAGGGATGCCCCTGGTCATGCCCATACTATGGTAAAAAGGTGAGTTACGGACCATTACCAAATGCTGAGTGGGCCGCTGAACGCGTGGTCACAATATTACTTGGACCGTTATACACGACTGAAGATGCCGTCGATACTGCAAGGGCTATAAAACGTGTTCTTAATTACTATAGAAGATAAATTAAAGATAGAATTTTAATTATTTTAAGGCCTGGTTGTTTTGTTAGGTTATTATGTTTCCTTGTTCGTCTACTTTTGCTATTACTTTTCTTACTGTTTTTCCGTCTGGTGTCTTGAACAACGCCATTACGAAGCCCTTCCTACCCTTAGGCTGCACCTTCCAAACCTTACTCGGCTTCAACCTCCTACCCTCAACCTCATACTCCTTCCTCCCCAAATCCTCAAGGGACACCATATTGGTCAATAAGTTCATTATTTGGGGGTATTTAAAAACATCGCTTGAGAATGCAACGGACGAATATATCGGTTACAATACGCTAAATCTTACATTATTTATTTACTAATAGCAAATAATACGATAATTATGACAACTCGAAGTTAAACAATATCAAGCTATGAGTCATGTTAATAATACGCAAGGAAATACGGTACTATTCTCTATATGTAATTTATTTATCTCTATATACCTACTTTATCACGGTTCCCTTAATAATACCCCGCCTTTCAGCCTCCCTTATTATCTCACCACCACTTATGACCACCGTACCTAAGTCATTGGCTATCCTAAGCACTGCATCCTTACTTAATGCCTCACCATCGTCACTGAGCATCTCAACTATAACAAGTGCCGGTAATATACCAGCCATCCTTGATAGTAATAAGGATAATTCCGTGTGGCCGAACCTACGTCCAACCCTACCCAGAAGTATGGGCACATGACCTGGCGCATAGAACTCGCCATAAAATATCTTCCGTGCCTCCGCGTTGTTACCCTCCTTAATCATCCTTGTAATATCCGCAAGTCTCGTAATAGTCAATGCTCTATCAATATCCCTGATCCCTGTCTTTGTTTTTATATGGTTCACGTATATTGAGAACGCGGGGTCATCCCCATACCCAGGCCTTTTAATAAGTCCGTCAAAGCCCACATTACGAAGAACATCACTCATGAAGTTAAGCCCCAATTGCCTACCCACAGAGTCCTCGGTAACGAAACAAATTAAGCCGCCGGCATTCTTTCTCATCCAGGTAATTACTGATGGTGTCACATAATCAGCCCTTATCACTGCATCAACCTCGTTCTCCCTATTGTCAGAATCATGAATGAACACTATTTTACCCTGCCTTAATAACTCCAGTGCGCTCTCGATCATACGCTTCATAAACTTAAAGTTTAAGTTAATAAATTTAACTTTAAATCCGGGTTTATGGAACCTTAAAACATTAATACTAAACCACCCGGGTTTTACTTGATGGTTAGGGCATTGATCCTAGCCGGTGGCTTCGGTAAGAGACTTCAACCATTAACACTAGACAGGCCAAAACCATTGATTGATGTTGGTGGTAAACCAATCCTTCAATGGCAGATCGAGTGGCTTAGTAAGCAGGGCATTAGGGATATAGTCCTTGCTGTTGGTTATCTGAGGACTAAGGTCTTTGAGGTTATGGGGGATGGTTCTAAATTCGGTGTTAGGTTGTTCTATAGTGTTGAGGAGGAACCCCTGGGTACGGGTGGCGCCATTAAGAATGCAATGAAGTTCCTTGAGGATGAGGTATTCGTGGTTCTTAATGGTGATATCGTGACAAATCTCCCAATTAAGCCATTAATAGATCAGTTAAGTGGTAATGTGATCTCAACGATAGCCCTAACTCCCATGAGGAGCCCCTACGGTATTGTTCATGTAGATCATGAAGGATTTATAACTGAATTCAGGGAAAAACCACTACTTGATTACTTAATCAATGCTGGCATCTACGCCTTCACTAAAGACATATTTAAGTACTTGCCGAACAAGGGTGATATTGAAGTAACGGCATTTCCCAAATTAGCAAACGAGAAGAGAATCAGGGGGATTATTTATAGGGATGTTTACTGGAAGTCCGTTGATACTGTTAAGGATGTTGAAGAAGTCGAGAGAATAATAACGGAGGTATACTCCTAGACTACTGGTGTTTTCAGTGTCTTAAGCACCCTAATTTCCTTAATTACAGTGTATGGGTATTGACCATTTTCATCTTTTTCATACTTCTTAACCATATCCCAAACAGTTAGTAAACCGACACCAACGGCAAAAACAGCCTCCATGGCAGAACCCGTGTTTGACACATTACGCGTATCGACGGAGACCTCGACACCGTCCTCGATGACCTTAACATCAGCATTGGCATACGTTACGTAGTTAAGATGCACGAGGGGTAACACCTCCCAAGTCTTTTTCGTAGCCATTATTGACGCAGCCTTAGCTATGGTTATAACATCACCCTTCTCCACCTTACCCCGCCTAATAAGCTCCACGGTACTCTCCCTAAGCCTTACAAAACCCTTGGCCGAGGCTTCGCCATAGTAGGTTGGTTCTGTGGTTACATCGAACATGGTGACCACGGGCGAACCACCAGTGTTATCCTCAAAGTCACTTAGTGATAGACTTATACCTTCCTTGGACTTTACCTTACTAGTGACCCTAATATCAAACATGCCATCAACACGGCTAGAACCACAGGTCTGTACCTGCCTACCCATGAAGTTCGTGACCAACTCAGGTGTGCAAGTCCTGCTACATCCCTTAATGGTATTCCACGCAGCGAGCAAGCCGCTGAACAAGCCGAACAATACATCCATCTCAATACCCGTCTGCGCCCTAGTCCGGGCGAGCACGCCCATTCCAATACCGTCCTTCTCATAACGCACTCTAGCCTCAATGTAGGTAATGGGGACTGGGTGAAGTAGTGGTATGTGTTTCCAGGCAGTTTTAGTGGCATTAATGGCCGTTACCTTGGCTATGGCCGCAGCATTACCAAGACCACTGATCCCAACCTTCATTAACTCATCCATGGTGCCCTCATCAACCCTTAGGAAGCCCGTTGCAATAGCCTCCCTATAAACAGGCTCCTTGCCCGTGATATCAATCATCCTAACAGTCATAACAAGGCATTACTACATTACGCCTATTTAAATAACCCTCCTCAATGCATTAATTATTAATCTATAAACGTCATTAGTAACAGAGTCCGGGTTCCTAACTGCATCAATAACTGGGTAATTATTTAAGGAGGCCCTTCTAAGGAGGAGCTCCCTAGCCCTATTAAGGAATTCCCTATCGGTCTCAAACACCTCAAGCTCATGCCTACTCCTTAACCTACTTATGACAACCTCGGTAGGCGCGTCAAGTATTATAGTTAGGTCAGGCCTAGGTACGAATTTATGAAGCTCCATTAACCAGTCCATGGGTAAACCCATGGCACCCTGATAAACAAGTGTTGACTCCATATACCGCTCAGTAATGACCAAGTAACCATCATCAAGCATTGGCTTCACCTCACCATAGTAATGCTGAACCCTATCAGCTGTGAAGAGGAGGGCAAATACTGATGGGTGCGCAACCTTCGAGCCTGACTTAAGGAGCCAATCCCTAATTAATCTGCCAATTGGTGTCTGACTGGGTTCGGCGGTGATATACACCCTGTACCCAGTTCGCTCCAGCATGTCCTTTAACTTCATGATTATTGTCGATTTACCAACACCATCAATGCCCTCAACTGCCACAAACATACCCACACCAAGCACATTAGTGTGAGAATCGCTTATATAATTTCATCCCAGTGCCAAGGTCGATGAGGTTGGCATCTACCTTGGTTCAGGTATGGCAAGCGATATAATCTGACCTCCTCCCTGCCCTGGAGGGCGAGGGTTCCCTTTGGGCGGTTCANNTAATTCGTCGTCACTGGTGGATAATTATAATGGGGATGCTGTAGTTTATTACACGTTTGGTATAGTGAATATAACCGTGTTATTGCCCCTTGTTTGTCCACCATGGTTAGCATGATCATGTTCATCGTAGGTATAGTACTATTGATAAAAGAAAGGACAAACCTCGCCCCTTCTAGGGGCG
>DAJV01000074.1:0-1855 GCA_002496475.1 Vulcanisaeta sp. UBA163 | reverse complement strand
CGCAATACCAGGCGTGGGTACCACACGTACTATTGTCATCCGTCTTCTCCCAAATGGTTCACAAGAGAGAAAACTCAAGAAACTGGCAAATGCATCGGCATCCCTCTACAACAAGCGGTCTCATTAAGAAGCTCCATGAGTTGGGTGTTTCAACTCTCTTCATAGGCTATCCTTACAACATAGGTCAAGATAAAGGCAACAAATACACAGTAAACGTTTGGTCTTACCGCAAGCTAATTAACGCTATTGAGCTGAAGGCTCAAGAATATGGTATGAAAGTTGAGTATAACACGTCCAAGTTCTGCGCATACCACGACGTTGAGGTCGTGAGGAGGCCAAGGGGAGTAGTAACATGCCCATTTGGGCATAAAATGCACAGTGACTTAAACGGTGCGTTGAATATTATGAAGAAGGCGGTAGGGAGGATTGTTCAGAATGTGAAGAAGCCTCTCTCCTTCATTGTAGATCATAACAGAGTAGCTCCCGTAAAGGGAAGTAACGCCTCAGACCTCGGCGGAACCCTCGCCCTTCAGGGCGGGGAGGAGGTCAGATTAGTCGCTGTGTTGAGGGGTAAGTAATTGATGGAAGAAATCTTTATTAATAATTGTTAATATAACGTAGGCAATGAAGTCAAACATTAATGTGGCAATAGCCGGTGTGGGCAACACGGCATCGGCCTTCATACAGGGACTCAGGTACTGCGAGGTAGAACAGGAACCAATAGGACTTGCCTTCCAACGCATTGGACCCTATGAACCAAGGGATATAAAGGTGGTCGCTGCCTTTGACGTAGATTCACGCAAGGTCGGTAAGGACGTTGGTGAGGCAATATTTGCGCAACCAAATAATGCACTTAAGATCATTGAGGTCGGTAAATCGGGCGTCATTGTAAAGGCAGGTCCGTTACTTGACGGCGTTGCTGAACAATTAAGGGGTTCCTTTATACCAATCGCTGAGGGTACAATTGAGGATGTGGTCAAGGAACTGGAAAGCACAAACACGCACATACTCATTAATTACCTACCCACGGGAGCGCAGAGGGCCAGCGAGGCATATGCCGAGGCATCTCTCAGGAGTGGAGTGGCCTTTGTGAACGCAATGCCCTCAATAATCGCCACTTCGAGTGAGTGGCAGACAAAGTTCGAGACCAGGAAATTACCACTCGCCGGCGATGACGTTCAAAACCAAGTAGGTGCCACAGTATTGCATAAAACAATAATTAGGTTACTTGCACTGAGGGGCGTTAAGATTGAGGGTACGTACCAACTAAACGTCGGCGGTACACCGGACTTCCTAAACCTAATGTATAGGAGGGGGCAGAAGGAGAGGACTAAGACCGAGGCCGTGAAGAGGATGGCCGAGGGGGAGGACTTCGACGCCTACATATCGCCAGTAGCTTACATAAAGTTCCTCGGCAGTAGGAAGAACGCCCACATGTTCATTGAAGCCCGTGGGTTCGCAAACGTACCAATAAGGATAAGGGTGGACTTGGAAGTCTACGATCCATTCAACAACGCCGGTGTAATGATTGACATAGTCAGAACCGTGAAGCTGGCAATGGATAGGGAGATAGGTGGACCACTCATAAGCCTATCAGCATGGGCCTTCAAGAACCCGCCAATCCATGCACCACCCGATGTGGCCTACCAATGGCTCATGGAGTTCATCGAGGGTAAAAGAAATAAATAATGCTAATTGTTAATTAATTTCAATTTAATTCCCTCTTCTTCATTATAGCGATCTTGGCGTGAGTATTATTTTAATGAATTTAGTGGATGTTCCTGTTAATTCCTCAAAGGATTCCTGACCGCGCTCAAGTGGTCTGATGTCAACCCAACCCTCACGTGGTTCAAGA
>DAJV01000013.1 GCA_002496475.1 Vulcanisaeta sp. UBA163 | reverse complement strand
CTTTACACCTAAGGTGGGAACTTTATCCGGTCCCCCATGAGGTATTTAAGGCTGAGTATGGCGGTGGTTATCTCGAGGAGGTTGATTGGTGGCGTAGGGAACGCTTAGTCTCAGTATTTGGAGAGCTTAAAGAGATGCTTAAGGAAATGCTCTTTATAGTGAGGATATATAGAAATAATAGGAGGTTATGGCTGCTCTCGTACTCATTCCATTTAGGTATATACCTGTTACTAATTTGGTTTATTTTAGTATTTCTAGGCGCAATTACAATCACATATGCAGGTATTCCTATACCATCAATGAACCCCTGGGCCTTATTTATATATTACGCTACTATCGTAATTGGCGTGGTTGGTGATGTGATTGCTATAATAGGAGGTTTGGGGTTATTAATTAGGAGGTTAATTAACCCCGTATTAAGGGACTACACAACAGTACCTGATTATTTTAACTTAATCATCGTATTGCTCGCATTACTAAGCGGGTTCTCAGCATGGCTTTTCGATCCAAAATTTAACCTGGCTAGGGAGTTCATGAGTAGTTTAATTAATCCTTTGTCACCACCGCCGTATCTATATGTAGTAACCATGGTTCATCTTGCAATACTTCAGTTTCTCATTGCCTACATACCCTTTTCAAAAATCACGCACTTCATTGGTAAGTACTTCACCTACCATAAGGTACTTTGGGATGATGAACCAAATACGGGGCAACTAGATAGAAAAATCCAGGAACTCCTTAAGTTAACCTTATCCTGGAGTGCTCCTCACATTAAGTCCGGCGATTCCTGGGCGAATAATGCACTAGGGTGATCACTTATGGGCGATAAACACACCACAATCAAGATCAAGGATATTAGTAAACCTAACGGTCAACTAATCAAGATAAGTCTCACAGACCTAATGCCCCTACCCCCACCATATGATAAGCCAGGTATGGAACCCCCAACGACAGAACCAAAGCCGGAATGGGGCAAGAATTACGTTACTGAACTTGATGGTTATATAGCAATTGACATGCCGTGGAAGCCAAAGAACAAAGATGATGAAGATAAGCTAGTTAAGAAATTCCTTGAAGGATTAAGGAAGCTAACATCAAAAAATGATAACTGGACCTTTCTGCAACCACTTTTATTAGCTCTTGAATACTGCGCCAAGTGCCAGAACTGTGCTGAGGCATGTCCAATATATGTGGCTAGTGGTAAAAAGGAGATATATAGGCCAACGTACAGATCTGAGGTATTAAGGAGAATTTATTATAAATATATTATTAAAAAGCCTGGAATCGATATTGAACTGAACGCTTATACGATATTAAGACTAGGAGAGCTAGCCTATAGATGTACATTATGTAGAAGGTGTGTTCAAGTCTGTCCACTTGGTATAGATAATGGCTTAATAGCTCATGAGTTGAGGAAGCTCTTTGCCCAGGAATTAGGAATAGCGCCGAGGGCACTCCATGAAAGAGGCACAATGCTCCAGTTAAAGGTTGGCTCATCAACGGGGATGAATCCTAAGGCATTCCTTAATATGGTTAAGTACATGGAGGACTTAATATATGAGAAGACAGGTAAGAGGATTAAGATTCCGGTTGATGAGAAGGGCGCAGACATACTGCTCATACACAATGCTGGCGAGTACTTGTCATGGCCTGAGAATCCAGCGGCATACGCTATAATATTTGAGGAGGCAGGCATAAGCTGGACGTTAAGTAGCGAGTTGTTTGGTTATGATGCTGTTAATTACGGTGTTTGGTACGATGATGTTCAACTCGCCAGAATAGCTCACAAGCATCTTGAGGTTGCTCGAAAGTTAGATGTTAAGAAAATCGTCGTTGGGGAGTGTGGCCATGCTACTAAGGCGCTTATCGTCGTCGCAGACAGAATACTTCAGGGTGAGTATAGGATACCAAGGGAGAGCGTTCTTCCGTTGTTAAGGGATATCGTGTTAAATAATAAGCTTAACCTTGATCCTAATAAGAATAATTTCCCAGTTACACTACATGATCCATGCAATATAGTTAGACTAGCGGGAATAGTTCAGCCACAGAGAGAGGTCCTTAGGAAAATTGCTCCATTATTTAGGGAGATGGAGCCGCATGGCGTATATAATTATTGCTGTGGCGGTGGTAGTGGATTCGCTATCATGACCTCAATGAACTTCACTGAGTGGAGGGTGAAGATAGCGTCAAGGATGAAGTTTAAGCAAATACTTGAGGCGTTTAAGGATGTTATGGATCCGAGGATACCCAAGTACGTATGCGCGCCCTGTTCTAACTGTAAGGGGGAGTTAAGGGATGTACTAGCGCACTATAATGCGACAAAACTTTACAATATACACTATGGTGGTCTAGCAGAACTTGTGGTTAATGCCATGGTTGATCTAAAGGAACCATATCTCGACTTCTTAATTAAAAAAGAATAGGTATTTCTATTATTTCACGGTATATGTGAAATAAAAGCAAAAATAGACTAGGCATTGTAAGTATCAATGAGTGAAAAGAGGGATAAGATTATCTTCTTTACAACCATGCCTCCTTCAGAGGAGGATCGCGTTCAGGCAGTGTTAAGGCTTGCATTGATCGCCTCCTCACTGGGTTATGAGGTATTCATATACTTGGCTCTTCACTCAGTGGTTATGG
>DAJV01000077.1:8186-9798 GCA_002496475.1 Vulcanisaeta sp. UBA163 | reverse complement strand
CAATGCCCTCCAAAGCCCCATTAGGCCACCTATGGGCTTAGCGTTTGCTAAATCAATATTCTTACCCATGCATCCACCTAAATCCTGAACCAGCCCCTTTAACCTAATAACATCCTGAGTATCTAGTTTATTCATTGCCTGCAAACTACCATCAACAAGTATTGACAATAATCTAAATACCGCTGGATCCTGGAAGAGGTATTGTATAACCTCCTCGAATCTATTAATTATTATCATTAATGCATCAATCACACCACTGCGCTTAAGCTCAATTACTTGGTCAAGTAATCCCCTGACCTCATCAATGTTTTGAACAAGTACATTGAGAGCCTCAGCAATCTGTTCATCCGGGCTCTTCTCGACCTGTGTTTGTTGAGCCTGTGCCATGATCATCACCTCACATTGTTGTTGCTAACCAGGTTTTATAAAATAGATCCTTAATCAACCTACCTAATGGTGATGTCAATATGCTATAGCAGCTACCCGTCCATATGGCCTTGTTACTGCTTAAATCTAGCTTTATGTCGCAGTTAAACATCATTCCAACATCACCATAGTCCAAGGCGCATGTCATTGCATTTATTTGAGCAGGATCAACCGGTTGGCCAAGTAATTCACCAGTAATTGATGCCACACTAGCCAATGCGGTGAAGTGTACGGGAACGCCTGCTGTTGGAAGGCCTATGTACGGCATTGAGTGCTCACCGGGTAAATACACATCATCATACTTAAGGCTCCTACCTGTATATAGATTTATTGCGGTCCATTTTCCAGCAGGGGTATCAGCAACCAATGGCGTATCTTCAAAGGGCTTTGGTAACCTTGCTGGCGGCGTCACAATTAATAGGTCATACTTATACTTTTCACCGTTGGAGAGTGTGACGACCTTCTCCTTATCATCAATAGTAATTGGTGGTTTAATGCCACCCACGCATTCTACACCCTTTTTAGCGGCCATTGTTTCAGATATCTTAACAGCTTCAGGACCTAAAGGTTCTATAGGCTTATTGAATGGGTAGAGCAATGTTATACTCGTCCTATCCCTAATACCCCTCTTCCTAAATAACGTATCTAATTGACAGGCAAACTCAAAGGGATAGACACCACACCTATATATGGGCTCAGGAGCTACTAAAACAACCTTACCACCAGTGAAGGATCTTAATGCCTCCTTGAGTTTTAATGCACCATCAAGGGTGAAGTTATGGTAACCAACACCTAAGTTATATGAAACGAAGTCATTCTCAACTCCTAAACTCGCCAGCAAATAATCATAATTGAACTTGCCCTGATCCGTCTCCACAACCCTATTATCTGGGTCTATCTTCGTCACCTTGGCCTTGACATACTTAACACCTCTCCCTTCAAGCAGTGATAAAGGCAATTGAGCTTGCCTGGGTTCTATATCACCAAGAGCAATATTAACGAGAAGTGGTGGTAATAGGTAATAGTCAGTGTCATTTATTATTGTTATTTCTGCATCAACCCTACCCCTCAATCTTTCAGCCATTCTCTTTGCAGCTACAACACCACCAACACCGCCACCTAGAACTAGGATTTTCTTTGGCACGTAATCATAGATTAATATGGCTATTTAAGTATTATTATTAAT
>DAJV01000077.1:0-8138 GCA_002496475.1 Vulcanisaeta sp. UBA163 | reverse complement strand
CATGGTTTGGATAATGATGATGGATCAACAGACCGAGTACTGAGTAATGAGGAAGGAGGTGAAGACTGATCACGTTTCTGTTAGAAGTGTTTTTAAGCACGTTAGATCACATTAATGGGGTTCATGAGCTTAAGGACGCTGTTTACAATGTCAATGAGAAATCTTGGGAGCAGAAGAACCAGGGTTATACTGACCATGCTGGCGATAGTCTATAGCGTGGCGTTGATGATAACCCTTGAGACTATGACCTACGGGTTCAAGGTAGCAATAACGAGTGAAGTAGAGAATATCTTGCCTACGGACCTCATGGTTTACTCACAAAGCGTCTCAATCCCTGAGGAGGTAGCTCAAGTAATTGCAGGTTTACCCCATGTTTCATATGTGGTCCCCGCAATAATACTAGGCACAGCGCAGGTTAATGGTCATGCTGTTACCCTAATAGGCATACCAAGTCAGTACTTCTCCTACTTCGAGGTGCATATGGAAAACGGTTCCATGCCAGCAAGCAATGGAGAGGCAATAATACAGGATACCCTGGCTTCCAAGTATAACGTGAGCATTGGTGACACAATATACGTACAAGTACTCACGGGAGTTCAGGGAAGCACCCAAATCATTCCACTCACGGTAACCGGGACCTTTAGTAGCATATTGGGTGGTTTCCTTGGTTTTCAACTAAACATGATTGTAACGCCGATAGGTACATTACAGAATGACTTAGATGATGAGGGATTCGTTAATGCAATATTCATAAAGCTGTCCCAAGAGAACCCAATCTACCTTAACCAACTGGCCACCGCCCTGAGTGAGTATTTCCCGAATGCGGATGTTTATGAGCAGAGTTCCGTGCTTGGTTCAATCTCTAATGCACTATCAATGGTAAACCTATTCTTCGTGATAATAATAGCACTCAGCCTAATAGTCACCGGGTTCAGTGTTGCAAATACCGCAATCATGAATGTGAGGGAGAGAACCAGGGAGATAGGCATACTCAAGGCATTGGGTGCCTCCAATAGGCAGGTTATAATTGTATTCCTCCTTGAGGTAATCATCATGAGTATAGTTGGTTCAGTACTGGGCATAGTCCTTGGAATAGGTGGGGCCTACTTGGCTAGATACATTATGATAAAGATCAATGTACCAATAATAATACCCGTAATACTACTGCCCGCGTTATACCTATACTCATTATTGATTGCCGTGGCAACATCAATACTGGCCTCAGTACCATCACTAATATCAATAACAAGAATCAGACCGATGGAAGTCCTGAGAATCGAGTAGTATTACTAGGACGTTAAGTCAAGGCCCTCGGAAATCCTGAAATCAACCCTATACCTAACACCCAATTCCTCGGACTCGAGGAGCTCACCAATTAACCTATGGGATGTTGCATCTATAATCCTGGCCTTTACAAACGCGCCAATATCCACCCTCTTCACGGCTATAGGCTTATAGTTATAAGAACGAATAATGTAACTCTCACCCCTAAAATCCACCTCACTGGCAATACCCCACATTTCCCTACCAATGAATAATTTATTCCTCTCCAGCGCCACTTTGCTAAAGATCTCCGTAGCCATTTTACTCCTCTCCTTCTTAACCTGCTCAGGCACCTGCTCCATATAGGCAGCCTCAGTAAATGGTCTCCTACTATACCTAGCCAGGTTAACCTTGTCAATCCCCAACTCTTCAATCAGCCTCACACTAGCCCAGAAATCCTCATCGGATTCCCCGGGAAAACCCACAATGATATCCGTAACAACCGTGGCCTCATGAAAAAACCTCCTAATCCTCGTTACAATATCCCTAAAGAGACCAACCGAGTACTTTCTCCTCATAAGGGTTAGTATGCGGTCACTACCACTTTGCACAGGAATGTGAAAGAACCTGTACACTCGCCAATCAGACTTCACAATATCAAGTAACCTATCAAGCATGCGACTAAGCTCGAGAGGCTCCATCATGCCCAACCTAATCATGAACCTGCCATCAACCCTTCTCAATAATTCCTCAAGTAGATCGGCCAAGTCATAACCCCTATCACGACCATACGCACTGATTTCCTGCCCCGTCAAGTACACCTCCCTTGCACCATTATCGACGGCCCTCTTGATCGCATTTATTAGGTCATCCCTCTCATAACTTCTCACCTTACCAAAACCCATCCTACCAATCTTAGTAACGCAGAAGCTGCAATTACCTAGGCAACCAACCTGTATTGGTACGACATACCTATGCCCGTGAAGCTCAGGATAATAACTGGGCAGGTACTTCATGGGCCTATCATCATAAACATACACGTTACTGTCGCCCCTTACCACTTCATCAATAAACTCCACGCCATGTGACGTGACAATCACAACATTAGGCATTGCCTCCCTTATCGCTGCTGGCCTGACCCTTGTTAGGCAACCAGTCGCGATGATTCTCTTGCCCGGGTATTTCCTGCCTAATTCCGCTAGAAACTTCAGTTCATTTCTCTCCGCCTCCTCCCTAACGGCGCAGGTATTTATGATAACAGTGTCTGCTGAATTAACGTCCTCAACGTATTCCCAACCCAACGACCTAAGCCTGGTGATCACTAGGTCACTATCCGCCTTATTTAGCCAGCAACCAAATGTTACCACAGTGAACTTATTACCCATACTATTGGTAAGTTAGGAAACACTACAGCACTTATAAGTCTAGATGCGTGTTAGCAGTGCTTTTAAATGAGTTAATTCGCTCATTAACTAACAATGATGATAACCCTCTTAATAATACACGCGGTACTAGCTGCGCTTGGCGTGGATCCACCGACGCCATTTACTGTAATCGGTGTTACGTGGTATTACGGAACATACCCAGAATCTATCAGTAATAATACACAAATATACACCGGTGTCGGGATAAATGGTACAATATCAATAGACATAAACAACAACCTACCTATGCCAATAAACATAACGTATACGCTGGGCATAGGTAGTAAAGGTACTCAAGGCGTAGTTGAGTTGCAACCTGGAGGCAATACGTTTAATATAACGGTGCCTGGCCTTGAGCAGGGCGATTACAATGCAACACTGGTGATAGAGTCATCAGGTTATTCCACGAGTTACCACTTCACGGTGTCCTCAATAGTCCCAGGTATAAGTATTAGCACCATATCCAGCACACTATACAGTGGTATACCGCAAACAGTAATGATCAAAGTGGTAAACGCAAGTCCCATACCAATAACCTCGGCATTAATTGCCACGTCCGGGATCAATGCTGCAGTGAGCACCAGCGTCTTCACCGTAAAACCCCCATCAAACACAAGCATCATCGTGACACCTGGACCATACACACTTAACACAGTAACACTAGGCTTCAGGATAAGCTATATAGACGCTGGAGGCTATAGCTGGAACACCAATGAGACGCTTACATTCACGATAGTACCAACACCAGTAACAATAGTGCTAAGTGCCCAATCCAACAAAGTTGATTACGGTAATTACCTACCAATATCAATACAAACATCAACACCAGTAGGCCCACTACAGAATCAGCAGTTGAGAGTGTATGTTGATAATAATTACGTGACTAACGTAACAACGAACATCCAGGGAACCGCTCAATACATACTACCCGTGAATTACAGTATTGGCTACCATACATTAACAGTCTTATTCACAAACACCACCTATTTCCAAGAGGCCACTGCGAATTACACATTCTTTGTATTACCGGGCACAGTCTACATAATAGCCTACATAAATAACACAAACATCACCTATGGAAACGCCGTGAGCATATACGTAAAGTTATCACCGCCAATCTCCGGAGGCACACTAACCATAAGCTATATGATTAACGGCTCCTCATCAGTAATAGGCAGTTACACACCCGTAAATGGTAGTGTTAAGACCACATGGATACCACCACAGGCAAGCACATACCTAATACTGATCTACTACGTAAACTCCCCAAACTACCTACCAAGTTCCACAAACCTCACGTTAACCGTTAAAAGAGCACCTTGTTCTTTGACGATTACGGTTAATGGAACCCCGGAGGTCCTGCATGAAATTACGGTAATAAGTTACATGAACCCAGCAATCATAAATACACAATTAAATATCCAAGTAACACCAAGCAGTGGTATCCCAATGAGTGGAATGATCTACGTAAACACAAGCGGCATGGGTAAATATGTATTCACGCCTGAAACACCGGGTAATTACACCATAACTGTTTCATGGCCTGGAAACATTAATTACCAATCATGCAGTGCAACAAAAAGCCTAAACATAAAGAGGGCCTCCTTAGGTCTCTCTGTAAATGAAAGCAATAACCTAATTGCCGCCGGTGGTAATGTCCTGTTTATTATAAGTCTTACGACGGATATACCGATTAATTACGTTAATGGAAACATAACGATAACCATAAGTAGCGGTAATAAAACCATTAGTACCTATGAAATACCCATTACGGGTAATTACATAAGGGGTTCAATACCATTCAATGTACCGGGTAATTACAAAGTCCTTATTTATTATCCAGGTAATGAATATGTAAAACCAAGTACCTACGGACCCTACTATATAATAGTCATGCCAGGTCTACTGGGGATACCCTGGTACATATTACTTACATACCTTGCACCAATAGCAATTGGGGCCGTCACAGGTATTATGGTCAATAAAAGGCTTCATCAAGCACGGTAATAAGTTGGGGTAACTCAGCCACGCTACCTATCACGAATTTAGCCGCGGGGAACTCCTTAACCCAGGTGGCGACTCCTATGTTTATTGTACCTAAACCATTAACCATCATAATGTCCCTGGGATGGTCGGTCACATAAGCAACAACGTTAGGTAATAACCTAAGCATCTCAACGGCTCTCTTCACTAAATCATGTTTATCATGCCCTGGACCTAAATCGCCAAGAGACACGCAGCCCTCTATCAATTCCGTGAACCCATAGTACCTCAACTCATCCTGCATACGCCAACACTCCAGTTCTCTTCCAGTTGCTATAAGCAATCTCTTGCCCATACTACGAAGAAGCTTCAGGGAATCAAAGACCCCAGGAAATACTTCCCCGTAATCCTTCCTGGTTGAGTACTGAAGCCAACAGTCATGCCAGAACCAAAAATTTCGCGATAATTCACCAAGTAACTCATTCAATGATGGATCCCTGTAGTAAATGCTAAGTAAATCATTGATGCCCCCGCCTAGGTTCTTACCATACCTAGCCGCGCACTCCCTCAATAAAATCAGGAATTTGGGTAGTGTATTAACGAGCGTCATGTCTAAGTCTAGTACAATGGCCTTGATCACCATAGTGAGGAATATCCTCTGGCTTTAGCTCATTAATAAACCATTCTATTGAATTACATGAAAATAAAATCTTATTAAGGAATAAGTCATTCCTAATAAATAGTGGGCAGGCCTAAGTATAGGATTGAGGTAGTGCTTGAGAGAGATGGAAAGGTGCTGATGGATGATATAACTGCGAGACTTCTCGAGATCCTTGAGAAGAGGGGATCCTTATTATCCGTTGCGAGGGATCTTGGGCTACCGTATTCAAGGGCGTGGGAGTTGATTAATAAACTCGAAAATGGCCTAGGGACCAAGGTCGTTAATCCAAGGAGAGGCTATAGGGGAGGTATGGCGTTGACCACTGAAGGAGCAGAATTAATAGGCACGTATAGGGCGATAAGGAGGAGGTATTCATGGAATCCCGATGGTACCGTATGTGATACTGTTTATGCTGGAAGTGATGACTGTATAGTTAGGGATGTAATAAATGAAATGAAAAATGAGGGGTATTGCATTGATACGCATTGGGTTGGTTCAATGGGTGGACTAAACATGGTCATGAATGGGCTCGCGGATATTGCCGGTATTCACCTAATCGATCCAGCTAGTGGTGAGTATAATATGCCATTCATGGAAATGCTGGGCGCTTGGGACGAAACTGTAATGCTTAGGGGTTACCTAAGGCTACTCGGTATTGTGCATAGGCCATACCTAAGCATAGGCGACCTAACAGATATATTGGGCCTCAGGATGATTAATAGGAACCCAGGCTCAGGCACTAGGCTTGCAATAGAGTTACTACTTAATGGTATCGCCAGGAATACTGGGTATAGTATTGAGGAATTAAGGAAATTAATGAAGGGCTACAATGATGTGGTAAAGACCCATATGGAGGTCACTGAGAAGGTTGCCAGAGGGCTCGCTGATTATGGGGTAGCCATAGCAGGACAAGCACTCAATATGGGACTCACCATAAGGCCGCTGGCCCTTGAGGAATTCGACATAGTAATAGCAAGGGCAAGCATTGATAAACCTACCGTTAAGGAATTCCTTCGCAGGATAAGCCATGTAGAACCAAGGCCGGGTTACGTGATGCTTAGGAACACTGGTGAGATCTACTCAAGGTAATCGTAGTCACTGCCACCAATGTAGATATTGTGAAGTACTCTATACAACGCATCAAGGCCTTCACCGGTCCTTGCACTTATTGGTATTGGCCTAGATAATGTGCCTACGGCGGTTAACACATCAGACAACCTAACACTCAAGTCGGCCTCCAACTTATTATCCTGGTCTGAAAGCAACGCCTCCCTGAGTAAATCAGTCTCCTCGCTCCACTCGAGTATTTCATCAATCACGGGTTTATCAAGCAGGTCAATCTTATTCAACACATTGACCTGGGATAAATTGAACCGGAACTGCGTTGATAACGCCAAGAGCATTGACGATATGTAACCACTCGGTGTCTGGGCTTGCGTGGCGTCTATCACAAAGACAGCAGCAGATCTATCCATGCTAAGCCTATTGATAAGCACCGATCCGACGCTCCTAAAGGCGAAGAGTTCCATCTGCCCTGGCGTATCTATCAAGACATAATTAGCGCCAATATCCATAATCTGACCCTTTATCTCTTGAGCCCTGACGGCTAACATATCTATTGCGGCTATTATCGAGCCATTGGGACCGAGTTTGTACTTCCTCATTAACTCCCTAGCCGAAACCACATCCCTAATGTCTATGTCCGGTACGTAGGGAACGTACTCCACGGCAGGGTCCAGATTCACTATAGCCACATCGTACTGATTATTCTCAAGCCAATTAGCGAAGGTATCAACAAGCGTGGTCTTCCCCGAACCTGCCGTACCCACTATGAATACGGTGAACATACACCATGGTAAGTGGGGGCCTTAAATAAAAAGGCTTCTTAACTGCATTAAACGCTTGCGTATAGTGTGGCCACCGCGGCCCTGGCCGCGGCATCGCCAAGCAATAGGTACCTCACGCCACTCCTTAGGCCGGCCAAATTGGCCATTATGGGCACCAATGCGCCGCCAATTAATGAACCTATCAACGTGCCAATGCCATAGAATAGATTGTATAGGCTAACGGCAGTCCTCTTATCCTCAGAGTTGTCGTAGACGAAGGATATGTAGGCCACGTTAGATGCGGAATTCGTGAACCCAGCCATGGTGTTTACCAGGTAGATCACGTAGACGTTGCTGGCCAGGGCATACGATAGTGGGAACGCCACGAGCAAGAACCTGCCCAGGAACATTACCAACCTCCTATTCCTATCGAACAATCTGCCTATAAACCTCTGTAATGCCAGTGTTGATACGCCACTAATTACATTGACAATAGCCAACTGCTCAACATTCATGTTCAGCAGGTAGACCTGGGCCAGTGGGAAGAGGGGCCACGCGAAGCTCCACACAACGGCGAATAGGGTATTAATGGCTAAGAACCTAGCCAATCTCCTATTACCCCTGAGTAGGGATAGGGACTCATTAACGGTTCGATAATCCTCACTAACTAACTCAATGCTCCACACGTTAATCGCGTTAACGAGGATCAACGACGCACTCGCTAGGAATACGTAGTGCATGATCATGTAGTTATCGCCAACCACGAGCCCCGTGATAAGCGTAGCCAATAGGCTGCCTATGGCACCGTAAAACGCGAAGTTAGCCAGGACCCAGCCCCTACTACCCCTACTCAGTCTCTCCATTATTAACGCCCACGCGAAGGAATTCACACCACCAACGCCCGTGATTAATACGTAAGTCACTAAGTACGCCGGTGGGTTTCCATAGGCGATGAACGCCATCACGAGCCATAGGGCCGCT
>DAJV01000004.1:1833-7127 GCA_002496475.1 Vulcanisaeta sp. UBA163 | reverse complement strand
TATCGCTGGCCAGGAAGAGTACTACGTTGGCTATGTCCTCAGGCACACCAGTAGTGCTTAGCATAGTCCTTGACCTGACCAAGGCCTTCGTCTTCTCAATCTCCCCGGGAGTCCTATTGGCGGTGGTCATGTCAGTCTCAATCCAACCAGGTGCAACCGCGTTAACCCTAATGCCGTACTTCCCAAGATCAAACGCCATGCGTTTAGTAAGTATTATCACGGCAGCCTTAGTTATCGCATAGTATGTAGTGCCCTCCCAAGCCGTGCCTATACCTGCATTTGATGCTATGTTGATTATGATACCCCTCGTCCTCTTCAACTGGGGCAGGAACTCAAGTGCTGTATAGATTATCCCCTTAACGTTTATGTCAATCATCCTATTAAACAACCCCTCGTCGTACGACTCAAACTGCATTAAGTACATAACACCGGCATTATTGACAAGAATATTAACGTCACCAAGCTTATTCCCTACGATCTCCGCAGCCCTCCTAACCTCATCCCTACTTGACACATCGCACTTGATGGTCAGAATCCCCATTTTCTCGAGCTCCCTTGCCTTATCATCACTCCTGGCGTAGGTAGCGGCTACCCTGGCGCCCTCCCTCAAGAATGCCTCAGCAATAGCCCTACCAATGCCTCTACTGCCGCCCGTAACGAGAACAACCTTATTACTGAACTCACCCATACGAAGCCTAGGCATATCCAAGTGTTTATAAGAATTAATTAACATATAATAATAAATGGAATTCCTAGCGCCACTGAGCCCGGTGAGAATTGGGGACAGGGGGTTGAGTAATGTCAGGGTTTCAATAAGTGATAAATACGTTTTTATAATTGGCATTGGGCCTGATGGTGGTTATGAGGAGAGACTGATGGAAATAGGTAGTGATGATGCTAGGCAAGTAATTAATAATAATATGAATTATTTCAGGGACATACTTGATAAAATAGATGAGTTGGTGATTAATATTGGGCGTGAAATTGGCGTTGACATTAAAACAAAGAATACCAGTTCTGGGGATCCCATTCAGTACTTGATTAATAGGCTCAGTGACCATGATGAATACCTTAGGCTTGTTGGTAATGGCTGGAGGAGGATCCTGGATTCAATAAGACTGGGCAGAATCAGCAGGAACCTTACTGGTTACGATAGGATTTACGTGACGCATGGCGGTAATAATATAACACTTAACCTGGTGGCTGAGCCCATTGAGGGCGGCATAATCGAAGTAATCACTTACACGGAGGGCAAGACCACGGGTATAGTTAGGGTTAGAATTGGCGAGGACGTAGTCATTAAGGCAGACATCAAGTCTCCCTCATCACTAATAATACTATCTCAAGCGAGAGATCCATGCCAATTAAGTGAAAAATTAACTAACCTTCTCATTAGTGTTAGGGGGCATGTTATTAACGCCGTGAATGAATTACTTGGGATAATGAAGCACTACGGCGTAGTCCCATGATTTCTCGTAAAGTAATGCTTAAAGGCTTACTCAGTACGTAGTTTATCGTGACGAGTGAGCAAATGGAGGTCCTAGGACTCAGAAGAAGCAGTGCAATTAAGGGTAAGTATGTGGACCTGATCATTTACGTACCCAAGGGGGCAAACAAACCCTTCATAGGTGGTGTCATTAAGTGCCCCTTCACAGGTAAGGAGTTTAAGGTATACGTGACTCCGCATACTGATCAGGTAAAACTTGGTTTCGTGCAGCACTTAAGTGGTTTCAATGATCATGTGGTTAGGACCAAGGAATACAGGGAGTGGCTAAATGTTAGGGTTGAGTCCTACTCAAGAAATTCATTTCACAGGAGGAAGTACTTCGTGTGCGCTAAGTGTGGTTATAAAACCGTGAGACTCCCAGACGCATTGCTACACCTAATTAGGGTTCATGGTTTTCTAACGAGAACCCCATAAACAATACTTAATAACCAAGCCCCAATAATTCTGGCGATGCATAGCACAGGCAATAGGGTTCAGGAATTGATTGATAGGTACACGAGGATTTACCTGGAGAGAACCAGAAGATCCAGGGAATTATTTGAGAGGGCTAGGAGGGTTTTGCCAGGAGGAACAACATACCAAATTAGGTACTTCTCCCCATACCCAGTGTATATGATGAGGGCTAAGGGCGTCAGTGTTTGGGATGTTGATGGCAATGAGTATGTTGATTACTGGATGGGCCATGGAACCCACATCCTCGGCCACTCACCTGACTTCGTGATCAAGGTAGTCAATGAGGCATCCCACGAGGGAACCCACCTGGGCTACCCAAACACACTTGAGGTGGAATACGCGGAGCTACTGACTAAGGTTATACCTAATGTAGACATGGTTAGGTTCTCGAATAGTGGTACCGAGGCCAATATGTACGCCGTTAGGTTAGCCAGGGCGTACACGGGGCGTAAGTACGTGATTAAAATGGAGGGTGGTTGGCACGGTGGTTATGACGGCCTACACGTAGGTGTTAACCCACCGTTTAAGGGACCCGAGAGCCTCGGTCTACCAGCGGAACACATTAAGTATACACTGGTGGTTCCATTTAATGAACTTAACGCCCTTGAGAGGGCCCTAAGGAGCTTCGACGTAGCCGCCGTGATTATGGAGCCTGTCCTCGGTTCAGGCGGCTGCATAGAGCCGCAGCCAGACTACCTGAAGGGCGTTAGGGAGTTAGTGGATAGGTATGGTGCCCTGTTCATACTTGATGAGGTAATTACGGGCTTTAGGCTCGCCCTTGGCGGTGGTCAGGAGTTATTCAATGTTAAGGCCGACGTGGTGACACTTGGAAAGATAATCGGTGGTGGTTACCCAGGCGCCGGCGCCATTGCCTCCAGGTCCGAAATAATGGAGTTGCTTGACCAGGTTAAGAGGCCAAGTGCTAGTTCGAGGAGTTTCCACGGCGGTACTTTTACGGGGAATAGGGTAACGTTGACCGCGGGCTATGCATTAATAAACTACCTAAGTCAGCACAGGGCTCTTTATGAGGAATTCAATGATTTATGGGACTGGGTGAAAAGGGAATTGGATAAGGCCTGCGAGGGGCATGACAGGCTTTGCTGGACGACCGGCGTCGGCAGTATGGTTGGGCTTCACTTCACCAGGGAGAGACCGGTAAACGCCAGGATGGCCTATGAAGGGAGGACCAACGAGGAACTATACAAGCTAATGCACTTATACATGAGGACCAAGGGCATCCTATACATGACGGAACACATTACGCATTTACTACCGTCAATGATACACACGGGAGACCATGCAAACGCACTAATAAGGGAATTCAATAACCTACTGGATGAAGTAACACATAAGTGATGCAGTGATCACACTGTAAGTATGTCATAACCTAAGTTCAACTTAATACCAAACCTATTGACAAGGTTGCTCAATGTGACCTGTAGCACGGCCCTATCATTATCACTGATCCTCCTATCGGCGATTACGTGATTGTCTTGCGGAAACGACTCATCACTAAACCTAACATTATGGGGTAACACGTAATTGAAGTAGTCAATAACTGAGTTGTTGAGTTTTACCAGGGCTTCAAGGTTTCTCCTGAGCATCTCATCAACCTTCCTGGTCCTCCCAGTAATACTCATTGATACAAGCCTACCACTATTCTCAATGTCAATACGCTGTACCTTAAGCACGTCACTAAGGGTCTTTGCCTCTATTACGTACTTATTCGGGTCGAAATTAAACACTAAGGTGAATACTGGAACCTTTTCATCCATCTTCCTAAAGAGCCCAGTGATCTTGTTAATCATAGTGTTGGTCCTGTTTGTATCCGTAAGTGTTGGTCTAAGCACAACAACAGCCCTGGTAACGTCATACAGGGCAATTAATGTATACCTCTTATCAAAGAATGGCGCGGTATCCACAATGACAACATCAAATAGACCATCAATACCACTCCTATGAAGTACTTTCCAAACCATTTTACCAACATCAATATTTTGATTCTCCGCAAAGAACTCATCAAAGCCCTCACCAGGCGATAAAACAGCAACCTCATTGAATTGAGGATACAGTATGATTTCATCATCATAACTCTTGACCTGCCTCCCATAAATCATGTAATTCCTAATATTCACATTACCATGCTCATCATCCCTAATCATGTCCATGAGTGACTTACGTTCACTAAGAAGCCTCTGATAGGTTAGGTCACCAAGCATCCTAAGGGTTAGTCCTGCCGTTGGATCCATGTCGATAAGCAAGACCCTATAATTAGGTGACAATACGTAGGAGAGCATTAGGGACAACGTGGTCTTGCCGACGCCACCAGCCGCGGAAATAATGGGAATAACCACAGTCATAATCCTCTTACTAGAAATAGAGGGAATTATTTAAAATTTAATTCAATAAATACATACGTGGACATAATTGAGGCAATAAGAAGAATCACAGTGAGTAATTGTCAAAGGGAGGCGTGCTTCCAGGACTACATAGCTGCACTAATGAATGCAAAAACCAGGGTAGTACTCAATGGGGTGGAGGTTGATGTGTACGGAAACGACACCGCAATCGAGATCAAGGTCAATCCAAGGATATATGACGGAATTGGACAAGCACTAACCTACAAACGACTACTGGGTATTGGGAAGGTATGGCTCATACACATTTTCACCCATAGAGTAGACGTGCAACAATGGTGCAGGGAATTAGGCAAGGTACTGAGTGAGTTGGGTATAGACTACGCTGTAATAACACCGAGCCATAAGTGCATAGTTAATGAGTAATTAATTACCATCATCACATGGACTGGACTTACCACCAACCGTGCAATTAATAACCCTAAGCAGGCGATCCCTAACTGCACCTAGGAAAACCCTAGCCCTAACCACAAGTCGGTTAATTAATACCCTCAACACACCACTAACCTTAACCAGCAATACCCAGGTAGTGCGCAATGCCCTAATTAACTGCATACCCAACTCATCAACGATAGGCTTGACACGACCAGTCATACCATCAAAACCATCCATGGGCTTTGCACCGCCTATTAACGGACTAACTTGCCTACCTGGGGATAAAAACCTTAATTCATTCTCAGCTTCCTCAAACCTCTCAAGTCCAATCAACACAGCCACCTTAACAAGCCTATACCTCTCATTTTCTGGATCGAGTTCCAACGCCTCCTCAACCTCGGGCAGGGCCTCCTCAAAACGACCAAGCTTGAAAAGGGCTATACCACGTGAGTAATGCCTCCTTGCCTCACTGGGTTCTTGCCCATTACCCTGAACGATGCTGGGTGTTTCTCCCTGTTTCACATCCTTTATTTCAATTCCAA
>DAJV01000004.1:0-1792 GCA_002496475.1 Vulcanisaeta sp. UBA163 | reverse complement strand
GGGGATTCACGACCAATACCCAGCCAACTCCTCGGCTGTGATCACAGGGAAGAACCTCCTCATGTTAGCCAGGGACCTCTCATGCGCCTCCCTGTCATGTGATGATACGGCGTTGGAGACTATGACGGGGACAAAGCCCAGGGCATAGGCATGCCTCGCACTAGTCTCCACACCAACATCAGTGGCAATACCGGTGAAAACCACCGTGTACCTCCCCGAATTCCTAAGTAATAACTCCACATTAGTCCCAACAAAGAGCGACCAAGTATTCTTATTAATAACAATGTCACTCGACTGTGGCTGAATAATCAAATCCATCTCCTCCGGCCTAAAGCCACCCCTCCATTGCATGATCCTAGTGGTAACCGGCTCAAAGCCGCTTGGGAAAGGCGTTATCCTAGTGAATATTATCGGCACCCTAACCCTCCTCGCAGCCTCAACCACCGTGTTCAACGCCCTCTGGAACTCATCCTTATTGAATATGCCATTAAACAAGGCCCTATGCACATCCCAGGCAATCAACACAGAACTACTTGGTTTTAGTAAATCCCTAAGCACGTCCTGACCAATCATCAAGACAATAAACACCACACCAGCCCTATTTAAGCCTTGTTCACGCCAGGGCACACACGCAGTAAGTTTAATTTACCTAATCACAAAGACATAGGGCACTGGGATTAATGGGCCTCATTGAATGCATAATAATAAGTACCCTAAGGAAGCTCGGGAGGGCAAACCTGGATAGGCTTGCGAAGATCGTATTCCTGGTGGACAGGTTCGGAGACCTCCAGGCCTTTAACTGGGACAGAATAGACCTCGTAATAACAAGCCCAGACCTGATTGGATCAGTAGAGCAATTGACGAGAAACGGGGTCATAAGGAACATAGGGGACTTCCTAACACTGGTGAATAATGACTACGACCCAGGCTGCGGCTGGATAGGGAGCACCGTAGAATCAACAATAAACTACGTACTCAAGAAATACGGCCAACTAAGCGACAGCGAACTAGACGACATAGTGGAATCCGTGTACGAAGGTGTCTACTAATGACCCTAGTACTAGGCATAGAATCCACGGCACACACCTTCGGAGTAGGCATAGCCAACGAGGGCGGGATACTGATAAACATCAACGACACATACACCCCACCACAGGGAGTCGGCATACACCCAAGGGCCGCCGCAGACCACCACGTAATGATGGGACCAAAACTACTCAACGAGGCCCTAAGGAGACTAGGCATAAACATTAGGGACATTGACGCCGTAGCATTCTCCATGGGACCAGGACTCGGCCCAGCCCTCAGGGTAGGCGCCACCCTAGCAAGGGCAATAACCATCAAGTTCAACAAACCCCTAGTACCCGTACACCACGGGGTCGCCCACGTGGAGATCGCCAGGTGGTCCACAAAACTCAGGGACCCACTCATCCTACTCGTGTCAGGCGGCCACACAATGGTCATAGCCCACTCAGGCAAGTCCTACGGAGTCTTCGGTGAGACAATAGACATGGCCATAGGCAACGCCCTAGACTACTTCGCAAGAAGAATCGGACTACCAAACCCAGGAGTACCACACCTGGAGGACTGCGCGGAGGGAGGCAATAAGTACATACCACTGCCATACACCGTCAAGGGGCAGGACGTATCCTTCTCAGGACTCATTGAAGAAGCCCTAAGACTAGCCAGGAAGGGCACACCACTACCCAACATCTGCCTAAGCCTAGTGGAGACTGCCTACTCAATGCTGGGCGAGGTCGTGGAAAGAGGACTAGCCCTGACGGGAAAGAGG
>DAJV01000114.1 GCA_002496475.1 Vulcanisaeta sp. UBA163 | reverse complement strand
CACCCTTAAAGAAGGAGGAGATCAGGTAAGGTTTATTAGTGCTTGGTTGAGTTATTGGGCCGTGGACGTAATCAAGGATGTTGAGGGTGATAATTTGAAGTTTATCTTTGTTAAGGATGAGCAAATGTATCTATTAGAGGCTTTGTACGTTAATGGGTTTAGCGAGGAGAAATATAGGAAGTTGAGGAGGTACATTAGGGAGAAATTTGGTGAGGAGTTTTCAAGTATAGTGAGCCTTGATGGTAATAAGGCCCTTGCTAAGGTGTTATTGGTTGGTGTGGATCAGGTTGGTCAATCCCTAATTAATGACTTGGTGGATAATGAAATCGGCAAGGTGAATTCGTGGATTGAAGGCGGCATTATCAAGGAGTTGGTTGATAAGGCAGCCAGTGAAGTTGAGGAAACAAGGAAGGCAAGGAGTGGGTCTAGGAAGAAGAGCAGAAAGAAAAAATCAAGGACCAAGAGCAGGAGGGGCGCAAAGAGGAGGTCAAGGAGGAGTAGATAGATCCCAGGTTATTAGTGAAAATAAATGGGAAAAAAGGCTTTTTATAGGGGTATTCCCCACGAAGATAGAATGTCTGCAACACCCTTCGAGAAACCAGAGGGCGCAGTGGAGGTGCCCCACATAGAGGTTGATGAGGAGACAAAGGAGATAATAAAGGAAATATTATCACAAATGAAGAACCCAGTAGAGGTGTTATTCTTTACGAGCAATACCTGTGGCAATAGGGACACTAATTGGTGTGTCCCAACCGAGGAGTTACTGGACCTACTTGCCGAGCTGGCGCCACATGGGATGTTAATACTGAAAAAAATCAAGTATGAGGAGAGTAATGATTTGTTTGCGAAGTACAATGTAGAACCGCCCAGGGTTCCCGTAATATACCTACTCGATGGTGCAATTAAGTATCTGGGTGCGCCGCTTGGTGAGGAGGTTAGGGCGTTCATAGAGACCATAGTGAGGATATCCATTGGCGAAACCAAGCTCAGACCAAAGACTAAGAAGGGGCTTGAGGCTTTGATGAATTCAGGTAATAGTAAGAAGGTTGAGGTTTTAACAGTGGTTACTCCATCATGTCCGTACTGCCCATATGCAGTACTAATGGCAAATATGTTTGCCTATGATAGTAAGGGTAAAGTGGTTTCAATAACAGTCGAGGCCTATGAGGAGAGCGATATTGCAGACGCGTACCAAGTTAGTGCTGTACCAACGGTAGTACTAAAGAGGGAGGACCAGAGTGTTGGTAATGTGGAGTTCATAGGGGTTCCGCCAGAGAGTGACTTGTTAAAGAAGGTACTTGATTATAGTGGTGTTGGTTCGCAATAATTTTAAATACGGTATAGTACCGTAAAATTAGTACTATGAAGATATTTTTTGTGACGGGTAATGAGGCTAAGTTTCGTGAGGCATCCTTAGTCCTTGGGGAATTCGGTATTGAACTTGCCATGGATAGAAGCCATAGGAAGATTGAGATCCAGAGTGATAACCTTGAGGATATAGTTAATAATGCCTTAGCCACTATATGTACTGGTGACGTTAGCGAGTACTTTGTTGTCGAGGATGATGGTTTATTCATTGATAAATTAAATGGGTTCCCAGGACCCTACTCATCGTATGTCTATAGGACAATAGGACTTACTGGTATTCTAAGACTTATGAGCGGCATCAACGATAGAACCGCATACTTTAAGTCAGTGGTTGGGTTATGCGGACCCCAAATACCTGCTAAGTTATTTATTGGCGTTAGGTATGGGGTCATAGCCACGGAGCCCAGGGGCTCTGAGGGCTTTGGTTACGATCCAATATTCATACCTAGTGGCTTTAACAAAACCTTTGGGGAATTAGGGCTAGAGATCAAGAATAAGTTATCCCATAGGGCCATGGCGTTCAGGACATTAGGTAATTGGTTACTGGGTGGAAGGTAGTTTGGGTTACTTCATTGTTTTCTCAACAAGTCCTATAATCAAGCATGTGCTGATTGATATACCTTAATTATTATCAGTATTGATTCATAAATCAATGCCGCAGCTATACCTATCAGCAATGCAATTAATAGGTAACTACTACCCACGGTCTGGCTATACCTACATAGTAGTGATGTAATGGGTCTTGATGGCTGAATTATGTACATAATTGGCATTGGCTTATTAAGCGCAACTATGTAAATTGGCGTTGATGGAGACCCCGTATTGCACAGTATATTACCTGTGTAGGCCGTCATATTTGGTATGACTATTACTGAGTCAATACTTGTGCCGTACACTACTAACGTGTTCATGCTGCTGGTTGTCATGGGTGAAGAACCTGTGTATGAAACCACCTCAATAAAATGATTCGCCTTCAGGACAGCATTGCTGTAATTGCTCGGTGGATTATCTATTGGGATTGTTGATGAATTGCAAATCGTTAAGTTACTAATTACAGTTATTTCTATGCTACTAATTGGTATTAATTTATTCGTTAAATTCATCATTATTTCAAGGTTATAATTATTACTAAGTGCCGCCTCTATTATTATTGAACCGTTCTGTACTATTGGTTTGATTTCTGTTATGGTTACAGCGTGCGGGTTCACACCGCATTTTTCCAGGGCCTCAATGATGGCATTATTTACTTGGTTTGTAATTGTGCCGGCCTCCGCGTGGGTTATCGCGGCGATCATTACGAGAGTTAGGATCACTCCAAGTAATAATGCCGAAAGTGATATACTATGCCTATCCATCATTACTGAAGAGATGTGTACTGGGTTTTATTTTAGTTTTCTTATTAGGAGTCCTCGTAATTACCGATGTTTATTATTGATGTTATTAATCCCTCGCGCTTCATGTTTAATAATGTCCTCACTAGGTGAGTCCTTAGGATCTTTGTACCACAGTATGTACAGTATGGTTTTCCGTTAATGAGTACAGTCACTCTAGTGGAACCGCAGGCACTACATTTAAGCATTAATTAATGGCTACTTAGCCCTTAATATTAGGCTTACGCATTAAATTGTTAATTACATTGCCCGTAATTTAAGTATTGTATTGCTTATTTCGCAGATTATTTATAAGTTTCGTGCTTATGACTTTCATTTTAACTGAAGCAAATGGTTTAAAACAGGTTAGGTTCCATGATGTTAATTGTATAGTGTTGATACAATGGAAAGCAGCACAGAAACTACCGCATCTCCAAAGGAGGAATTGGATAACACCTATAGATTACTTCATCCTCTGGTTCAAACCGCATTAGCAGAGAGGGGCTTTTTAAGGGCTACGGAGCCTCAGAGACTGGCTATTCCCAAGATACTTAATGGACGTAATGTGTTGGTAATTGCGCCAACAGGTAGTGGTAAAACGGAGGCTGCTGTTCTGCCGGTCCTTTCAATGCTTAGGTGGGGGATGGATAAGGGTGAGTTTACTGATAAGGGTATATACATACTCTACGTTACACCACTTAGGGCTTTGAATAGGGATTTGCTTGATAGGCTTGTTTGGTGGGGTGAGAGGGTTGGTATTAAGGTCGGTGTTAGACATGGGGATACTGACCAGAGTGATAGGGTTAAGCAGAGTAAGGATCCTCCTCAAATGCTCATAACAACCCCTGAAACCCTACAGGCGATTTTGTCAGGCAAGAGACTAAGGGAACACTTGATGAAGCTTAGGTGGATAATCATTGATGAGATTCACGAACTGGCCGAGGATAAGAGGGGCACGCAATTAACCTTAACGCTAGAGAGGATTAAGTGGTTGATCGGTAGGAAACCCCAGATAATTGGTTTATCGGCTACCGTAGGTAGCCCTGAGGAGGTTGCCAGATTCCTCGTTGGTGATGATGAGTGCGATATTGTACAATCAAGTATAGTCAGGGAAATGAAGATGGACGTTATACACCCAACACCTACCAAGGAGGATGAGGAGACGGCTAAGAATGTTTACCTATACCCAGACGCAGTCACTAGGCTTAGGATCATTAGGGACTTGGTGAGTAGGAATGGTTCAACAATAATCTTCGTTAATACACGATCAATGGCTGAACTACTCATGTATAGGTTTGCCATGCTTGGTTATGAATCCATTGGTATACACCATAGTTCACTATCCAAGGTCTCTAGGATAACCACGGAGAGAGCGTTTAAGGACGGTAAATTAAAGGCCGTGATAGCGACATCAAGTCTCGAATTAGGCATTGACATTGGCCACGTGGACTTTGTAATCCAGTACCTATCACCTCATCAAGTTGTTAGGCTTGTTCAGAGGATTGGTAGGAGTGGTCATAGGCTTGATAAGGTTCCGAGGGGCATGGTCATCACTGAGGACCTAAATGATACACTTGAGGCAATCGCCATAGTTAACAGGGCTAAGTCAGGGCTTCTTGAGGCCACGCAAATCCCTGATAAGCCATACGACGTACTTGTTCACCAGATAGTTAGTTTGTTAATGATTAAGAATAGGTGGACCATTGATGAACTTTATAATGTAATAAAAGGGGCTTACCCGTATAGGAAGTTGTCGATTGAGGAACTTAAGGGTATCCTAAGGTTCATGAGTGAGGTATTGAATCCTAGGCTTGCCTACTTCATTGAGGGTGATGGTACTGTGCTTAAGCCAAGCGGCTTCAGGGCAAGGAGGGAGTTGTATAGGTACTTCTTTGAGCAGATGTCCATGATACCTGATGAAAAGCATTACCTAGTTATTAATCAGAACAGTGATGAACCCATTGGGGTGTTAGATGAGGCCTTTGTGGCTGAGTATGGCGAACCGGGGATAAAGTTCGTGTTTAGGGGTGGTGTTTGGGTTCTTCAGAAAATAGTTAGTGATACTATCTATGTTGTTCCTGCTAAGGACACGGTTGGGGCAATACCGTCTTGGGTTGGTGAGGAGATCCCAGTGCCGTTCGAGGTAGCTCAGGATGTTGGCATTATTAAGGAGGAAGTTAGTAACTACGTTACTAAGGTGGGGCCTGAGACAACCACTGAGTTGTTCTCTGCAAAATTAGGTACGTCTAGGGATACCATTAATTACATTGTTAATAAGGTCATGGAGCACGCTGAAAGCGGTGTCCCAGTACCTTCCCACAGGCTTGTTCTCCTTGAGCGTGTTGGTGATTTAATAGTGTTATACACGCATGGTGGTACCCTTGTTAATAGGACAATAGCTAGGATGCTTGGTGAAGTTCTCACTGAGAGACTTGGTTACCCAGTGGGTGTTCAGCAGGATGCCTATGCCGTAATACTGCAATTACCGAGGCCCGGTATTGATACGACATTGGTCGCCCAAACAATAATGGATATAGCAAATATGGATGATAAGACATTCATAGACTATGCAATTAGGGCCATAATAAAGACGGGGATTTTCAAGAGGAAGTTTGTCCACGTTGCCAGACGATTCAACGTTGTCAAGAGGGATAGGGAATTGAGTGATTTAGCAATAACGAACCTAGTGGAGCTTTACAAGGGATCCCCGGTATTTACCGAGACCCTTAAGGAGGTCCTAACAAGGGATTTCGACCTAGACAATGCCTACTCTTTCCTAAAATCATTGAGTAATGGCAATAGAAGATTAGTTACAATAGAAAGGAATGAATTTAGCCCATTGAGTAGGGAGATCGTTGATAAGATAAGCCATAGGCTTGAGGTCATGGCACCGGAGAGACTTGATAAATTAGTTAGGGAGAGCGTTAAGGCAAGGTTACTAAACGAGTCAGTGACTCTTGTATGCCTTAACTGTGGTTGGGTGGGCTCTGCAAGAAACAAGGACTTACCTGACAAACCAAGATGCCCTAACTGTGGTTCTGAGAGACTTGGCGCATTAAGGATTGATGAGGAGAAGATAAGGCAAGTTGTGGAAAGGTGGAGAGAGGGCAGGACAAGGTCTGATGATGATGAGATTATACAGTACATAAACAGGACAGCGGAGCTGGTTAGTAAGTATGGAAAACTGGCAGTACTTGCGTTATCAAGTAGGGTTAGGATTGATGATATTGAGGAATTCCTGCCGAAGATAGGCAATATAGATAGGTTAGTACTTGTGGTTCATGAGTTGGAAAAGAGGGAATTAAGAAGACGCTTCATGGAGTGAAAAATCATAGACTGCCTTTATTAGTGAAATCTCGTTTTCATTAACACCAGCCTTCCTCAACTCTGCAAATCTTCTGTAAATCTCAATCACCTTATCAATCCTTAGTCTCTCACAATCATTGTTCATGCACATACTGAATGGTGGAATATTACCCCTAACTATTCCAACAACACTGCTTCCTTGCCCAATGTACTTACCGCTCATTATCGATGTATTAATCCCAACCTTAACCCAATCACCAATTATTGAACCAAGCTTAATCATGCCGGTGTCAACACCCATGTACCTAATATTACCAATGGTGTTCTTCAGGTTCGACGTTACCGAACCAGCTCCAATATTGACCCACCTACCCACATAGGAATCACCCAGGTAACTAAAGTGTTCCTTGAGACTATGCATGTCCATTATTGAGTTCTTAACCTCACCACCAACTGCATTGTTCATGTATAGAACCGTGCCCTCCCTCACGTATGCATGGGGCAACACCCTGGTGCCCGGTCCTAATAGTGACGGGCCTTTAACGTAAGCCAGTGGCTCAATAGATGAGCCTATTGCTATTACATTACCTGCCCTTTCATCTACAATAGCACCACGTGATATGTCAGAATTTACGGATCTGTCCCCAAGTACCCTTATTAAATGCTTGGAGTTACTACGTAAGAGATCAGTGTTCCACTTAATTAATGACCAAATACCACTGAATGTGGGCAAATTGCAATTATCAATCACATTATTATTCACTAAGTCATTAGTATTATTTACAACCTTAATTAATAACTTATCGCCGCATCTGATCTCAGTGCTTGGCATAAGTTCACTTAATACCCTGCTTAGAATATCTATTTGAGGGACAATGGAGGTATTTATCACAATTAATGAGCCACTAATATCTTTGATATCGCTTACATACTTTATTGAATACCTTAGGTTTAGCCTGGATAGTAGTGATTCAGTTGTACCCCGCCAATTCCTTACTAAATAGTCACGGGTAACCACGTATAAATTAGCATCTTGTCCCATGCTCATGAGCCATAGGACAATGTGCTCATAGTAACGAAGCCCACCAACGATTAAATCACTAAGTGGTGTGCTGATTGAGATCGGGTAATAATTCCTGTAGTCATCCTCGATCAAAACAACATTATCAAAATGCATATGTTATGTTAATCAGTAGTGAATTATTTAAGGTCTACCTACGTTCATTTCTTCGTTCAAGAACCAGTTCTAAATAGGTCCTTTTCTCGATCCATTCCCTCTTAAGTCCAAGTTTGTCGCCAAGTTGAAGCACCTCCTCGGTTGCTCCATTAATTAATTCCTTGTCATTAACCATTGTCTCAACCTCAATAAAGCTTCCCAAGTCCTCAACCGTGTCTAAGTATATTGTGAAATTCCCATAATTGTAAATATCCCTCTTCTTCACGACCTTAGCCGCCTCCCTAAAGTCAAGCCTCCTGAGGATTTCTAGGAGACTGTCAAGGTCGTTCACTGTGACGCTTAGTTCCTCCCTGGTTTTCCCAACATTACCAATACGTGGGCCCTTATACGTTAGTACCACAGTGCCGTCACCATAAATCCTAACCCTGAGCGCCTCGTCTGTTTTTGAGAAATCCCTTAATGGGCTGTTGAGGTATATATCTGTCTCCTCAGTGTGCTCGAGAAACCTCGCATTCAATGCCTTCAGTCTATCCCTAATTGCATCATGGTTAGGTACCCTGTATTTAACCTCAACCTCAAACACGGCATATGCCCTCTGAATCCCTCTTTTTAAGGTATGTCTTGATTTTTATTTAAAGAATCGTTTAAACAATAAACGAGTATTCTAGGCATAGGGTTTATTAATTATTTAAAATAAACACAATAATAATGAGCAAGGAATACAATGTCTTCGTTAGGGAGTCCACGGGTTTAGTTAAGTCAGCAAACCTTTGGGATGCGGTTTCAATAAATATCGCTAATATGTCAATAGGAGCGGCGCTGGCATCCATAGGCTTTACACTGGCCGCGTTACCAACAGTGATAGGCGCGAACCTTGTATATGCCTCCCTCATAGCTGCCCTCTTTGCGCTACCGCAGGTAATCGTTTACTCCACATTAACTAGGTACATACCTAGGGTAGGTGGCGACTACGTATGGCTAGGCAGAGCCCTAGGATCCAAACTGGCCTGGTTAACCAATGGCCTTGTCTTTGGCTTCATAATAGAAAGCCTAACGTATTACGCATTAATAGCCTTCTCATCAGTTTTTCAACTGCAGGCGGTACTACCAATACTCGGCATTAGCATTTCCCTTTCCACAATAGAGGAGGTGGGCATAGGTATTGCCTTCTTCGCTGTAATAGTCATTGTAAACATACTGGGGACTAAATACGGAGTTAAATTAATGACGGCATTAACGGCAATATCACTTCTTGGATTATTGACAGCCATAGTGGTGCTTTTCGTGACGCCTAAGGCCCAGATCATCAGTGCAGTATCCTCGTTATTACCAAGCGGCTACACATATTCAAGGGTGGCCAGTGGATATACAGGGCCGTACTTCTCCCTGAGCACAATACTAATGCTACTACCCTTCTTTGCAATATACGTCTACCCATGGCTAAACGCAGGACCAGCAATCGCCTCCGAGATAAAGGGTAAGAATGCCATTAATTGGAATGTACCAATGGCATTCCTATTCTCACTGATATTCCTAACCCTCGGGTTTGAGGCCATGTATTACTCGCTTGGTTTTAATTTCGTGACTGCTGCTTTGTCGAACCCTGACATTAATGGTGTTTTGAATTTCTGGACAATTGCCATGGTTTCATCACATAATGCAATATTGAGTTGGTTTGTTGGTATTTCATCAGTCACGTGGTACCTGGCTGTTTTGGCCTATGGCGCCATTGTCGTTGTCAGGTATTGGTTCGCCCTAGCCTTCGACAGGGTTTGGCCAAGCCTCTTCGCCTATGTAAGCCCTAGGTTTGGAACACCAATATATGCGCACACATTTGATCTAGTGATAACGGCAGCATTAATAGCCGCAGCAGGTATTATCTATAACACATTCACTGCGCTTTATGGCGCTGTTGTTGAGGCAGTGATCTATTACATGGTAGTTGGCGCTGCGGCGGTCATAATAGCAACACTCAAGTATTCATCATTTAATGTAAGTAATAGGTCCAGGGTTATTTTGGGGATCTTTGGCGCACTAATGTTTGGTGTTATGGCATACATAACCTATGAGTTTCTGGCCTATCCACAGATTTGGGGTGGTAATTGGCTGGCCTACGGTGTTGAACTTGGTGCCGTAATACTTGGTATAGCGGTGTATTTAGTATCTCGTTACATTAGTCTGAGGAGGTACGGCATTGACATATCCGCAGCCTACACGGAGATACCGCCTGAGTAATGTCTTGTTGATAAAAATTAAATTGAATTTTTATTATCAATTATTAGATAATAGATAAAACTTATAAGTAAATGGATTATCAAGGCATGTATGGCGAACACAGCCACGTGGTTAATCATTGGTTTAATAATAGGCCTAGTCATCGGTGTCATAATAGGATACGTAGCTATGCCACCTAAGGTTGTTACTAAGACGGTTACCAAATACGTTAATGTAACCACTACCACAAATGTAACCACTCCCGTTACCACCACAACCACAGTATCAACCGCACCCTTTGCAGTTGGTGCCGCCGGCACGCTAAAGTTTGCCTTCGGTGATATACTCAATGCAATGCAGAGCATGTATCCAAACATAATGATAGCCCCGGCCATGTTTAAGGGCAGTGGTGAGGTTGCGCATACGGAGGCAACGACGCAGCAATTTAGTGTCGTGGCTTCTGCAGACACGACAACAATACCCACCGTGCTATTCCCCAACTACACTAATTACGAAATAGCCTTTGGTATTACACAAATGGTCATAATAGTTGACCTAAACACCACTGCGGGTCAGGAGGTTTATCAACTATGGCAACAGGCCCAATCATACCAACCAATGTCCGCACAATACAATGAGACTTGGCAGAAGATTTGGCAAATAATAGCCCTTAACCCAAGCACAGTAGTTGGCGTCTCAAACCCATTNNGTTGTTAAACTGGCGGGCCTTGCCTTCTTCAATAATGCTTCATACCTCTATAATGCTATTTATGGGAACCCAAGTAAGTACATGATGAGAAATACAGAGATAGATCTATTGACATTAATGGCCTCTGGTCAGGTGGACTTCATATTATCGGCTTATGAGAGTAATGCAATACCGCAGACACAGACGTATCATAATACCGTATTCATAACATTACCACCATTCATAAACCTCGGTAACTTAAGTTATGTTAATTATTACCACCAGGTCAGTATTACTTGGACTGAGAACGGAGTTACGGAAACCTTCGCATGCAATCCAGTGGTTTACACAATAACAGTACCTTTCCAGTCACCGAATAAGCAGGCCGCCGAGTACTTCTTGTTACTGCTTTATAGCCCAATTGGTCAGAGAATACTTGAGGAGAACGGCATTGTACCCATAATACCCGGTATTGTTTATGGTAATTACAGTGCTGTGCCTAATGCAATTAAACCCTTTGTAGCCCCACTAAGCCAGTACCCACAGTATGCCTCGATATTCCCAAGCCAGGGCTAAGGGACTTAAAAATATGCATTTATTTAAATCAAACATTTTTATACTCCTAGTACTACTAATTTCAATTCTCATTTTCTCAATTCTCATCATATACCCACTGGCCCTACTAATAGTTCTTGGCTTCCCAATGATCCCAAGGGCACTCTCAGTAATTAGTTTTATTCAAGCCGTTGAGGTTACCATAATTATGTCCACATTATCAGCCCTTATAGCCATTATAATGGGTACGCCAATGGCGTATGTGATGGCTAGGTACGAGTTTCGCCTAAAGAGCGTTGCGGATGCCTTGATTGATGTACCAATAATGATACCACACATAATAGTGGGTATAATGATTGTTCTGGCCTTCGCGTCGCATTATGGCCTTGGTCCCTTCCTGAAGGCGCATGGCATAAACTTCATTAATACTTTGTGGGGAGCTACTGCTGCCGTGGCCTTCCTCTCATCTACGTACTATATAAGAGTTGTTGAGGCGTCGATTAGGATGATAAGCCCCGACATGGAGGCCGTGGCTAGGACACTGGGTGCGGGCCGATTAAGGGTGTTTACATCAATAGTACTGCCAAGGATCTGGAGGTCAATGGCCACAGGCGCAATATTATCATGGGCCAGGTCAGTCTCTGAGGCCGGTGCCTTATTCATTGTTGCCTACTATGTATTATTTGGTAGAAATCTTGTTTATCCGGCCTCTGTGTACATTTACGAGAGTTACGTGGGTATTGGTTTAGTGAATGCCGTGGAGTTTTCGGCAGCGCTTGTGGTCATTATGCTGATAATATTCGTTGCATATAGGGTTTTGATCAGTTTGGGTGGTGATCATGCGCGGCATGGTTGAATTACGGGGGGTTACTGTCCATTTAAGGTATTTCATATTTGGTCCAGTAAATGTGGTTTTCAAGCGCAATACATACAATATGGTGCTTGGTCCCACTGGTTCTGGTAAGAGTACGTTATTGAAGGTTATTGCTGGTATTTACAGGGTGAGTGAGGGTAGTGTATATATAGATGGCGCTGATGTGACTAATGAACCACCGGAGAATCGGGACGTGTCCTATGTGCCGCAGGGCTATGCAATCTTTGATCACATGACTGTTTATGAAAATATTGAGTATGGACTTAAACTCAGGGGTGTGCCTAGGGGTGAAAGGCGTAGGTTGATTCAGGAAATAGCCAGGGATTTAGGTATTGAGTATTTGCTCAGTAGGAGGGCTGTTAATCTTAGTGGTGGTGAGCAGCAGAGGGTTGCTTTGGCTAGGGCCCTTGTTGTTAGGCCTAGGGTTTTATTGCTTGATGAACCTCTGTCAATGCTTGACAGAGATACCAGGGAGAGAATAATCCCCTTATTAAGGGAGTTGCCTGGGATGTATGGAGTAACCGTTATACACGTGACCCATGACTGGGATGAGGCTTACTCATTGGCTGATAAATTATTGGTAATTAACGAGGGTAAGGTCGTGGAGGAGGGAGACCCAGAGCAAGTATTTACTAGGCCGAATAGGGTATTTACAGCGCGATTTCTTGGTTTTCAAAACGTAATTAAGGGCTTCGCGGAGAGGACTGAGAACGGGAGTTTAGTTAGGCTGGGCGATGGCATTTCACTTAATGTTAATGGGGAGGTTGATGGCGAGGTTTATGTATGTATAAGGCCTGAATGGATTGAGGTGCTGGGTGTTGATGATGATAATAATGATCATTATAATGTGATTAGAGGCGTTGTCCATGAGATTATTAAGAACAGACTTGGTTACAGTGTCCTGGTTACCGTAAATAATGAACTGTCGCTTATTGCCCTTTCAAGAATTGCCTTTAAACCTGGCGAGAGGGTGTTGCTTAGGATACCTAGGGATAATATTCATGTTATTAGGGGTGATGGTTAATTTATCTGCATGCATATGAATTTTAATTTTGGCATATAAATTCTATACTGAGCGATTGCCGAATTCATCTTTAGAAATCAATATAAATCCTCTGGCGCATAATAATCGATGGGTGAGGAATTAAATAAATGGTTTAAGGTGGCAATTGAGGCATCGAGGAGGTATGGAGGGAAAATAATGGTTCTTCCTAAGGTGCCGGTTAGGAACCTGCAGGACTTCTCAATATGGTACACACCAGGCGTGGCAGCCGTTTCAAAGGAGATAAATGCGGATGTTGATAAGTCCTTTGATTACACATGGAGGTGGAATGCAATTGCAATATTGACTGATGGTAGTAGGGTTCTTGGGCTTGGTAATGTTGGTCCAGAGGCTGCGATGCCCGTCATGGAAGGTAAGGCGTTGCTCTTTAAGTACCTTGGTGGTGTTGATGCAGTGCCATTGCCTGTAAGGGCTAAGACGCAGGACGATATTGTTAACATTGGTAAGGCAATAGAACCTGCCTTCGGCGGGATTAACCTTGAAGACACCGAATCACCAAAGTGCTTCTACGTACTTGAAAAATTAAGGGAGGAGTTGAAGATCGCTGTTTGGCATGATGATCAACAGGGAACAGCCGGCGCAATACTGGCTGGGTTGATTAATGCCTTTAAGGTTGTTGGTAAGAGGATTGAGGATTCCACAATAGTATTCATCGGTGCTGGTGCGTCGAATATAGCGGCGGCCAGGATATTGATTAAGTACGGGGTTAAGCCAGGCAATGTAATACTTGTTGATAGTAAGGGAATACTACACCCAGAGAGAGAGGATATGGATAAGCTGATGCTTACCAATCCATGGAAGTATGATTTAGCAATAAAGACCAATGCAGAGAGAAGGAAGGGTGGTATTAAGGAGGCTCTTGTTGGTGCTGACGCCGTGGTAGCTGCGTCGGTCCAGGGACCAGGTGTAATCAAGAAGGAGTGGGTTAAGTCAATGAACAAGGACTCAATAGTGTTTGCCCTAGCAAACCCAATACCCGAGATATGGCCTTGGGAGGCCAAGGAGGCTGGCGCCAAGGTTGTGGCCACTGGCAGGAGCGACTTTCCAAACCAAGTCAATAATTCCTTAGTATTCCCGGGCGTATTCAGGGGCGCATTGGATGCCAGGGTCAGGACAATAACCGATGAGATGATAATAGCCGCGGCGCAGGAAATTGCTAATTTCGTTGGCGATAAATTAAGTGCGGACAAGATACTACCAACCATGGAGGAGTGGGACTTCTACTCAAGGGTGGCTGCGGCTGTTGCAGTTAAGGCCGTGGAGCAGGGTATAGCAAGGAAGTCATTGTCCTGGAAGGAGGAGTATGAGAGGGCCAAGGAGATCATAGCCGCGTCGAGGTTGATAATCGAGACCCTATTTGGGAAGGGATTGATAAAGGATTTATTGAGCGATTTAACGTAATCTATACAGAGTCCTTTATCTGTTCAAGTAGTGAAATAACTTGCCAGAAAATAACCCTACTAAAGAGTGGCATGTTTGGGTCTGCCAATGCCTCGTCAAGTATGCTAATCACTGTTGCCGCCTTTAGGCCTGGGCTCATGCCTGGATCCATTAGTATCCTGGCCGCCTCACTGGCCGCTCTCCTTATATTCCTGGGAATGCCCATGTCCTGGATAACCCTAGTTAGGTAGTAGAGGGCTTGCTTTATTCTCTCATCCGTCTCATCCTTGCTTAAACCAGGGGCTTGTTTACTTGACATAACCATCACCAGAAAAGCCTATTGGTTGAACAATCGTTAATAACCAATATAAAAACATTTTCTTTGATTAATTCATTAATTAGGTCATGAATTTCATATTTTTTCACGGATTTATCATGCATGAACTATTTACGTTCTCATATTCATGATAATCATTAATTAATTTCATAATTCGTACGTATATACAATAATTATATAAAGTAACCAGGTATGGAATGAATATTTTTATAACAAGCGAATGTTTTTTAAATAAGTACATGCAAGTCCACTTAATGTCGATAACTGAGGAGGTTGACCAAACCGATCTTGAGATTTTGAAGATGCTTCAGGATGATTGCAGAATAACCCTAGATGAAATGGCTAATAAGCTGAAGATCTCGAAATCCACCGTATACTATAGAATAAAGAAACTTGAGAGATTGGGCATAATACTTGGTTGTCATGCTAAGTTAAGCCCTGAGAAGATGGGTAAGGACTACGTCGCAGTAATACTCGTTAAGGCTAAGTACGGACCTGGCTATCACGAGAAAATTGGGCAGAAACTGGCGAGCATTGGTGGCGTTACCATCGTATACTACATATTTGGCGAGTGGGACTTTGTAATGCAGGTTAGGGCTAGTGGTAAGGATGAGATCCTTAGGATCCTTGAACAAATAATGAACATGGAGGAAGTCGAGAGAACATCAACATTGATAGTTGCTAAGGTAATTAAGGAGGACCCAAGGATACCCATCTAGGGCAAATTGCCTTTTCCGAGGTACTGTCATTAAAACATGAGGAGTAAGCTTAAGATATTTGTTATTTTTGACTTTAATTGATGGAATTAACCCTTTGGCTATTGGACGTAACCTATGGCATAATTGGTAATGTGCCGGAACTCAGATTATTCGGTATTACTAATGATGGTAGGAGGGTTCTTGCCCTAGACAGGTCCTTTAGGCCCTACTTCTACGTATTAGCATCTGGTGATGTTAATGCCGCATTCACCAATGTCAAGCGTAAGTTTGAGGGTAGGGTATTAAGCGTAGAGATTATTAAGCGTAGGTTATTTGGCAATGAGGTAGATACAATTAAGGTAACCGCAACAATTCCTGAAAAGATTAGGGAGCTCAGAGAACTTGCCGCAGAGGTCCCGGGCATCGAGGATGTCCTTGAGGCCGATATCAGGTTCTCACAAAGGTATCTACTGGATATGGGTATTAAACCAAGTAATTGGGTTGTTGTTGATCAGTGTGAGGAGGTTAAGGGTAATTACCAGGTTGACTTGGTTTGTCTCGCTAAGACGAGGCCTAGGATGATTGAGGAACATAGATTACCTAGCTTTAGGATACTTGCTTTTGATATCGAGGTCTATAATCCAAGGGGTATGCCGAGCCCCGATAGGGATCCTGTGATAATAATATCGACAATGACTAAGGAGGATGGCATTAAGATGTTTGTGACTGATGACAGTAAAAATGACACTAAGGTAATTAGGGAATTTCTGGATTACTTTAGAAGGTATGATCCGGACATTGTTGTTGGTTATAACAATAATGGCTTCGACTGGCCCTACTTGGTGAACAGAGCCTCTAGGATTGGCGTTAAGCTGGCATTGTCCAGGATGGGTAATCCGCCAGAGCCTAGTGTCTATGGGCATTGGTCAATAATTGGTAGGGCTAATGTCGATCTTTATAACTTCATTGAGGAGATCAACGAGATAAAGATGAAGAGTCTCGATAGGGCTGCGGAATTCTTTGGCGTGGTGAAAAGGGATGAACGAGTCTTAATACCTGGGCATAGGATTCATGAGTATTGGGATGATAAGCTCAAGCGTGAGCTTCTCCTTAAGTATGCGAGGGATGATGTGGTCAGTACATATGGCTTAGCGGAGAAGCTCCTTCCATTCGCTATTCAATTATCCTCAATATCAGGGCTTCCGCTGGACCAGGTTGGTGCAGCTAGCGTTGGTGCTAGGGTTGAGTGGATGATATTTTATGAAGCTGTTAAGAGGGGCGAGCTGGCGCCCAACCGTGAGGAGAGACCTTACGAGACATATAAAGGCGCTGTTGTGCTTGAGCCCAGGCCTGGTCTTCATGAGGATATTGCTGTGATCGATTTCTCAAGTATGTATCCAAATATCATGATGAAGTATAACGTTTCACCAGATACTTTGGTACCTGGGGACTGCAGTGATTGCAATGTGGCACCCGAGGTTGGTTATAAATTTAGGAAAGCACCTGAGGGACTGTATCCAGGACTACTTAGGGTTTTAGTTGGTAATAGGCGTAGGGTTAGGGAGTTAATGAAGGATTACCCAGAGAATAGCCCTGAGTGGGTTCTCCTTAATGAGAGGCAGAGGGCACTTAAGGTTATGGCCAATGCCATGTATGGATACTGCGGTTGGTTAGGGGCTAGGTGGTATAGGCGTGAGGTTGCTGAATCCGTCACTGCGTGGGGCAGGAACTTACTTAAGACTGTTATTGAGAAAGCCAGGTCCATGGGCCTACCAATTATTTACGGAGATACCGATAGCTTGTTTGTTAGGAATATTAAGGATAAGGTTGATGCCTTAATTGATTATATCAATAATGAGCTTGGGTTTGAAGTAAAGATTGATAAGGTGTACAGGAGGGTTTTGTTCACTGAGGCTAAGAAAAGGTATGTTGGTTTAACGATTGATGGCGAGATTGACATTGTTGGTTTTGAGGCTGTTAGAGGTGATTGGGCTGAGATCGCCAAGGATGTCCAGGAGAAAGTTGCCGAGATTGTCTTATCTACAGGTGATGTTGGTAAGGCGGTTTCTTATGTTAAGTCCATAATTGATAAGGTTAAGGCGTATCAATTTAATATCGATGATGTGATCATATGGAAAACCCTTGATAAGTCCCTTGATGATTACAAGGTGTTAACCCCTCATGTTGCAGCGGCAAAGCAATTAGTTGAGGCTGGTTATAAGGTTGGTAAGGGTGACATGGTCGGTTACGTTATTGCCAAGGGCAGTGGCGCAAAACTAGCGTATAGGGTAAAGCCATACATACTTATTAAGGATAATAGGGAGATTGATATTGATTATTACGTTGAGAAGCAAATAGTGCCTGCCGCCATGAGAATACTGGGGGTCTTAGGAGTTAAGGAGTCGCAATTAATGGAGGGTAAGGCAGGTAAGTCAATACTTGATTACTTCTCTTCTTAATTTTTAATGCATTATTTCAAAATAATAAATTTACTTACTTCCAGCCTTGCTTAAATACTCATCTATTGTTAGTATTAGCATGTCAGTGGGCACCTTCGTTATATTACCCACCCTTGACATTAACAATAACTTAACGCCTTTACTCGACGCTACGTCAACGAGGCGTTGCGTGCACACTCCATCAAAAACAACGGCATATGCATTGGATAGTTGTTGAAGCGTGTCCACCAAGTCCCTAACGGGTATTCTCTTTAACTCTGTCCAGTGATCATCATAAATAATCGCCTCAAGGGTTCCACTTAGTTTCTTCATCTCATCAACGATATTTTGTGGTAATTGCGGTAATTCAAGGCTCATCTGTGGAGGCTGTGATGGTTGTGAGCTTGAAGGCTGGGATTGTGCCACGACTTGAGGTTGTTGTGGTTGCTGTACTGGCTGTGGTATTACCTGGATCTTCTCCGCGGGCTGTGGCTGTGTTTGTTCCTGTACTGGTACCTCCATTGTCTGTGGCTGTGGTACCTCCTGCTGTGACTGCCTTGCCTCCTCAATCAGCTTTCTTTCCCTCTTCTCAAGGCTCGCCAGGTATTCCTCAGTGGGTATCTTATTCCTGAGCGCCTTCGTTATTTCCTTGGCCGTCAATTGCTCAACCTCCTTACCAAGTGGTGCCCTGGCTATGTAGTCAATATCGGCATACTTAAGCAATTCCTTAAGTAGCATTTCGCCACCCCTATCGCCATCCACAAAGGCTACTGTAGTCTTCTTCCTACTTAGTTCAACCACGGTCTTTGGAACACCACCGCTTGAACCGCCTAGGCCTATTACATTCTTGAAACCATGCTTCACTAAATTAAGTACGTCAGCCCTACCCTCAACGATTATTATTGTGTCTGCCTTATCAACCTCAGGCCCCGCTGGTAATTTCTCAGGTCCATACTCAACTACCTCAGTTTCCCTAATGCTCTCCATGAACTTCGTAATTAACTCCTTAGTGTCAGGTAATGCCTCGTGCTCGACAAGCTTAAGCAATTCCCTAGCCCTCTCGAAAACTCTCTTCCTTTTTTCCTCCCTCAGATCCCTAACCTCGACCACCTGAACCTTAGCATTATAGGGACCCACCTTGTCCACAGTCTCTATCATTGCGGCCACAAGGGCTGTTTCATACCTATCCAGGTTTGATGGGATGTAGACCTTACCAATGGTCCTATCACCCTTATACTCCGCCTCAACCTCTATCCTACCGATTCTGCCATTCATTTGAAGCTCCCTCAAATCAAGTTCATTACCCAACAAGCCCTCTGTTTGGCTGAATAGTGCGCCTATTATGTCGTACTTCTCCACTGTTCCCTGAACCTCCACATTCGCAATTATCAAATACTTAGCTACTATGGTTAAGGCTCCCATTACGACACCAAGTACTTCAAGATTAAACTAGGTTAAAATAGTTTCTCTTGGCAAAACCAATTACTTACTAATTGGGCAAGGTTATTTAAAGGTGTCAATGTCAGCGTACTACGTGTCCACAGACTTGGTCAAGGTTTATGAAAGACTTGGTGAAATTGCAAGGGACGCCCTTAACTACGCAATGTCCATAATAGAGCCCGAAATGCCTATTTTTGAACTTTGTGATAAAGTGGAGAATAGGATTAGGCAGAGCGGTGCGAAGCCTGCCTTTCCAGTCAATGTAAGTATTAATGAAATTGCCGCCCACTACACCGCGGTTATAGGCGATAAGTCAGTAATTCCCAAGGGCTCTATTGTAAAGATAGACCTTGGTGCCCACATTGATGGTTACATAGTGGACACCGCAGTCACAGTAACCTTTAATCCAATGTATAGTCAATTAATAAAGGCGTCAATGAAGGCCCTAGAGACGGCACAGCTGAGTATGAAGCCAGGTGTTGCACTAACCTCAATTGGCGCACAGATAGAGAGGGCTGTAAAATCCTATGGTTTCAAACCCATTAGGAACTTGAGCGGTCACTTGATCAGGAGGTATGAATTGCACGCAGGTAAGTCCGTGCCTAATTATGACAATGGCGATAAACAGAGGATTAATGAGGGTGAGATTTATGCAGTTGAGCCGTTCTCCACAAACGGCGCTGGTTACGTGGATGATGGAGAGCAGGTCACAATTTATCAATTAATAAAGAACCCAAGGGTTAAGGATCCTCATTATGACGTTCTTTCATACATTAGTAACGAAATAGGACCATTACCATTTACACCAAGATGGTTAGTCGCAAGGTTTGGCGATGGCATCGGCAATATAATCCATGAGCTACACATAAAGAATTACGTATATGGGTATCCCGTGTTGGTGGAACATGGTAAAGGCCTAGTGGCTCAGGTTGAGGATACATTTATAATAACGAGGGATGGCGCCGTGCCTGTGGTTAACGTGCTATCATTATTAAAATAATGGAATTACTTCCCAAATCTTCTTTCCCTTCTTGCGTAGTCATCAAGTGTCTCCTTAAGATCATCCTTCGTAATCTCAGGCCAATACTTATTCAGTATGTAAAGCTCGGAGTACGCAGTCTCATAAAGTAGGAAGTTGCTTATCCTGTGTTCTCCACCTGTCCTAATTATTAGGTCTGGTTCTGGGTATGGTTCATCACCCACATATAGGTATTTAAGCAGGGTATTTTCGTCAAGGTCACTGATACCTATTTTCCTGCTGTTGATGTCAACAAGCAACTTCTTTACTGCATCAACAACCTCCTGTCTACCCCCATAGATCACCGCTAGATTTAAGTAGTGATTGGAGTAACTGGCTGTGTACTCCTCGGTTAGCGCTATCTCTCGACGCACATCTTCCGGCAATAACCAAGTCCTACCAATTACCTTAACCTTGATCTTATGCCTATGGACTCTCTTATCATTCCTTATTTTAATTATTTTCTCCTTGAGTAGCCTATATAAAAGTTCTAATTCTAATCTAGATCTTCTGTAGAAGTTCTCTGTGGATAGTACGTATACCGTGACGATCTTTATACCAAAGTCAAGCGACCAATCCAGGAAATCCTCAACCTTATCTGAACCAACCCTGTAGGCCTCTGTTATTGACAATCCCATTTTCCTAGCCCACCTCCTATTTCCATCCGGTATAACACCTATGTGCATTGGTACTATTGTCGACATTCTTACTGCATTTCTAGGAGAATTATTACCCTTTTAAAGTTATGCACCATCATTTAACCAATGCAAATGCGAGACGATATATTTTAATAGTTCTGACGCACAATTCACGAGACCATAAATGAGGATATTGATACTTGGTATTGATGGATATTTAGGTTGGACACTTGCCCTCAGGTTGATTAGGAGGGGTCATGACGTCATTGGCATTGATAACTTCTATACCAGGAAGGCAGTGGAGGAAGTTGGTTCTGACTCAGCTTTACCAATACTCTCAATGCAGGATAGAGTTAGGGCGGTGGAGGAGATCTTTGGTGCAAGGATTGAGTTCATTGAGGGTGATGCAACTAATTATGACCTGGTAAGGAGGGTACTGGATAGGTATAGGCCCGATGCAGTGGTTCATTTCGCTGAGCAGAGGTCAGCACCATACTCGATGATTGATGTGGAGCACGCCAAGCACACTATAATTAATAATCTAACATCGACATTAAGCATCATATATGCCATTAGGGAAACTAGGAGGAATATTCATATACTTAAGATGGGTACCTTGGGCGAGTATGGCTATCCTGCGTTTAGGATACCTGAGGATGCATTTATTGACGCCATAATACAGGGGGTTAAGGATAGGATTGTGGTCCCCAGATGGGCTGGCTCCTGGTATCACTGGAGCAAGGTTTTTGATTCGTACATGCTCCTTTACGCAAATAAACTCTGGGGACTAACAATAACGGATTTCCACCAGGGACCCGTGTATGGGACTAGGACCACGGACATTGTTTCTGAGGAATTATTCACTAGGTTTGATGTTGATGATGTGTGGGGCACGGTGATAAATAGGTTCTGCTCCGAGGCTGTCATTAATCACCCATTAACAATATACGGCAGTGGGCTCCAAAAGAAGGGCTTTACGTCACTTGAGGACACAATAACGGCATTAGCTGCACTTATTGAGAACCCGCCAGAACCCGGTGAGTTTAGGACGGTGCATCATTATAGGGAGATAAAGACGTTGAATGAAATGGCGGAACTTGTCAGGAGAGCTGCTAAGCAGGTTCTTGGTTATGAACCAGAAATTACGCACCTACCTAACCCTAGGGTTGAGCCGGAGGAGGACTTGTTCTACGAGCCGGAGAAGAAGGTATTACCTAGGCTTGGTATTTATAGACTTACTAGGATAATGGAGGATGAAGTAATTACCATGCTTAGGGATCTGAAGCCGCATGTTGATAGAGTTAAGAGACTTGAGGCATTGTTTAGTCCGAGGATTAAGTGGAGGAATTGAATGGATTCACCCAACACTAAATAAATTAATACTAGTCTATTTTTGCCGTTGTTAATGAGATTATTGTTTATCCACGCAGAGGACTTCTCATACCAGGTTAGGGATAAGGCTGTGGAAAACCCGGAACCATTAACGCCAGAACTTGAGAGTGGATCCGCTAGGAACGCGCTTGTAGTTTTTATGAGTGTTGAGGAAAATGACAGCGAAGAAATTAATTACATAAATTATGTGGCCGACGAAATACTGGACGTACTTAACAGGGTTAAGGCATCGCAAATAGTCCTTTATCCATATGCGCACCTAAGTCCTAACCTTGCAAAGCCCAATAAGGCAATGAGTGTATTATTAGCTGTCTATAGTAGGTTGAGGGAGAAGTCACCCGTACCCGTCTCAAGGGCGCCCTTCGGATACTACAAGGCATTTGATATTAAGTGCTATGGCCACCCACTTTCGGAGCTCAGTAAGTCCCTTAGCCCGGGAACAATGGGCACACAGGCAACACAACAGGTAACAAGTAAGGATTACTATGTAATACTAACACCCACTGGCGAGGAGCATGATGCCACGAAGTATCAATTTAAGCCTAGTGAAGATGATCTCAAGGCCTTAGTGGAGAAGGAAGTCCTGAAAAGGGAACTTGAGGGTGGTAAGGAACCTAGGTATATTGATTACTGCCGTAAGTTCGGCTTTGAATGGGAACCAATGGGCGACGTAGGTCATATGAGGTATGGACCCGCTGCCACATTGATGATGGAGCTAGTTGAGGACTATGCATGGAGGCTTGCCAATGAACTTGGCATACCCGTGTTTAAGATTAGGGGTACCAACATGTTTAGGCGTGGTGAGAGGGCTATTGATGAACATGCAAGGCTGTTTAACGAGAGGATGTACACCATAGAGGGTGAGAGGGATGAGTTGATCATGAGGTATGCCGCCTGCTTCCAGCAATTCGCCATGATAAAGGATTGGGTACTGAGTTACAGAGATATACCAATAGGCATGATAGAGATTGCTGATAGTTATAGGTATGAGCAACCTGGCGAGACTGTACTATGTTTTAGGCTTAGGAGGTTCTACATGCCTGACTTGCACATCTTTACGAAGAACCTCAAGAACGCCATGGACGTAGCACTGAAACTCCATGAAATAATATTTAGGGAGATTAAGAAATTAGGTAGGGACTACGTAAGTCTCTATAACGTTTCTAAGCAATTCTACGATGAACACAGGGATTACCTGGTTGAGTTGGCTAGGCGTGAGGGCAAGCCAATACTCGTCAGAATAATGCCAGAGCAGAAGTATTACTGGGTCCTCAACGTGGAGTTTCACATAGTCGATGAGCTCAGGAGACCCAGGGAGATAGCCACGTTCCAGTTTGATGTTGGTAATGCCCAGAGGTTCGGTATTAAGTATAGAGACGAGAATGGTGAGGTTAGATATCCGGTGATAATACACACGGCAATAATCGGTAGTGTTGAGAGATACATATACGCGCTTCTTGATACTGCGGCAATAGCGGAGTCCAGGGGTGAAACACCAAGACTACCGACATGGGCCTCACCGATACAGGTTAGGGTAATACCAATCAATAAGGAGCACATGATCTTCACCAATGAATTTGTCTCAAAACTTGAGGATAGGATGATTAGGGTTGACATTGATGATAGGTTTGATGAGACACTGGCTAAGAGGGTTAGGGATGCCGAGACGTTCTGGGTGCCTTACATAATAGTTGTTGGTGATAGGGAGGTAAAGACTGGAAAATTGAGCGTTAGGGTTAGGGGTTCGCAGAAGCCCATTGAGTTAAGTGTCGATGAGTTAGTTGGCAGGATTGAGGAGGAGATAAGGGGGTACCCAAGGAGACCATTAACAATGCCCAAGTACCTAAGCATGAGACCAGCAAGCATAATAACTTAAGCACTCAGTGTTCTTCCCAATCATCATGAGTCAGGCAGCAGCCCTTATCCTCATTCAGTGAAGGATTATGAGGGAGAAAAATAAACCTTTGATTTTGAATTAAATTGAAAGGTAAATTGCTCATTAACCTGATATGCCATACCAAGGAGCCCACTTTGCCCAAATCAACGTGTGTTCAAATGTAGCGCTTATGCCTATGAAGAACGCCAAAATCCCAGATAAAATAAGTAACATCATCACTAGGGCACCAACATACCTACCTGTATTACCCTTCGGCAGCATGGCGCCTGGGCTTATTAGCATTGATGTTCCCAGGAACAAGTACATGGCACTTGCAAGTAAAGGCTCTGTAGTTAATCCATGCATTAGTATGTCAACACCATAAACAATAACTGGTATACTAAACAATGCAATGGGCAGCGCTAAGTACCTTAAGTCAGCGCTTATGTGCATGGTCAAACCAAGCATTAATGATACCAGGCCAAATATTGGCCACGCATCAGAAAAGACCAGGTTATACGAGCTTGGAAGTGGCCAAGTTATTGAAGCCCAAAGACCAGTGGCTAGTGCGTAAATTCCAACACTAATGAAGAACAGGCTTAGGCACTTATTTACATTAATGCAGGCAGCAACTCCCTGAGTTCTCTCAATAATCTCCGCCCTGGACCCATCAGTAGCAATTCTAGGTCTCCTAACGAAATTCATGAAAACGCCGTATGCAGCCGTTATTAATGTTATCCCAAGTATCATTAACCAGATATCTAGTGTATCTATAAAGAGACCCGCCATCCCGATCACCAAGCCTATTCAACCACTTTATAATATATAAATTAGTGAATAGATGCATTTAATGCATTCATTTTTACGCCTTAGAAATAATAATTTAAATATGCATTAATTAATATATAAATAAATTCTAATGAATACAAAATAACCACACAAGCTTTTAGCTAAATCCCTCATATTTAATGATGTATTGATTTAAATATCACGGATTATTACATTACTCCTCACACCACTTCAGCCTAACCCCCTGAAACTAAGGGTAAGGTAATAATCCTTTAGGTGGATTTTCCTCCCCTCCTCATCCATCACGTACCCATCATTCCTGATAACGAGAATGAACCTATACTTCCCATCCCTCCAATAACCTGGTGGCCTTAGTTTAAACCAGTTTGCTAGATAAGATGGTGCATATTTAGGTGGGCAATTAACAAGGAGGTCCCCCGACATTGTTGAGGTTATTAATTACGTAAGTAATTCATTACTGACGGATAATCTATGGCTTAACCATAGCCGATTAATCAGGGAATTAAGGAACAACTTGTTTAGGTTTCTCACTTAATGACTGAGAGTACCATGCCGATTAATAGGAAGACTGTTAATACTGGTGAACTTGCCTTAAACATTTGCCAGAATACTTCCCTATTGGGCTTAATGATTGCCTTGATGCTATAGTAACTGCTCCAGACTACTGTGGCAAGCAGTATTACCAGGCCGATAGTGTTCCTGAGCATGATTAAGTAGAGGAATAGCATGTATATGTTTGAGATCACGTTTAGTAGTGCCACCATTATCATGGCCCTATTTTCACTCATCTCAAGGGGTAGCATCTTGATACATGTTCTTGAGTAATCATCCTTAGCCCTAATAACTAGGCTCCATATGTGCGCGGGTATCCACAGGTAAATGGCCATGGATAGTAAAATAGCCTCAGGATCCAGGGGCCTAACTATAGTCCACCCAGTCAGTAATGCGGCATTACCTGCCACGCCGCCAATAAGTATGTTAGCCCAGCTCCTACACTTCAGGAATACTGTGTATGCAATTGCGTAGAAGACCCAACCGAGTACTACGAATGCTGTTGGTAATAAACCAAGCCATACATAGGATAGGGCGAAACCAAGGATTGATAGGGCAAGGGCTTCAATGAATGCGTTGTTTGGTTTCACATGACCTGCGGGTATTGGCCTACCTCTTGTCCTTCTCATTTGTGCATCAATGCCTCTCTCGTAATACATGTTAAACACCGCTGAACCGCCGGTGCTTAGGAACCCAATAAGGGTTAGTTCTATTACGCGTATTGCATCTATCCTGGGCGCGGCGGCAAAGATGTAGCCGGCTACTGCGGCAAGTACAAGTAGCCAAATGACCCTTGGCTTCATTAGTACCACGTAGTCCCTAACCGTCACATTGAATTATCATTAGAACTCTCATTAAAAACTTTATTCCAGTACGCAATTGAAGTAGTAATTAGTTTATGTATTCAATTATTTTAACGCCTTATGCTGCTCCTTATTTTATTTAATAACAATAAAACTAATAACTCTGCGGTTAATTGCGTGAAGGTTGGTGTTGTTATTAAGGCGCAAAGCCCCAGGGCGTTTTGGTTCAGGGTATTTGATAACGCGGAGAATCAGGTTAATGTGGGTACTTTCGTAACCCTGGAGAATTATGAAAGTAAGGTAGACGGCCCAATACTTGCTAGGGTAACCAGGGTCATTAGGCATAATTACCTGGTGGATGATAGGTTCATTGCCCAGTTGGGTAGTGAAGATGTTATAGGCACCTTTAGGGATTATGGTATTGATATTCAGTACATAGCCCAGTCAACACTGGCCAGGGCATCAGTAATTGGTTACAGGGTTGGCACGCGCCTCTCCAAGCCCCTAAAGCCTCCCAAGCCCATGGACTTTGTTTACCTACCAACTGAGCCTGAGTTAGGCAGAATGCTTAGGCTTAGTGGTGATGGCGTTAGGCTGGTAATTGGTAATATTAGGTCATTGGCAATACCGGCAGAACTAGATGCTAATAAAATGGTATCACACCACTGCGCAATACTGGCTGCAACTGGTGGTGGTAAGTCCTGGCTTGCTGGGGTCATTATTGAGGAGTTAGCATTAAGGACTGAGGTTCCAATAATAATTATTGATCCTCATGGGGAGTACTCGGCAATGCAGGTTCCTAGGTCATCAACTGAGTATGCGAAGTATGTGTCTAACTTGGTTAGGGTTTATGTGCCAGGCAAGGTCGACACCACTAACCTAGATGAGTACTTTAGGAATAGGTATGGTGTTGAGAGGAAGTATATCAGGTTCGGTATTAACCCCAGGTCGTTATCACTAAGACTTATGGAGGGACTGTTGAATCACTATTATGGCTTAACTGACGCCCAAAGGAGGATCCTTGAGGAGGCTTGGCAATACATGAGCATAAGCAATAATGAATTAACAAGCATGGAGGAGTTCCTAAGCGACCTGGAGAAGAATGGTGGCAGGGTTGTCAGGGGCTACGGAAATGAACTAGCCCTATCCACACTAATGACCAAGGTTAGGATGTTGGTGGAGAACAGGCCATTCTTCATAACTAGACCCGGGGAGTTCTATGGTAGTGAACCAATAAGGCTCATGGAAATCAAGGAACTCATGGAGTATGGAATACACGTACTCGACCTAAGTGGTTTAGACCTAATAGACCAACAAGCCCTAGTGGCCTTGGTACTGAACAATGTATTTACTACATCAGCCGCAAGGAGGAATAAGCCCGTCTTCATTGTAGTCGAGGAAGCCCATAACTATGCACCATCTGTTGGCTCATCACTAAGCACATCAACATTGATAAAGATCGCCAGGGAGGGCCGCAAATTTGGTGTCGGTCTCTGCATAATCAGTCAAAGGCCGTCCAAGGTTCACCCTGACGTCCTTAGCCAATGCTTGACCCAAGTCTTTAAGAGAATAATAAACCCCATTGATCTCAAATACGTTAGGAACATTGTGGAGTTCATCTCCGATGAAGACCTATGGGAAGTTAGAGTACTCAATGAGGATGATGCCCTGGTAACGGGACTAGCTGTCCCAGTGCCATTACCCATCAAGGTAAGGGATAGACTAACGGAGCATGGTGGTGTAACACCAACACTTATACCGAGGGGTAATATTACCAGAGTGTAACTCAAGTATAATTTGTATATATGTAAAGCCAGGTAAAACTTTTATTGTACTCTCGTGGATTGAGGACGTGAGGATAATTCTAGGTACGCCGATTAATTCGAGGCCGAAGCCCTGGCTTTACTTTCGTGTACCTGCCCTTATGGTGAATGCCTTCGATGCATTGAGGAGTAGGATTTACGGAAAGGATCACTCGATAAAGAATTCACTGCAGTACGATGGTGAGGTTTGGATGGATAGTGGTGGTTTTCAATTCCTAAGGTACGGTAAGATACCAGACATAGAGGATCTAGCCAGGATCTATGACCAGGTCTGGGATGTCAGATACTTCCTAAACCTGGACTATCCACCAAGCCCCACTGACTCAGAACATGCTCTAGAAATGAAACTGAGGAAATCCCTGGTTAATTATAAGTATTTGATTAAGAAATTTGATAATGTATTACCGGTTCTCCATTATCACTGGAAAACCGACATAATAATGAAATACCTACTTAAGTACCTAGACTTTAACCCCAGGTGCATAGCCATAGGCGGCTTAGTGCCTTACGTATTAATTAGTAGGGGCGTCCCTAAGAATTCGCGAAGAACAGCACTGGGTTTTCTACTGAGGATTAAGCGAGAAACGGATTCATGCATTCACGTGCTTGGCCTAGGCTCGCCTGTAATTAACCCCATACTAAGCATGATTAATATTGATAGTACTGACACGAGTACCTGGAGGGTTAAGGCAGCCTATGGAAAGGTGGTTATGCCAGGTGGTGGTGAGAGACACGTAAGCGGCAGAGCCATTAACTTCGGTGGAAAGAGAGCAACAAGTGATGACCTAGTTAGGCTTTATGAGTTCCTTAGGAACACTGGTTTTCCTGCGTTTGATAGGTTCAATGATATTAAACTCAGTTTCGAGTATAGGGCATTGGTAAATGCCTGGGTAGTGCTTAACAGCTTTGAGAAACCAGGCTCCGGCGTGTTTAGGAAAATCTATGATGAGTTGGCAAGTGAGTTAACCAAGGAAGTTGAGAGAGTATACTATTAAGGATTATATTTATTAATGCTTGATGCTTTCTATGGCTACCGTGAAGAGGGTTCAGAAGAATTGCATTACCTTAGTTGTGGATGTTTGTAATGATTCGCTGAATAGGTTCAAGGGCATTCTAAATACTGCAATTAAGAGAGCTGGGTTTGGCGGTGCACTAAGGGTCCTTGTTCATAGGTGCAGGGAATTGGACTTTAATAACTATGTCAGGGAATTGAATTCCGTAGTAGCCAATAACTTCTCGGTTACGGTCTTTGTTTATGAATTCAATGATTTAAATGCAATAATCAATGAACTTAGTAAGAATATATTTAGTAGTTGTGATAGTTATAGCGTGCTATCAACAATTGATCTACCAGCGGGCATTAACTATGAAAAATTGAAATAGTCAGCTTAGCCCAGTACATCACTACTCAGACCTTGCAAGCAACATCACTACATGAGCACCGCTCGACCCCGTTTTTAACTTTGTCCTTCTAATCTCATGGTTAAACGTAATGAGATACCTCACATAATTATGGTCACTAGGCTATTGCCCAAGGAATCATTGAAAAGTGCCAGTGATGATGCAAAACCATTTCCTATTCAATCCAGTAGTAATGATCGATTGATCTATTGAGTACGGGATCGTGTAGTTCAATCTCGAAATAACCACTGGGTTTTATTTGCCCCTTTATTGTTGGTATTGTCCCTGAGAAAACAACCACGTTCTTTAAATCCGGCACAACCTCCCGTATCAAGTCAACAAGCTTCTCTGGAGTAAGTAGGAACTTCGTTGTTCCCTCCTGGTAAAGCGTCTTCTTATCATCCTCAAGTATCCAACTCCTTAGTACTAATTCATCCCAGTGATCCTTAATATCCCTGAGGGGCCATGCCCTCCTGGCAACTATCTTGGGGTACATGTGCTTACCGGCAAGTACGCTGCATCTCTCGGCTTCCCTATCCGTATGGTCACTTCCGACGGTTACGTAGATCTCATCCTCATTCTTAACCAACAGTACATACTCAACCTCGCCACTGTGTAGGTCGCTGACTCTCCTAATATAGTTGCTAGTTGTGACTAGGTATGGCTGTAACACGTATATTTCTGGTATGTTCTTAGGACCACTAATGCCTATCCTGCTTAACTCCTCAACCTCCCTCTTAATAATATCCGTATTCCTCCCCGTCCATACAAATATTACTAAATCGCTAACGGCTATTTCAATGTCTCTCTCATTACCATTCTTGAGCTCGATTGTTACATTAAGTCTATGCATAGACGAACTCTGGTTTATAAATTAATCACCTTATTAAATTTTTGGTTCTATCAATCAAAGACCTACTAAGTGGCGGAAACACTAATAAACACAAGAGGTGAATACAACAGGATGATTTCAGAAATAACTAGGTTAGGCTTAGCATCAGAGATAAGGCTTTCGATACCTAATGCTGATGATGCACTTGACTACCTAAGGCTCATGTTGAATAATCTAATAGGACTAATGGCATCGATACCTCCAGCCCTAGCCCAAAGCGTCAAGCCTGAGATACCAATATTCGTGAGGTACATAGACGGTGAAACCGAGATCTCAATACATTACTCACCACTAATGCCCCTAATTCGAATAAGGACATCTAGGGAATTAATGAATAAAATAAACGGAATCAACTTCATAGGGGTTGTCCTAGACCTAGGAGGTACAGTGTTGAGGATGTACAGGGTAAGGGAAGAAATGAACAAGGATAGAGAGAAATTACTTCTCGTCTTTAGGGTTTTCATGAACTCCGACATAGAGCTACTGCCATTGCCAAGCGTCTCCAGGGGGCAGGGTAACGTTATTATTTGATTTATCACGATTATCATTCATAGAAATGCTTTTATTTAGTTAGATATGGTGGTTATTGATGCCGTTTAGCCATACGAAAATTGTAGGACCCACTGGAAGGTATGGGGCAAGGTATGGAATGGGCATTAGAAAGAAGGTGCTTCAAATAGAAGTTAAGCAGAAGGGCAGGCATAGGTGTCCAAGGTGTAAGTCCCTAGTTAGGATGGAGAGGATTGCCTTTGGCATATGGAGGTGTCCCAAGTGCGGCTATACCTTTGCCGGTGGCGCTTGGGCTCCGCAGACAATAATGGGTAAAACACTGGCCACAGAGGCAGCTGCTAAGCAGGGTGCTAGGGTAGGTACTAGGCAGTGATTGGGTTATAATGGGCATAGTGGTATTAACATCATCACGTAATGCCAGCACTAGAATGAGGCAGTTTCTCAACGAGTTGGAGGTGGTGATACCTAATGCCGTTAAGATTAATAGAGGTAGGTTATCAATCATAGAGGTTGCGGGTAATGCGTTTAACCTAGGTGCTGATACAATACTGTATATTGGTTCAAGGGGTGGCAATCCAGGTTTTATGCGGTTTTTGAGAATTAGGAATGGACTAATTGAGGTGATGCCATACTTCTTAAAGATACTGGGTGTAAAGCTTCTGGTGGATATGCCCGTGGGGGTGGTAAGCTTGAGGAAGGCGCGAAGCGGTATCATAGTCTCCCTGGGCGAGTATGCGGAGGTTACAGATGTACTTAGTGAACAACTTGAGTTGTCGAGTATTAGGGTGGATGATTTTGAGAGTGTTAGAGGCATGTATGACGTTATTTTCCTGGTACGTAGGTTAATGAGTGGTTATGAGATCCAGGTACTTAATGGTAGGGATTTGGGTCCCTCTGGACCCTTTATTAGGGTGAGTGATGTAGCTTACACGAGGCCTAGGGTGATTAAGCTTGGGTGAGTGCCCATTTAGGGCCGTGTTTTCACTGAGGAATATCGATGTGGATTTAATAATCAAGTCATTCAAGACGCTGGAGAAGGAGATGAGGTTTAGCAGGGGTTTTGTAGGTATTGGCGTTGATGATGGAGGCGTAACCATAGTAGTGTGCGCCAGGGATCTGGCAAGCCTAAGGAGCTTAGTTAATGGAGTTGTGAAGTCGCTATATTTAATTTTTGAGATTATTAATCTAGGTGCTTGAAGTCGATTGTGTTTTAGCGTTTACGTGTGGATTAATATTTATTAAGGCTTAGCCCAAGTGGCAATCTAATGAGTTCATTACCGCCATCACTACAGTCAGACCTGGAGAAATTGCAGGCACTGCAGGATCAGTTAAATGGTGTTAGGGTCAGGAAGCAACAGTTTGAGGGTGAGCTTAAGGAGATTGAGAGGGCTATTTCTGAAATTGAGAAGATCCCTGCGGAGAACAAGGTATATAAGATAGTTGGTTCCTTCCTGGTCCTGGTCACTAAGGACCAAGCGCTTCAGGAACTCAAGGATAGGAAGGAACTGCTTGAGCTTCATATAAAGACGCTGTCAAGGCAGGAAAGCATGTTAATGAAGCAAATAGAGGACTTAAAGACCCAGATTAATGACGCTCTTGCGAAGTTGCAGGGAGGCGTTAGTACAGCTAAGGGCGGTGGTTAATGAATAATGAGCACCAATGAAGTACTTAATGAAATAATCAATGTGGTTGCAGAAGAGGTGTATAGGTACTTAATGCGTAAGCTTCCTGAGAGGTTGCTTGAAGATTTTGTTATTAATGTGGGCTTCACGGACTCCATCAATTACACATTGGAAATAAGCATTGATGTTTCCACAAATCCACTATTAAGCGGTCTTGATAATATTATGAATAATGCCATTGAGTTCGGGTTTAAAATAGCGGATTACCTAATGGAGAAGTTTAAGAGGGGTGAATTGGTTGGCTTATCGATTGGAGAAATTGAAAGAATTGCTGAGGAATACGCGAAGAGCCTGCGTAATAACACATAGGCATGCTGACCTGGACGCATTTGCATGCGGCTTCGCAGCCAAGGAATTAATGAATAAACTAGGTCTGCAGGCACTTCTCGCCATACCCGAGGGATTATCCCACGAGGTTAAGACCTTCTTAAATAGACTCAGTATTAATTATGACAATTCAAGCAATTGTGATGCCTCATCAGACCTAGTAATCCTAGTTGATGTAAGTACATATGCCCAGCTAAATGCGTATAGGGAGGTGATTGGCAACAAACCCGTGATTATTTTTGATCACCATGAAGTGCATAACATAAGCTCCGCACTAGCCGTAATTAACCCAAGCGCCACGAGTTGCTCTGAGATCATTGCAGAGATATCTAGGGAACTGGAAATTACATTAAGCAGTGACGCCGCGACGCTACTGATTGGTGGTATCCTAAGCGATAGTGGCAGATTGAGTAGGGCTAGGCCTGAGACCTTTGAGGTAATGGCTTGGCTACTCAAGTTATCAGGTAGGGACTATAGGGACATAATTAATGCAATGACTGAGGAAATATCCTTCTCGGAGAGGATGGCTAGAATCAAGGGACTATTGAGGATGAGAGCCTACAGAATCAATGAGTACATAATATGCCTAAGCAATGTAAATGCCTATGAATCCTCACTGGCCGATACAATGATTAGGTCTGGTTGCGATGTGGCGCTGGTGGCCTCGGAACATGAAAATGAGGTTAGGTTGATTGGTAGAAGCAACAAGAGAATTCTGGAGAAATTATCCCTTGCCGAAGTCTTCGAGGGATTAGCGCAATACTTCAATGGTGAGGGAGGTGGGCATGCAATGGCGGCCGCCCTGAGCGTTAAGGCGCAGATTAATACCAATACATTGCTAATAAAGGCGTTGAATAGTATCGAGCAGAAACTTGGTAGTAAATCAACAAGAGTAGCAATTGATTAATATCTCATAATTAAACTCACATCCTTAACCCAATGAAAACCCCACTCATAATGTCGTAAGGTAATTTCTTGGGTGTTTCATTACCTTCATGACCGTACTGCCCCTGTAATCGCACATTTTGATTCTTTGTATTGTTAGTGATTATAATGGTTCCATTTACGCCTAGGGCATTATTAGCATCAATTAATGACCTATCTTCATTGCTGAATACCTGGAGTTTGCATGATGTTAACTTAGTTACCTGCGATTGATATACTGGTAATAGGTACTGCACTGGTGTTATTGGTATTACAGATTTGTTGAAGAAATCGTAGGACTGCAAGTATCCGCCGAATAACAGTGAACCGTTAAGCATGTATAAACCCATTGGGTTATTCTCTGCTTCATAAACTGTTATTGAGGAGCCAAACTGCGTCACGTAATTAACCTCAAGTAGGTAGTACGTGTTTGGTAGGCATGTTGGGTTTATAATTGTGCCATTTGGAAGAAGGAGTATTGGTGATGGGTATATTATGGGTCCGTAGGGTATTAGGTTTTGTCTTTGGTATATGGAATATCCATAATTCATTAATTCACCTATAGATGCATTATAGGTAAGTTCGGTATTCTCTATGGTTGTTGAATTAACGTATTCAATAAACGCATACCTAAACACATTAAGTACTTCTTGGAATCCCTGGCTTGGCCATGAACTTGCATTCTCACCCTGACCAACCCATGCGTAGTATATACTTAACCCAGGTAAACCTACTTCATAGTACTTACTAACGTTTCGTGTTGCTGGGTTAAAACCATAATAGTAATGCCATAGGTGGTATGGTTCTCCGTTGATCGACGTTAGGTAACTGCCAACATTACTTAATTCCGTTAGTAATTGGATTATGCTTTCATTAGCTGTCTCAAAGGTGAAACTCACATAATTTATACCGTTTATGTTCTCTATTATTACCACATACCAATTAGCATAAACAGGTTGAGGACTTAGCAGGCTTCCTGGCACCTTAATTGTCCATTTAACGCCGCCAGTACCGTTGGCAATGGCCGTTGAATTAAGCACAATTTCCTGTTGTGTTGTCGTTTCTGATGCATTCGTAATGTATAATGTGAATTCCTGGTTGGCGGTGGCTATCCATACTGGTGTTGTGTTCATTATCAATGAATCCTCGCGATAAGTAAGTGGATAATCGCTGACAATGTTCGTTAGAAACTGGGTTGTTGGCCTTGAGTCAGTGAGGTTCATACTTATTGAGTACACCGTGTATACTACGGGCGTGGGTGCTGGTCCGTACATTGCATCTGCATATGTAGTTAATGTTGTATATGCAAAAATGATTAATGGTATTGCCATAAATAGTATCCATTTATTAGTAATCATTATCATGATATTCGCAAAATGATTATATAAAGGTTTCTCATCGTGAAGAGTTACTGAAATTATGAGACAGAAAGTATTTTTTAAGGGTGCATTATTTAATAAATTGAAAATGAGCCTGGAATTCCAACTAACAAAACCCATTGGGCAATTTAAAGAACTGGAGAGATACCCATTATACGAGCCATTTGCCTACGCTACAATAGTCCAGAATGAGGAGACAGGGGACATAATGTACCACCTTGAGGAGATAGAACTCGATTCAACGGAACAGAAGGTCTATAGGGAGTTAACAAGGATAGTCATGCTTGAATTACCACCACCCGAGGAACTAACTAAGATAGGGGATGTTAAGAATTATCTTCTTAATGAATTAAAGAAGATCGTTGGGCGATATAGGAGACTCTTCAGGAATGTGCCACCATCATCCTTCGCCAAATTCCTATACTACATGGAGAGAGATTTGCTCGGTTACGGGCCTATAGATGCCCTAATGAGGGATGAGAACATTGAGGATATTTCATGTGATGGCGTTGGTAGGCCTGTTTACGTGTTTCATAGGAGGTATGAGTCAATACCTACAAACATTGTTCCAGCTACTGAGCAAGCCCTGGATGACCTAGTTGTAAAGTTAATACACCTCTCAGGTAGGCATGTCTCTGTTGCCGCACCCATAGTTGATGCTCAATTACCTGATGGTTCTAGAATAGCCGTTACATATAGGAAGGAAGTCTCGCCAGGTGGTTCCACGTTTACAATAAGGAGGTTCAGGAAGAACCCACTAACGTTCACCGAACTTGTTAAGTCCGGAAACATTAGTTCAGAGATAGCGGGTTACTTCTGGGTAATGCTGGATAATGGCAGGTCATTCCTAGTCCTTGGTGTTACTGGGGCTGGTAAGACAAGCTTTCTCAATGCCATGGCAACATTCATCAGACCGCACATGAAGATAATAACTGTTGAGGAAGTACCTGAAATAAACCTACCACATAAGAACTGGGTTAGGTTGGTCACTAGGCAGAGTTACGGCTCTGAAAAAATAAATGAAATTACATTATTTGACCTGGTCAAGGCTACACTTAGAATGAGACCTGATTACCTAATTGTCGGTGAGATCAGGGGTGAGGAGGCCTACGTTCTGTTCCAAGCAGTAAACACAGGACACAGCGGCATATCCACGATGCATGCCGAATCTTTCGAAGCAGCCGTTAATAGGTTAATGAGCCCGCCAATGAACATACCGCCAGCCTATATACCTGCCATGAACATATTCGTCATGATCAAGAGGGTTAAGATTGGCGGCAGGTTAACGAGGAGGGTTACCGAGGTTGGCGAGGTCTACATGGATGGTGACAGGATAAGGTTTAACACGGTATTTAGGTGGAACCCTAGGAATGATACCCATGAGTCTTACGTGGACAAGAGCGTCCTAATTAGGCAGATAAGTGACATGACCGGTAAGGACATTGATGAGTTGCTCAGGGAGATCGATACTAGGGCAAAAGTCGTTAATTGGATGGCTGAAAACAATGTATTTAACTTCGAGGATGTCTCTACATATGTGCAGACCTACTACACAAACCCAGATGCAGTAATTAGCAGGATAATGGGGAAAGAGGTGAGTGAAGTTGAGAGTATTGCTCAGATTTAGAGATCTCGCATCGCTGAATAGGTACCTAAGCGAGGAATTGAATAAATTACTGATAGCCAGGAAAAGACTGGAGGAGGAGATAAACAAGGGCTCCCTTGTAGATGTAATTGAGATAAAGGATAACAACATAAACATTAGGAGGGAAAGAATAGTCGAAATTAAGGATATCCTAGATTATATTAGTGAAAGGATTGAGTCCATAAACTCATTACTGGAGGAAATAAAGAGCGAGTTCAATGATAATAATTTTACGGGCATGGTATTGCTTGAATTTGATAACGGCATGCCCCGCAGAGTACTGCTTTCACAATCACTGGCACTAAAGGGTGAAGTTTTATGATAATACTAATTCCAGTACTAATTATTGCAATAATGATTGGAATGATAATACTAGGACTAATAAGACCACCATTAACCGTAATAATACCCCTATTGATTATTTACGCAATACTCATGTTAATACCATACATAATACCTAACCTAACCGTTAACCAATACCTAAATGTACGATACATATTGCTCCCAATAATAGGTTTTGTTACTGGTTATGGAATTTCCATAATCGTAAGCAGGTACATGAACATAGACATCCGTATAGTATTCGGTCTCAAAACAAAGGAAAAATCCAAAGGATTAAGAAAAACCACTAAAACGAAGCCTAAATTGAAAGTCGAAAAAGACCAACAAATTAATCCGAAGAATTTAGAAGAATATGTCAAGAAATCCATTGAAACACTTAAGCATAGTGCAACAACCAGTGAACTACTGGGTAATTGGGCTGAGTATTATGACAGTTGGTCAGATGCCATATTAAGTATTTCAAGGAACTATATGAATATTAAGAACAACATTGACGTAATTAATGAGGAGGCTGCCATGATGTCTAGGATCAAGAAGTATGAAAATAGTGCTATTTCCTTAGGTTTTACAATTAGTGAGAAAACCACCTTTAAGAAACAGAGGAGGGCCAAAGCCAAGGTTGATTACACCGATAAGTTGGTAATTTACGTAAAACCTGAGGAAATAGCCGGTGATTTGACGACAAGCTCGCAGATATTGAGTAATTACGTTAAGGAATTCGATAAACTGTTGGAACTATTAACGCATGACCCGGAGATCGCTCAATACATGTATAATACAGAACTCCTGGTGCTTTATGTTAATGGGATACCCAGGAAGTTTATAGCCCTTCGTGAATGAAAACACTTAACTAGAGCCTTGTATTATAATTATCGGTATTGAATCCACGAGTAATGCAATTAATGGTTTATCCTTATTGATATTATTAAGGTTCTCTAACCTGTAAATTATCGACCTTATTATTGCAGCCTTCGTCTGTTCATAACCAGCTGCCTCATTAATAACAATACTCTTGGTATTAGTACCTGGTTTGTAAATAAATTTTAGAGAGAATAATTCTGCGCTTCCGTCAATGAACTTTATGGTTTCAGATAATTCATTCGCCAAAGCAACATTATTTTCAACACCTAGTAAATCACTCCAATTCTGCCTCAGTATATACATAAACACGTTTGAATTGCTTAATTCATTCCTTAGAGATTGAATTAATTCTTTCAATGAATTAAATTTCTTAATCTCAATAATCATGATGCATCACCCACCTTTTTCTCAAGGACTTTAAACGGTTCCGGGTACTCAATACTATCCAGCTTAACCACTGTTTCTATGCGCTTTGATGTATTACCCAGTGATGAGAATAGATTATCGACAAGGCCCATGATCTTGGCATACTCATCAGCACTCATTTTATTGATATTATTTAAAACGCTAGGCACCTCGATGGTCTCCTTAACATTAGGTAAGCTTAGTAGTGATGTTCCTGACAGGTCAGGTAATGAATAGCCTATTAATACATCAATGGCTGAGTCGCTTATGATCACCGTATACTCATCAGACACGCCCAACTTATTAGTGAGTTCCAGTACTTGCTTAATAGATATTAAAATATTGGTGTAGTAATTAACGATGTCGCGCATTATATTCTTATAACCATCAGCTGTTAATACGTAGGTCACCTCCATGCCGTTAACCTTAGATGTAATACTCGCATTGCCCTTAACCAATGTGGCTGCGCCCTTATTTCTCAATTCCCTAATTATCCTGTTAATAAGATCATTATCAGGATTATACGCATGATTTTCCTCAATGACCTGAAGCATCTCGTTGAGTTTATTGCCGAATTCCGTAACTACATCCATCAACTTACTGCTCCTTACTACTATCAAGGTTTATCACCACCACAGAGGGTATATCACTGAAGTACCTGACCATTGCTTTAAATCCTAATCCCTTAAGCTTACTTAACCTTGTCTCAATGGACTCGTAAACCGCATACTCCAGCTTAAGAAATAGTAATGCCGTGGAGAATAATTCCCTGTACGCCTCTCTTGATGGTTCATTGTATATTACTATTGGTATTGAATTAGGTATGTCAATGATCATTTTTTCACTTTTATCAGGTAAATCAGGTTGTTCATTTACTTTGTCATAAACTAGAGATAAACTCTTGACATATTCAACAAGCTTCTTTTTACCCTCAAGTGTTCTTCTATGTAGTTCATCCACACTAATGCTAATATCTATGTTGGCGCTCATGGCATTATCACCAGCCTTGTTTTCTTACTCTCATAGTCAATCATTATAGCCACTGAGGCATTCCTAAACTTTGTATTATTTAAATAATTATTTACTTTGTCAAGTTCGTTAATTATGTAATAAATATTACTGTTCAATACACCTATTTTGTTTACCAACCATGTATAGTGAGGTGCAATATGTATATTTATGGAATATGGTATTGCTGTCATGGTTATTACCTTATGTGATGGCTGAAGCCCTGACTTCATGATCGTCTCCTCGATATTAGCATTTACCTTCAGCTCCTCATTGATCTTGCCATATTTTTCCTTTAATTGCATTAATTGTTCCTTGATAGTACTTAGTTTACTAATGGCTTCCTCAATTGTGTTGAATAGCATTATTAGCATTCAGATTCTCATTAATTGAGTTATATTTATTCTTTACTTGATTGGGAATTACGAGAAATAATGCCCAGAGATAATGAACAAATTACTCTTCCTCTCTAATTAGTTTTGCTAGTTCATCAATGGTTCTGCCCAGGTCTTTAATGTCATTGTGTATTTCCACGATTTCGTTAATAACGAGAGAATTATCCAAGCATCTTAGAAAAAAGTCAGCCCAACTACGGGAATGAAGCACTTGTTTAAGCCTCTTTAATGCTTCATATTGTCTCTCATCTACCTCTATCACAATTCTTCTCTTTCCATTTTTAGCCATGTGACTTAATAAATAGAGAACCTATTTTAAAGGAATCCCTCTACCTTGATTATCCTTTTCTTTGAGATTTAGTAACGCTTATCATGAACTCAGGTATTTCAGTATATTTTATGTAATACTGAATAAGGGGTTTAACTACCTCCCTGAGCAGTAGCATTAACGTAGATTTCCTAAGACCAAGAACCCTTGCTGCCTCCTTCCAAGGCCTTGCCTGGAGAACCTTACATATAATAACCTCTTCGTAAAACAAAGGAAGCTCGATAACATCAACACCCTTCCTTAGGTAATATGTCTTTGTTAATTCCGTTATTGCGTCAGTGGTATTTTCATACGTCATCGGACCCCATGAATAAGCAACTAAACGCCTAATCTGTGCATCAGTAAGTCTAGGGTTATAGCTAGGGTCTAGTGGTTGGCCCCAGTCGGTTAGTAACATCCTGACCACGTCAGGTTCCATGTCATGAAATGGTCCTTGCAATGAATTAAGTAGTCTCAATCTGAACTCCTTATTAGCGTATATTATTGTGTCTCTTGCAACCTCATTAATGGGTTTGGCAAGTAGCACACTATATTCACCACTTATTGGATTCCTCTCTGGGCTTACGTGAACCGGCATGTAACCATTCCTGATCCAGAAATTCAGTAACTTGGCATTAACGCCAAAACCAACCCCAATCCAATCAATACCTCTCTTCCTGGCCTCCTCCTCAATTTTCCTAAGCATCTCAGTGCCCAGTCCCTTATCCTGAAGCTCGGGATGCGTGGCGATCCTAATTATCCTCCAACCCCTTAACTTAGCGAATTCCGTGAGCCCCCAATACTTAATCAACCTGTCAGGTATTATATTACCAGGTAACTTTAGGCCCTTCACGACCATGTCTACTAACTCGTCGTTTATTCCGCCCTCCTCAGCCAGCTCCACGGACACCACTATTTTACCATTACTAAGCAATAGAGCTCTAATGAAATGATGCGGTGCATCCATCATCATGCCCAAGTCATCCGGTTCATTCCTGTAATGAGCCTGGACATATATACCGAAGAATTGCCTTAGTTGATCCTCATTGGTTAAGAAAAACTCCTTTAGATCAGGTATTACGTAGTTAAACCCACGCTTGTTTATTAAGTCGTAATCCTCACTCGTTATTTTAGCCGGCTCTGCATCGAGTAGCAGCGTGTCAAATAGCCAATGTTCAACGGGATCGCCAAGTGCATACCTAATTGGTTCCTTAAGTTCATACTCAATAACCCTCGTATTTTCATCCTCACGTAAGTACTTAAGGAACCTGAGACTAAAGCCTCTACCTGCACCTTCATAACCATGTATTGTGGATGCATAAATAACCCTATTAAACCTGTCATGGATCCCATAAAGCACCGGCAACGGTATCATAGCAGCCTCATCAACCACAACAATATCCCTACCCTCCTCACTGAGCATGTCATAGGGCCTTATGTAGTCTATGAAGATTGAGACACCGACCTTAACTGACACTATATTACTGCCCCGATAACTTAGGTCAACATCATAGTTCAACGCCTTAAGGCCCTTAACCACGAATTCCATGAGGGTTGAGACATTACTGGGATTCATGGCAGTTACTGCGAGTCTAACCCTACCCTTAACCTTCCTAAGCCTATGAGTCAAGGCAGCCAGGGCCAGGCCAATAATCGCCGACTTACCCCTGCCCCTATCTGCAATTAATACCACATTAACCTTCTTACCCTTAGGCGGCCTCTCCATCAGTACCTCCATCGCCTTAAGGGCCTCAACCTGGTCCTGGGTCTTGGCCAACTCATAAATTACCCTAGAGAACCTTGCCTTTTCGGGTATTACTATTTCCTTGGGTTTCCAAGGCTGTACATTACCAAGAATTGGCCCCTTTATTACCTCATCAGAATCCACATTAACAATCAATGCCTTATCCATATCCATTAGCTTATTCCAAAACCTAACCTTCAAGAAGTGCCTAACATGATCAGGACCGTACTGTGGGACAAGAAGGCTTTGTTGAAATTTTGTTAACTGCCTTATCCACTCGCTTAATGGCGGTATCATAAACACGTAAATACCGCCACCCCTAACAATGCCTCCCAACCTACCCACATCATTCGGCTTCAGGTCATTTACCAGGTCAAGTATTGCGAAATCCACCGTAGTACCAAGCAACTTGTCGGTCTCCTTATATAGCTTATAATCAATACTCACTGGGGCGCCATTAATAAATCCCTTAAACCTACTCATTCTTCTTTGGGCATCTGCATACTCCGGTTGGTACATGTACAGGCCACGCGCATCCTTAACTAGTGATGAAAACACCATAAGTGAGTCAGCGGCATACCTAGCCAGCTTCTCCTCATTAACTCCCACAAGTACAATAAGCCTCCTATGATTGGAAGATAGACCCTCCTTAACCAACTCCCGCAACAGATCACTCCAGCCCATACCCACTGATCAATAGCGCTATACGGGCGAGTACTTATAAACATATACAGGTAGTACTGTACCATTAATGATTAGGCGCGTTGGTTCTGAGAAGTGATGAGAGACGGGCGAGAAGGATGACTTACCTCCTTGGGAATATTGAATCGCAGGGCACCCGCCCATTCCTAAGAGCATTGATGAACTCAATGTATGAACTATAGACGTCCCTAATCCACGTATTAATGCCCTTGAAATACACGGGTTCTGTATTTAACAACTCAAGCAATTCATCCTCGCTTAATTTATCCACGTAATAACAGGGATCCTTAAGTAGCAATACCCTACGGTACTCCCTAGCCATAACCTCAGTCACTGGTGTCCCATCCTCATGATCCACATTACTGAGTAGGAGTTCAATATTGCCCATTGAAACATTATTCACAAAGCCCCTGCGCACCCATTCATCAACTACTGCATAGAAATACCTGGTGAGATCCTCTAGGTAGGGATGCCCATTATTGAAGTACATAAGAACAACTGGGTGATTAAGCCAGCCCCTCCTTCCATCCTTAAGAGCACCGAGTTTCCTAAGTATTGCAAGGATCACTTGCTTAGCTTCGATCCTCTGCTTACCAAGTCTCAGGTTATCCAAAAACCCGGCAGATCTTCTGTGATCAATATAGGGCCTAAATACCTGCATTAATGATACTCGAATGCCCCCTCTTATTTTTCTAACCCTCGATGAACTAATGAAGGTAGTACTTAAAAATACGGTCTTTCCTTAAGGCACGTATGCTAATGAATAGCGCCAAATTACAAAGGTATTACCTAATACGATTATGCAAGGATGGGGTATTTGTGAAGGGTATCGCAATAGGTGATGGTTCATGAACCTACCAATACATAGCGACCCCATATTAATAGCATCATTGGCCTTACCCTTTATAGCCTCGGTAATAGCTGGAATAATAGGTAAAAAATACAGCAGGGCAGCGATGATTCTCACATCGGTGTCATTCATACCACTATTCATATATTCATCATACCTACTGGTACTTGGTGGGTCCTACCTAGTATCCCTTGGTTCCTTACCGAGGCCGATAGGCATGATATACTTAATAAGCGACGGACTCAGTAATGCCTTTGGACTAGCAATAGCACTTGTTGGAATTG